>JAEXMK010000188.1 GCA_023444445.1 Pseudomonadota bacterium | reverse complement strand
TTCTGAACCTTGGCCAATTCGGCCGGGTTTACCGGCCGTCATGTTGTTGGGGACGTCGGTTGGGGCAGGACTTGCCATCAGATCAAGCGCGCAGATCGGCAGGCGGAAGCCTGGCGGGACGGCTGCGTTTTGCCGGCCTCGATGAAACGCAATCCGATTTTCTGCGCAGCTACCGCGGCATGCTGGAGCCTTACGTCAAGGCCGGCCTGCGCGACGTGATGACCCGTTTCCAGTCCATGCCGGACTGTTCGCCATCCTTCGAAAGCGAAAACCAGCTCGACCGGCTGCATGATCTGCAATCCTCGCACTGGAGCGTGCTGACGGATGCACGTTTCGATGCGCTTTATGCCGAACGGGTGAAGGTTCTTTCCGACAACGCCAGCCGCATGGGTCTCGATCCGCGTTGGCAGATCGCCAGTCACGCCGTCGTTCTGGAGCATCTGCTTGGCGGGCTGGTGGCCGAACATGCGCCGCGTTCCATCCTGCCCGGCAACCGCAAAAAGAGCCGTGAACTGGCGGAAGCCGTGAAGAACGTCGTCCGTCTGGTGATGGTCGATACCGAGATCGCCGTATCGTTGCGCTTTAATGAACTGCGCCTGCGCCATGGCCGCGAACTTCAGGAACAGCGCGACAATGACCGCGCTGAAGCGGCAAGCCTGCTCGGCGCGGCGCTGACGGCTTTTGCGGCGGGCGATTTGCAGGCTCGTATCGACGGTGACATCCCCGATGCCTATCGGGATGTTGCGGCAACCTTCAATACGGCGCTCGCGACGATCGGCGCGTCGTTAGTATCAGCTCAGAACGGTGTCGGCGAGGCCGAGGCGTTGAGCGCACGTTTTGCCGATCTCGGTCGTTCCATCGCTGAGCGTTCGCACCAGCAGGCCGAAGCGCTTGCCGAGACGTCCCGGGCACTTCAGGCGATGATTGCGAGCGTGGCTGAAAACGGTGCGCGCATTTCGGCGACGGAAAAGGCAGTGTCCAGCGCCCGCGACGCGGCGGTCGAAAGCGGCAGGGCGATCGGCGAGGCGATCGACGCCATGTCTGACATCGAACAGTCGGCCGAACAGATCGGCCGGATCATCGGCACCATCGACGAGATCGCCTTCCAGACCAACCTTCTCGCCCTCAATGCCGGCATCGAGGCGGCGCGAGCGGGCGAAAGCGGTCGTGGTTTCGCCGTCGTCGCGCAGGAAGTCAGGGCACTGGCCCAGCGTTCCGCCGATGCCGCAAGAGAGATCAAGAGCCTCGTCGTCACCACGAAGACCCAGGTCGAAGGCGGCGTGCGTATGGTCAATCGCACGCAGGAGGCGATTGACGGCGTGGTCAAGCAGGTGTCGGGCATCAACGACATGATCGTGGAGGTCTCGCGCCGCACCGCCGATCATGCCGGCGAACTGCAATCGGTCACTGCCGATATCGTCGAGCAGCAAAGGGATGCCGGTCGAAATGTGGCCGATAGCAATGCCTGCGTCTCCGAGGCCGACGAGCTTCATACCGTCATTCTGGAACTCGGCCGGACCGTGCGCGAATTTCGTATTGCCCGCCAGGAACATTTCGCTGCCGCCGCCGGTGCGGATCGGCAGCACTCATCATTTATGGCCCGTGCGGATAACCGTACGGAGAACGGCCAGTATTACCAACAAGTCAAGCGCCAGGGAGTCATGTAATGGCAGCCAGAAAAGCAGCTGAGGCGACGCTGAAACTGTCACCGGTGCTGGATCTCAACGAAGCATCGGCCCTGCACGGCAAGCTGATGACGCTGAGAGGAGCACCCTTGTCCGTCGATGCGTCTGAGGTGGAGCGCATCGGCGCGCTGTGCGCCCAGGTCCTCATGGCCGGCGCGAAATCCTGGGAAGAGGATGGCAAACCCTTTGGTTTCGCAAGGGTTTCCGATGCATTCGACAAGACCATGAAACTGATAGGCGTCGATATCGACCATTTGCTCCCCAAGGAGATGCAAAAGTGAAGAAAAAAGTTCTCACCGTGGATGATTCCAGAACGATCAGGAACATGCTCCTGGTCACCCTTAACAATGCCGGTTTCGAGACCATTCAGGCCGAGGACGGCATCGAGGGTCTGGAAGTGCTGGAACAGAGCAACCCGGATGTCATCGTGACCGACATCAACATGCCGCGTCTCGACGGTTTCGGCTTCATCGAGGGCGTGCGTCGCAACGAAAAGTACCGGGCGATCCCGATCCTCGTTCTGACGACCGAAAGCGATGCAGAGAAGAAGAACCGCGCCCGGCAGGCCGGTGCAACGGGTTGGATCGTCAAGCCTTTCGATCCCGCAAAACTCATCGATGCCATTGAGCGCGTAACTGCCTGATACAGGACATTTCACGATGGATATGAACGAAATCAAGGAAATCTTTTTCCAGGAATGCGAAGAACAGCTCGCAGAACTGGAATCCGGGCTTCTTAAATTGAATGACGGCGACCGTGATCCGGAAACCGTCAATGCCGTTTTCCGAGCCGTTCATTCCATCAAGGGCGGGGCAGGGGCCTTCGGTCTCGATGATCTCGTGGCCTTCGCTCACGTTTTTGAAACGACGCTCGACTGCGTCCGTTCCAACAAGCTGGAACCGACACAGGACGTCCTGAAGGTTATGCTGCGTTCCGCCGACGTGCTGGCGGACCTGACCAATGCCGCAAGGGACGGCGGGAGCGTCGATGAAAGTCGTACCCGTGGCCTCGTCAAGGAGCTGGAAGCGCTGGCCAATGGCGAAGCCGTTCCGGCATCCTCACCGGCTCCCGTCGCTGTTAAGGCGCCGGAACCCGTCAAGGTCAAACCGACGGATGAAAGCGGCTTCGAGCCGATCCCTTTCTCTTTCTCCGATTTTGCCGACGAGACGACGCCGCTGATGGAGGTGCCGACCTTCCAGATCACGTTCAAGCCGCACGCATCGCTTTATTCCAAGGGCAATGAGGCAGCACTTCTGCTGCGCGATCTCGCGCGCATCGGTGACATGAGCGTTAACTGCGACATGTCCGAACTGCCGGCGCTCGACAAGCTCGATCCTGAAGCCTCCTATCTTTCGTGGACGATTTCCATCGCCACCGAAAAGGGTGAGGAAGGGATCCGCAGCGTCTTCGAATTTGCCGAATGGGACTGTGATCTCGAAATCACCCCTGACGTTTCGGATGCGGCCGCGGATGAGGAAGAACTGCCGATGATCCCGGTTCCGTTCGATCTGTCTGCTCTCGATGACGGGCCGGAAGAACAGCCCGCCGTCGAAGCAGCCGTGGTGGAAGAATCTTTCGTTGCCGCGACCGTCGAGGCCGCCGTCGCGACGACGCAGATCGCCCAGAGTGTCAATGCCGCGATCGAGAAGCGCGACGCGGCGGCAGCGCCTGCAGCGGCGCAGGCAAATGCCAACGCTGCCGCCAATGCGAGCGCCGGCCAAACCATCCGCGTCGATCTCGATCGCGTTGATCGCCTGATCAACCTCGTCGGCGAGCTCGTCATCAATCAGGCAATGCTGTCGCAGAGCGTTATCGAAAACGATGCCAGCGGCACGTCCGCCGTCAATATGGGGCTGGACGAGCTGCAGCAGCTGACGCGCGAAATCCAGGACAGCGTCATGGCCATCCGCGCGCAGCCGGTGAAGCCTGTCTTCCAGCGCATGTCGCGTATCGTCCGTGAAGTCGCAGACATGATCGGCAAGCAGATCCGCCTCGTCACCGAAGGTGAGAACACCGAAGTTGACAAGACGGTCATCGACAAGCTGGCCGAACCGCTGACGCACATGATCCGCAATGCCGTCGACCACGGTATCGAAACGCCGGAAAAACGCGAAGCGGCGGGCAAGAACCCGGAAGGCACCATCAAGCTTTCGGCCAAGCATCGCTCGGGCCGCATCCTGATCGAGCTGCAGGACGATGGCGCCGGCATCAACCGTGAGCGCGTCCGCCAGAAGGCAATCGACAACGATCTGATCGCCGCCGATGCGAACCTGACGGATGAGGAGATCGACAATCTGATCTTCGCTCCGGGCTTCTCCACGGCCGACAAGATTTCCGACATCTCCGGTCGCGGTGTCGGCATGGATGTGGTCAAGCGTTCCATTCAGGCGCTTGGCGGCCGCATCAGCATCTCCTCGCGCCCCGGCCATGGCTCGACCTTCACCATGAGCCTGCCGCTGACGCTTGCCGTTCTTGACGGCATGGTGGTCACGGTTGCCGGCCAGACACTGGTCGTGCCGCTGACCGCGATCGTGGAAACCCTGCAGCCGGAAGCGAAGAATATTCACTCCTTTGGCGCCAACCAGCGGCTGATCTCCATCCGCAATTCCTTCTGCCCGCTCGTTGATGTCGGCCGCGTCCTGAACTTCCGCCCCACCCAGGCCGATCCGGTCGAAGGCGTCGCGCTTCTGGTGGAATCGGAAGGCGGCGGCCAGCGTGCGCTGATGGTTGACGCCATCCAGGGCCAGCGTCAGGTCGTCATCAAGTCGTTGGAAGCCAACTATACCCATGTACCGGGCATTGCTGCCGCCACTATTTTGGGTGACGGGCGCGTTGCGCTCATTCTGGATGTGGACGCCATCGTCAGCGCCTCGCGCGGACAGCCCCTGAAGCAGGAAATGTCGCTCGCGGCGACGGGTTGAAAGCGGATCATCCATGGCAGCACCTAATTTCAGCGACCAGCGCCAGTCTCCCGACGAGGTTCTTGCCAGCGGTGAATACCCGCTGACGAGACGCGACCTCTCGGAAATCGCTGCGATGATCTACGCCGATGCCGGCATCTATCTAAATGACACCAAGGCATCGCTGGTCTATTCCCGCCTTTCGAAACATATTCGCAATCTCGGCCTTTCCGGTTTCCGCGAATATTGCGCACTGGTGTCTTCACCCGAAGGTGCGCAGCCGCGTCGGGAAATGCTGTCGCACCTGACGACGAATTTCACCCGCTTCTTCCGTGAAAACCACCATTTCGAACATCTTCGTGACGAGGTCCTCCCGGGCCTTATCGCCCGCGCAAAGAGCGGCGGGCGCGCACGCATCTGGTCGGCTGCCTGTTCCGATGGGCAGGAGCCCTACTCGATTGCGCTTACCGTGCTCGCCATGTTCCCGAATGCGGCTGACTACGACTTCAAGATTCTTGCCACCGATATCGATCCGAAAATTCTGGCGCAGGCCCGGGCCGGCGTTTACGACGACAATGCTCTTGAAACCGTGTCGCCCGCCATGCGTAAGCAATGGTTCACGGAGGTCGATGCCGGTGGTCGCCGCAAGTTCCGCATTGATGACAAGGTCAAGCGCCTCATCACCTTCAACGAGCTGAACCTGATGACGCAATGGCCCTTCAAGGGCAATTTCGACGTCATCTTCTGCCGCAATGTCGTCATCTATTTTGACGAGCCGACGCAGACTCGCATCTGGTCGCGTTTCGCCGGGCTGCTGCCGGAAGGTGGTCATCTTTATATTGGCCATTCCGAACGCGTCTCCGGTGACGCCAAGAACCTGTTCGACAATACGGGCATCACCACCTACCGCTTCATTGGTCACACGTCCGGGAGGAAGGCATGAGCGCACTCGCACGGGTCCTGGTCGTTGACGACTCTCCCACCATGCGTGGCCTGATCTCCGCCGTCCTCAAAGCCGATCCGGAAGTCGAGGTCGTTGGCCAGGCCGGTAACGCCATGGAAGCACGTGCCGCCATCAAGCAGCTCAATCCCGATGTCGTGACGCTCGATATCGAGATGCCGGAGATGAACGGACTGGAATTTCTCGAAAAGATCATGCGGCTGCGCCCCATGCCGGTCATCATGGTCTCGTCGCTGACCCATCGCGGTGCGGATGCTTCGCTGGCCGCACTAGAAATTGGTGCTTTCGACTGTGTTGGCAAGCCTGCCCCAGGTGATGCGCGCCCCTTCGGCGATCTGGCCGACAAGGTGAAGGCCGCCGCCCGCTCGCAACATGCCGCCTACCGTGCAGCCCGGCCGGAAGCCGCCGCCGTGGCGCAGCCGGTTCCGATGAGCGACTATCGGGCGGGCCGCAAGGTCGTGGCCATCGGCTCTTCCACGGGTGGCGTCGAAGCGCTGATCGCGGTACTCCAGAAGTTCCCGGCCAATTGCCCGCCGACCGTGATTACCCAGCACATGCCGCCGACCTTTACCAAGAGTTTCGCGGAAAGGCTGAACCGCATCTGCGCCCCGGTGGTCGAAGAGGCGACGGACGGCGCACGCCTGCAGACCGGCAAGATCTACCTCGCGCCGGGCGGCGAACGCCATTTGCAGATCGCCAACCGGGCAGCACCCTGCTGCCGCCTTATCGAACGCGATCCCGTCAACGGCCATCGCCCCTCCGTCGATGTGCTGTTTGATTCGGTGGCCGAACTTGCCGGACGCAATGCCGTCGGCGTCATTCTCACCGGCATGGGCCGCGATGGCGCGGCTGGACTTTTGAAGATGCGCCACGCCGGTGCGCGCACCGTCGGCCAGAACGAAAAAACATGTGTCGTCTATGGTATGCCCCGCGTGGCCTATGAGCTTGGCGCGGTAGAGCAGCAATTGCCGTTGGCTTCCATCGGCGAAGAAATCCTGAAACTAACCACTGCCCGCAAAGAAGGTGCTGACTAATGTCTCTCGCAGAAAAGATCAAAGTTCTGATCGTTGACGATCAGGTGACCAGCCGGTTGCTCCTCAGCGATGCGCTGACACAGCTCGGCTTCAAGCAGATCACCGCCGCCGGTGACGGCGAGCAGGGAATGAAGATCATGGAGCAGCAGCCCCATCATCTCGTCATTTCCGATTTCAACATGCCGAAGATGGATGGCCTCGGTTTCCTGCACGCCGTCAGGGCCAACCCGACCACCAAGAAGGCCGCTTTCATCATTCTGACCGCGCAGGGCGACCGTGCGCTGGTGCAGAAAGCAGCGCAGCTCGGCGCAAACAACGTGCTGGCCAAGCCCTTCACCATCGACAAGATGCGTGCAGCCATCGAGGCGGTTTTCGGATCGCTGAAATGATCGAAGCTGCGGCCAAGCGCGTACATATCATTCAGGGCGAGTATAAGGTCGTCAGCGATCCCGACGTGGTGATGACGACGATACTCGGCTCGTGCGTGGCTGCCTGTCTGAGAGATCCCGTTGCCGGCGTCGGAGGAATGAACCACTTTCTGCTGCCGGGAACGGGTAGTGTGACCGGAGGAGATGCGACACGTTATGGCGTGCATCTCATGGAATTGCTGATCAACGGCCTTTTGAAGCAGGGCGCCCGCCGCGATCGTCTGGAAGCCAAGGTTTTCGGCGGTGCGAAAACGATCGCCAGCTTCTCCAATGTCGGTGAACAGAACGCCATCTTCGCCATGCAGTTTCTGAAGGATGAAGGCATTCCGGTCATAAGTTCCTCCACCGGCGGGGATCACGGCCGCAAGATCGAATTCTGGCCGGTCTCCGGTCGCGCACGTCAGCATCCCCTCAGCGGCGCGGAAACCCAGAAGACGGTTGCCATGGAAACGCGTCCGGTGCCGGCACCCAAACCCGTCGCCAACGATATCGAATTTTTCTAGTCACGGAGTTTCCAATGCAGCTTGCAGAGCACACCGCCGCCACTCCGTTCGAAGAAGCCCTGCCGGATGTGCTGATGCGGGTGGTATCGGAACTGCACGACGTCGCCTATCTTATCGAGCGCATCGAGCCGCAGTTGCTGGAGGTGACCAGCGGTCAATTGTCCAGCGAAGGCGTAAAGCTGCTGCAGGGCATTGATCTCGCAGTCCAGAAGACCCGCGGTCTTGCAGAATTCATCGACACCATCACCGGCTCCATTCCCGGAGACTGGTTCGTGGATGTCTCCACGGCGTTAAGCCTGGTCAAGCTTGCCGAAATGCAGAAGGCGCTGGGCGCCGCCTTCCGTCACGGCCATTCCCAGCCGCTGGACAAGGCTTCCGGAGACTTCGACCTGTTCTAGAGCATATT
The DNA here is from genome assembly GCA_023444445.1 of Pseudomonadota bacterium. GTDB lineage: Bacteria > Pseudomonadota > Alphaproteobacteria > Rhizobiales > Rhizobiaceae > Agrobacterium. The sequence continues at coordinate 72,749 of JAEXMK010000188.1, read as the reverse complement.
CCGGCTGTTCCTTCCTTCGCTGAATGCGGAGAAAGGCAACGCTCGCGCAAGCTTCGCACCCTATTGTCATTACGGGGCCAAAAGGTCTCGGACTCTATGAATGACGGTGCGGAACAGAATGAATCTGTTAAATCAAATCCCTCAGGTCTTGAAGAATGTCGCGGCGCTGGGCCAGACGCGGCTGCTGATGCTGGGCGGCGTGGGCGTATTGTCCATGGCCATTATCCTCGCTGCAGCTCTTTATGTGAACCGTCCTGCCTATGAAACGCTCTATGTAGGGCTTGAAAAAGGTGACGTTAACAAGATCAGCATTGCGCTTGCCGAAGCAGGACTGGACTTCCAGGTGGGAACAGACGGTTCCAGCCTCCAGGTTCCCGTAGGGCTCACCAGCAAGGCACGGCTGCTTCTTGCCGAACGCGGCCTGCCTGACAGTGCCAATGCGGGTTATGAGCTTTTCGACAATGTCGGTTCTCTCGGCCTGACCTCCTTCATGCAGGAAGTGACACGCGTTCGCGCGCTTGAGGGCGAGATCAGCCGTTCCATCCAGCAGATCGACGGGATCGCGGCCGCACGCGTCCATATCGTCATGCCTGACGTCGGCAATTTCCGCCGTGGCGAACAGAAGCCCACCGCATCGGTCATGATCCGTGCGAACGCATCCGCCGGCCGCAAGGCGTCCGCCTCCATTCGTCACCTCGTCGCCTCGGCCGTTCCCGGCCTCGAAGTCGATGACGTGACATTGCTTGATTCCACCGGCCAACTCCTGGCTTCCGGCGACGATGTCACCAATGCTGCCATGAACCGCTCGCTGACGCTGGCACAGAATGTTCAGCAGGAAATTGAAACCAATATCGACAAGGCGCTCGCGCCCTTCCTCGGCATGGACAATTTCCGCTCCAGCGTCACGGCGCAGATCAATACTGACAGCCGCCAAATCCAGGAAACCGTCTATGATCCGGAATCGCGAGTGGAGCGCTCCGTTCGCACGGTGAAGGAAGACCAGAAGTCCCAGGAAACGCAGCCGGACACGGCCGCGACCGTGGAACAGAACGTGCCGCAGGCAGCGCCGCAGGGCGGCGGCGGCGGCCCGCAGTCTTCCGATCAGTCGGCCAAGAAGGAAGAGCAGACTAACTACGAGATCAATTCCAAGACGGTCGCTACGGTCAAGAACGGCTATACCGTCGAGAAGATTTCGGTTGCTGTGGTCGTCAACAAGGGCCGCATTGCCAAGATGGTCGGCGAACCAGCCGATCAGGCCAAGGTCGACGCCTATCTTGCGGAAATGCAGAAGATCGTCACTTCGGCCGCTGGCATTTCCTCCGACCGTGGCGACATGGTCACCCTGACGGCGATGGACTTCCTCGAAACGCAGCTGCTCGATGAAGCTGCCGCCGGCCCGGGCGTTATGGAAGTGCTGAGCCGCAATTCCGCCGGCATCATCAATTCGCTTGCCTTCGTCGCCGTCGCCTTCCTTGTCATCTGGCTCGGTGTACGCCCTCTGGTTCGCACGGTCACCGCCAATGGTTCGGCTGCGGCTCAGCTGAGCCAGGAGTCTGCCGGTCTCGAATTGCCGGATTTCTCTCCGGGCATGGAGGCGGGCGCAGGCGGTCTTATGGAAGGTTTCGGGGCGGATTTTGGTTTCGACAGCACCGACGATCTTCTGGCGGGCGGCGATGGCGAGGGCACATTCAACCGCCGGGTTCGCGAAGGGCCCGAACGCAGGCTCTCCCGCATGGTGGAAATCAGCGAGGAAAGAGCCGCCAAGATTTTGCGCAAATGGGCTGTGGAAAAAGCAGCATAATGATAAAAAGGCCGGTTTTACCCGGCCTTTTTTCCGTTTCTGGGGTTTTTGCTATGCTTGGCGGGCGCATCGTGGCAATCTCCTTTCGGGACAGTGTTTACAAAAAATTCAGCAACGATACAGTTTGCTGGGAATTGGCTGAGAATGCCGTTTATGGATTGAACAGCTTTTCAGTATGTTTTTTTAGCAATAGACGAACTGTGAAATACGTGGAAAGGCTGGTGTCAGGTAATGGCAAATCCCAGTCCGTTCCATAAAATGAAGTGATTCGGTCTCCGGGGGCTTGCCGTCCCATTTTGGTAAGCTACTCGAATGGAATGATTCCATCCCGAGGTATAATCTCCCACTGGGAGCAAGAGGGCGTAGGCGATTGAAAGTCGATGTTGATATCCGCAGGCTGTCTGCCAAGCCTATGGAGGGCATGGGTAAGCCCTTGCCGCGCGATCAGCTTGCTAAAAACGTCGCAGCCACGGCTGCTGCCGGTAACGTTGCAGGCGCGCTGGATCTGCTCGTAACCTATGCCGGCGCCTCGCATTATCTGCTGGCGCGGGATGACCTTCTCGAAGAAACCGGGCTGAAATTCATCGTCACATCGGACTGGCCTTTCGATCTGGTCCGCAGGCTTGGCATTGAACTCACCAACAGCCAGAACCGGTCGAGCGAAATGGAGAAATGCCTTTCGCTTCTGCAGCCGCGATTGCTTCTCCTGCCCGACGACGTTTCGGTACCCTATGGCATCGACAGGCAATATTCGGCACTTTCCTTCTGCGTGGGCCGCATCCGCCTTTCCCTTCTGCTGCTGTTTCCGGAAGAAGCAGTGCCTTCGCCGGAAAGACTGCGGGAAATCGCCCTGCTGACGGGTTATTGCGTCAGCTTCGGCATCGCCAGCGAAGCGAAGACAGTGCGCGATATTGATCTCACCGAACGTGAGCTCGAGTGCTTGTTCTGGATTGCCGAAGGCAAGACGAGCGATGAAATTGCGATGATCCTTGGCATTTCACGCAATACGATCAATAATTACATCACAAGCGTGATGCGTAAAACCGCGACAAAAACCCGCTCGGAGGCAATTGCCTACGCCGTGCGCAACAACCTCGTATAATGGTCGGACGGATGGTACAGACGAAAGACAATGAGGGAACAGGTCATATGGGCATGTTTTACCGCAGTCCCGTTGTGACGAGCCGCTCGGATTTGTTTCCGAAGCTGGTCGCCATGCAAAAACTGGTTGGTGCGCGCAACTTCGTGGTGACGAAGGCTGCCGCTTCCGGTTTCCCGAACAAGAAGAAGATGACCTGCGAGCTGGAAAACTGGGGCATGAATGCCGCAGAACAGAGCGCGCAGTTCATCCGCGCCGTCGGCGACATTCTTCTCGACCATATCGAGACATCGCTTTTGCCGGTCATCTGGCGCAACAAGAACGCCGGCGGCTTCGCCGATCTTCCCGATGTGCCGGCACTTTTGCGGCGTATCGAGAACGACACAGTGCCCTATGCGGGGCTGGCTCTGCCGGTGCGGCTCGGCACCATCGGCAACGGCTATATCGTGTTCTGCGGCACCAATCTCATTCTCGACAATGAGGTCGTAATCGAGCAGCATATCAAGTGCTGCGAAATCATGGTGGATATGCTGGCGCTCGACGAGCGTAAGGTCGCCCCCTCGGAAGCCTTGAGCGAGAGAGAAATTGCCTGCCTGCAGCTGGCGGGGGATGGCCGTATCAGCGAAGAAATCGCGGTCAAGCTCGGCCTTTCCGTCCACACCGTCAATGCCTATCTCGGTTCGGCGACAATCAAGCTCGATTCCGTTAACCGCATCCAGGCGATCGCCAAAGCGATCAGGCTCGGTTACATCCATTGATGGGACGGGTTCTCCCGTCCACCTTATGCGCGCAGAAGGCTCGCTGGACTTCCGCACGCTCCTAAAAGGCACCATCGGCGCTTCGCGGTTTTTTAACAGTTGCCAACTAGAACTTTTATAAGTTTGGCTTGGGGGAACTGTTTCATGCACAACCGGCTCTTTAAGTCCGTTGCTGGCAAGGTCGTCGCATTGACGATCGGCCTGATCGCGCTCAGCGTGGCGGCCGTTGGTTTTTCGACCTATGTTCGCTTGAAGGACAACATCATCACCACGGCGTTGCGTGATACGCACAGCGCAATGCGTAGCATGGCGATCCTCTACGAACTGAAGGTCGGCGGTGTTGCCCTCGAAATGGTGGATGGTGACCTCAAGAGTGTGGGCCGCGCCAGCATCGGAACGATGCGCGACAATGATCTCGTGGATCGCACCGCAGCCGGCAATGGCGGCATCTCCACCGTCTTTGAAGCCAAGGGCGGCGACTTCATTCGCCTGGTTACCAATCTGAAGAACGAGAAGGGTGAGAGAGCAGCGGGCACCAAGCTTGCGACCGATCATCCGGCCTTCGAAAAAGTCTCCAAGGGTGAGTCCTATTTTGGTACCGCGACGCTGTTCGGCACCAGCTATATGACGGGTTATATGCCCGTTACGAACAAAACCGGGGCAACCGTCGGCATTCTGTTCGTTGGCGTCCCAATGGATGTCTATGATGCCCAGATTTACAGCCTGCGCGACATGATGCTGCTCTGTGGTTCGCTTGCGATGCTCGGCGTCGGACTGCTCGCCTATTTCGTCATCAAGCGTACGCTTCAGCCGCTTGGCAAGCTGACCGATGCCGTGAAATCCCTTTCGGATGGCAATCTCGATACGCCGATCCCCTACGCCACCAATACCAATGAATTCGGCAACATTGCCCGCGCGCTGGTGATTTTCCGCGAGAATGCGGTTGAGAAGCTGGCGATCGAGGGGAAAAGTGCTGAAGAGCGCTCTGCAGCCGAGTCTGAACGTCACCGCAACGACGCCGAAAAACAGGAAATGGATAGTCAGATCGAATTTGCGGTCGGTGAGATTGCCTCCGGCCTCGGCAGGCTTTCGCGTGGCGATCTTACCCGCACGATCGAGACGCCCTTTGCAGGCCGCCTCGACCGGCTGCGCACGGATTTCAACGAATCCCTGCTCAACCTGCGGGACGCGCTGGGGCAGATCCGCGAACGCACGCTCGTTATTCAGCATAGCGGCTTCGAAATCGAACAGTCCTCGGTCGATCTTTCGAAGCGTACGGAAAATCAAGCCGCCTCGCTGGAGGAGACCGCCGCCGCTGTCGAGGAAATCACCGCAACCGTCAGATCGTCGGCAGAGCGGGCGCGGGAGGCCAACGAGGCCGTGCGCGTCACCAAACAGAGCGCCGATAGTTCCGGTTCTGTCGTCAGCAATGCCGTAGATGCCATGAGCCGCATCGAAGGCGCCTCGCGCAAGATCGAGCAGATCATCGAGGTCATCGACGACATCGCCTTCCAGACCAATCTTCTGGCGCTCAACGCAGGCATCGAGGCAGCGCGCGCGGGTGAAGCGGGCAAGGGCTTTGCCGTCGTGGCGCAGGAAGTGCGCGAACTCGCCCAGCGCTCCGCCGACGCGGCCCGCGAAATCAAGCAGCTCATCAACCAGTCGACCCATGAGGTCAGTTCCGGTTCGAAGCTGGTGCAGGAGGCGGGCACCGTTCTCTCCGCCATCAGCCAGCAGATCGTTACCGTCAGCCAGCATGTCGAAACGATCGCGACGGCGACACAGGACCAGTCGTCCGCGCTTCACAACGTCAACAGCTCCGTCAACCAGATGGACCAGATGACGCAGCAGAACGCAGCGCTTGCCGAACAGTCGAGCGCGGCCAGCATGATCCTGTCAGGCGAGGTCAAGGCACTTCTCGAACTCGTACAGCGGTTCCAGATGGAGCAGGGTTCGGCGACCGGCCGGGATCGCTACAACCAGGCGGCCTGATATCTCCATTTTCGAAGGCCAATACGGCTCCCGGATCGCAAGGTCCGGGAGTTTTTATTCGGCCGCTGCCCGGACCGTGCTGGATATCTGGTTGATATAGGCACGCAGCGCAGCAGGCTTGACCGGCTTGTGCTGCACGGAAATCCCGTATTTTTCGGCATCGCTACGCACTTCCGGGCTGCGATCCGCCGTCACCAGCAGGGCAGGGATCGTCTTGCCGTAAAATGTCCTGATGAGGCGGATGGCGCTGATGCCGTCGCCATCATCAAGATGATAGTCGGCGATGATGATGTCGGGCGCTGCGGCCAGAGTGAGGAAGGGTTCCTCCAGTGTCGCCACGGAGCCCGCCGGCAAAACCTCGCAACCCCATCCCGTCAAAAGCAGCGTCATGCCCTCGAGGATTTTCGGCTCGTTATCGATGCACAGCAACCGGATACCCTGAAGACGGTCGCTTGCTGCAGGATGACTTATCCCTCGCTCCGCCTTGACAGGCGCAAGACGGTCCGCCTCGCGCGGCAGATGGATGCGGAAGGTCGTGCCCTTGCCGGGGGTGGAAATGAGCTGCACCGGATGATGCAGCATACGCGACAGCCGGTCGACGATGGAAAGGCCAAGCCCGAGGCCCGATGCCGTTTTTGCCCCTTCGTCCAGCCGGGCGAATTCCTTGAAGACCGTGCGGAATTTGGAGGCGGGTATGCCGATGCCGGAATCCGTCACCTGAATGACGACTTCCCCGCCCCGGCGGCGCGCGCCGACAATCACCTTGCCCCCCAACGTATATTTGATGGCGTTGGAAACAAGGTTCTGTATCAGCCGCCTCAGCAGATTGGGGTCAGAGCGAACCGTGAGCGACGTGGGCATAACGACGAGATCGAGGTTCTTCTCCTGCGCCATGGGTGCAAAATCGGTCTCGATGCGTTTCAGGAGCTCGTTGAGTGGCACGGATGTCATGCGCGCCTTCATCGAGCCGGTGTCGAGGCGGGAAATATCGAGAACCGCGCCGAGAATGGTTTCCACCGATTCCAGCGCCGAATCGATATTGCGAACGAGATCGCTTTCCCCTGAGGCACCAAGCCGTTCGACCAGCGAGGACGAATAGAGGCGCGCGGCATTCAGAGGCTGTAGAATATCGTGACCGGCGGCGGCGAAGAAGCGCGTCTTGCCGATATTGGCTTCATCGGCCGAGGCTCTCGCCTCCGCCAGCGCGCGGTTGACGCGGGTCAGCTCGACGGTGCGTTCCTCCACCCGCTGCTCCAGCGTTTCATTCGCCTGTTTCAGTGCCTGATCGCTCGCCACGCGTTGGGTGATATCGGTGAAGGTGGCGACGATGCCCTTGTCCGGCATGGTGTTGGAGCGCACCTCGATGATGCGCTCACCGCCTGCCAACACCAGCGAGAAGGGCAGGTCCATGGTGAGGAAACTGGTGATCAGCTCATCCGTATCGCCAGGAGGCATGTCACCGCGCTCCTGCAGCATGGTAACGATTTCGGTTAACGGCACGCCCACCTGGCCAAATTGTTCCGGCAGGTCCAGCAGGGTGCGGAAACGCCGGTTCCAGATGGTCAGCTGCTGCGAACTGTCGAAAACGGCAATGCCCTGATCCATCTGCGCCAGCGCCGTCTGGAGCATGTCCTGATTATATTGCAGCGCCTCGCTCGCCTGATCGAGCAGCCAGGCCGTATCCGCGCTGGTATCTTCCGCTTTCTGCAGAATGATCGAGAGCACCAGACGGGCGGAGGAGGAGCCGATGGCACTGCCGAGCAACTGTTCGGAGAAATGGATAAGCGCCATATCCGCCGGCTGGTCGTCATTGAGTTTCCTGCCCGCCGTCTTCTCATAGGTGGCGAGTGACCGTAGCATGCGCTCTTCGCCGAGATAGCGGGCGATCGCGCTTTTGAGATCGCCGACGCTGACACGGGTTTTCCAGCCTCGCGTCGCAAATTGCGATTTTGAATGGCGCTTGACGAAGATGCCGGACTGGATGCGTTCCACCGGACGTGGATTGCGCGAGAGCGAGCCGAGTACAAATGCGAGGCTGTTGACGAGCAGGCTGAGAATGACCGCATTGACGAAAGGATCGGCCTCGGGACCGTTAAACACCGTGCTGCCGGAGAACAGAAAACCGAGAATGGTCGCTGCCACCTCGGAATTGTCGGGGCCGCCGAAGCTCGGCAGGAACAGCAGGTAGGCCCAGACGAAAAAGCCTGAACTCAGACCCGCGATTGCGCCACGGGCATTGGCACGGCGCCAGAACAGTCCGCCGAACAGAGCAGGCGCCATTTGGGCGATGGCGGCGAAAGCCAGGAGGCCGATGGAGGCTAGTCCCGTGGCGCTGTCGGCGGCGCGGTAATAACCGTATCCGAGCAGCATCACCGCAAAGATCGCTGTCCTGCGGATATTGAGCAGCGTCTTGGCGAAGTTGTCCCGGTGCGGCGAGCGGTTGAGGAGCTTCTGCCGCAGGAAGATTGGCATGACGATGTCGTTTGAAATCATGATCGACAGGGCCACCGAAGCGACGATCACCATTGCGGTCGCTGCCGAAAAACCGCCGATGAAGGTGATCAGTGAGACGACCGGCATCTGATGATTGAGCGGCAGTTGCAGCACATAGAGATCGGCATCGCCATTGGCGCCAAGCGTCAGAATACCCGCGAGCGCGATCGGCAGCACAAAAATGTTGATGGCTATGAGATAGAGCGGGAGCAGGAACCCCGCCATGCGCAGCTCTTCCGGCGTGCGGTTTTCCACCACGGTAACGTGGAACTGGCGCGGCAGCAGGATGATGGCGAAGCCTGACAGCAACGTCATCACGATCCAGCGGCTGATGGGCGTGTGATAGGAAATGGCCCGCATGGCCTGCTCATTGCTCGTCGCCAGCTGCCACAGGTGTGTAGGGCCATCGAAAAGAACGAAGAGCACGTAAAAGCCGACCGTGCACATGGCGACCAGCTTGACCAGCGATTCCATTGAAATCGCCAGAATGAGCCCGTCCTGGTGTTCGGTGGCATCCGTGTGGCGGGTACCGAACATGACGGCGAAGCCGGCCATGACCAGGGTGACGACAAGCGGCAGGTCGAGGAAATAAAGATTACCGCTGCCGATACCGTAATCGCCGGGATCGACCATCGTCGCCACGGAACTGGAAACCGCCTTCAGCTGCAGCGCGATATAGGGAATGGCGCCGACCAGCGCGATGATGGCGACAATCATCGCCACGGTGGAGTTCTTGCCGTAACGGGCGGCGATGAAATCTGCAACCGAGGTCAGCTTTTCCGTCTTGGCGAGATCGACGATGCGGCGGATGATCGGCATGCCAAGGGTGAAGGCAAGGATGGGGCCGGTATAAATGCCTAGGAATTCAAGTCCTTTATCGGCCGCAAGTCCCACACCGCCGAAATAGGTCCAGGAAGTGCAATAGATCGCCAGGCTGAGCGCATAGACGAACGGGCGTCCCTTTTTCGGCGCCTTCCTCTCACGACTTTTCCTGTCCCCGTAGCTCGCGACCGCAAACAACAGCAGGATATAAGCGAAGGCCGAGCCGAATATGAGCCACCCAGGAAGCACGCATCCTCCCCATGCAGGAATTCCTTATATCAGCATAGGCGAAATCCGCCCCCTTGAGAATGAGCGTGCTCTGATCATAAAGTTCAAGATCAGCGTGCAAAAAAGCTAATAAATGCAATCTTGACGAATTCCAAATGGGTCAGCGAATCTGTATGGTCGAAGCTGTAGGGACAGTCACATAGCTTCAGCTCGTGAAGCAGGAGAGAGGGACAATCTGAATGCTTAACGAATTTAAAACCTTCATTGCCCGCGGCAATGTCATGGATCTTGCCGTGGGTGTTATTATCGGTGCCGCTTTCAGCAAGATTGTCGACTCCGTCGTCAAAGATCTGATCATGCCTATCGTCGGCGCGATCTTCGGCGGGTTCGATTTTTCTAACTACTTCTTACCGTTAAGCGCCAATGTCACGGCGCCGTCGCTGGAAGCTGCGCGCGCTCAGGGCGCCGTCTTCGCTTATGGAAGCTTCATCACCGCTGTGATCAACTTCCTTATCCTTGCCTGGATCATTTTTCTGATGGTCAAGGGCATCAACACGCTGCGGCAGTCCGTCGAACGCAAGAAGGTCGAGGAAAAGCCGGCAGCTGCCCCGCCGCCGGAAGACGTCCGGCTCCTTACCGAAATTCGCGATCTGCTGAAGACGCGCTGAGCCAGATATATCTCGTTTAACCGCCGGCCCGTGCGGCCGGCGATCTCCTGACGGGATGATCCATAAAGAAAATCCATGATCGCCTCACGGATTATCATGCACATGGCGGATGCGATGCGATAAGAAGGCACGAAATGGAGTGTCTTTAATGTCGGTTTTGAACAGTCTGAGTGCGCGCTCTCTGGCGGCTCCCGAGAGCGGTATCGTCGAAGTCGTGAACTATGCCCGCGGCCGGGACAACCTGCTGCCGCTCTGGGTTGGCGAAGGCGATCTGCCAAGCCCCGATTTCATTAATCAGGCGGCCATTGACGGCTTGAACAACGGCGAAACTTTTTATACCTGGCAGCGTGGCATTCCCGAACTGCGGCAGGCGCTGAGCCGTTATTACGAGCGCCATTTCGCGGCGTCGCTGCCGCTGGAGCATTTCTATGCTACCGGCTCCGGTATGCAGGCGATCGTGCTTGCCGTGCAGGCGCTCACCTCGCCGGGCGACGAGATGGTGTATCTCTCACCCACCTGGCCCAATATCGTTGCCGCCATTGGCGTGGCCGGCGCGAAGGCGGTTCCGGTCGGTATCGATTTCCGCGATGGCCGCTGGGATCTGGATATCGACAGGTTGGAAAGCGCGATCACCGGCAAGACGAAGGCGCTTTTCATCAACACGCCCTCCAACCCCACGGGATGGACGGCAACACGCGACAACCTCCGTGACGTTCTGGCGCTCGCCCGCAAACACGATCTGTGGATCGTCGCTGACGAAATCTATGCACTCTACCACTATGCCGGCAGCCGCGCGCCGTCCTTCCTCGACGTGATGGAGCCGGACGACAAGATCGTCTTTGCCAATTCCTTCTCGAAGAACTGGTCCATGACCGGCTGGCGCGTCGGCTGGCTTGTTGCGCCGCCCGCCATCGGTCAGGTGATCGAAAACCTCATTCAATATTCCACGTCAGGCGTGGCGCAATTCATGCAGCGCGGTGCTGTTGCCGCGCTCGACCATGGCGATGGTTTCATCCGCGAGAACTACGACCGTGCCTTGACCTCTCGCGACATTCTTTGCGACGCGCTGATAGCCACGAACCGTGTGGAAACCTTGAAGCCGGATGGCGCCCTTTACGCTTTCCTCAAGATCGACGGCGTCACGGACAGCCGCGCCACGGCGCTCGATGTCGTCGACAAGACCGGCGTCGGCCTAGCGCCCGGTACCGCTTTCGGCCCGGGCGGCGAACTGTTCCTGCGCGCCTGCTTCCTGCGCAACCCCAGGCAGATAGAAGATGCGGCCGATCGGCTGGCATCCTACATTCTCGGCAGGTGAGCCTCGATCTTCCTGACAACGGTGTCCCCTGCAGGGCAGGGCATCGCGCTGCGGTAGGGAAATCGGCAACAAAATCACAGCGAAGACCTATAACTGCAACCCCACGGCGTAACCATCGACGTGGGGCTTTTTCTGTGGTATTCGCTCCTTGTTCCATTTATGAGAACATTTTCATCTAATCACTAAAAAGAAACTCATTGCGCTAACCAATCGTAAGCCACCTTTTTAATGGGGCGGGCGCTCGGTTGTATATTCGCTGTGCAAGTAATCAATGATGAAGAATTATTGGCTTTGATAGGCTCAAGAAAAGCAAACAGGGAAGTATTGTCATGGCTGTTCTGGTCACGGGTGGGGCCGGTTATATAGGAAGCCACATGGTGTGGGCTTTGCTCGATGCCGGGGAAGAGGTCGTTGTTGTCGACCGGCTTTCGACGGGGTCGCGCTGGGCTGTTGCGCCAGCGGCGCGTTTTTATCTGGGCGACGTGGCGGACCGCGCCCTGCTGGACCAGATTTTCGAAGAAAACCAGATCGAGACCATCTTCCACTTCGCAGGCTCAGTCAGCGTTCCTGAATCGATCAGCCAGCCACTCGAATATTACGAAAACAATACGGGCACGACCCGCGCCCTCGTCGCTGCGGCGGTTGCCCATGGCATCCGCAATTTCATCTTCTCCTCGACAGCCGCCGTCTATGGAAACCAGCCCTTCGACGGCCCGGTTCCGGAGACAGCGGTCCTGAGCCCTGAGAACCCTTACGGCCTATCGAAACTCGCTTCCGAGATCATGCTGCGTGATGTCGTCAAGGCGCATGATTTCAACTATGTGGCACTGCGTTATTTCAACGTAGCCGGAGCCGACCCGCAGGGCCGCGCCGGGCCTTCCCCCACGGGCGTGGCAAACCTCATCAAAGTCGCCTGTGAAGCCGCAACCGGTCGCCGCGGCCAATTGGAAGTTTACGGAACCGATTACCCGACCGCCGATGGCACCGGCGTCCGCGACTATATTCATGTCAGCGACCTGATCGACGCCCATATGCTCGCCATGGCGCATCTGCGCGCTGGTGGTGGCACCCGCACACTCAATTGCGGTTATGGCGTTGGTTATTCGGTTCTGGACGTCCTGCAGGCCGTGCAGCGGGAATCGGGACGCGATTTTCCGATCATCCATTGTCCGCGCCGTCCGGGCGACATCGCGGCCATGGTGGCGGATTCGTCGCGTATCCAGTCGGAACTGGGCTGGCGTCCCCGCTTCAACGATCTGGCGACAATTGTTCGCACAGCACTTCAGTGGGAGGCCAAGCGTCAGGGCCATCAAAGCGACAGGATTCCGCCGGTGCGGCGCAAGCTGGCAGCGATAGGCTGAGCGGCCTTTGCCTCACCGGACACGGTCTTTATTGACGGAAGGATAGAGCGCCGGCCGATCCAGTGGAGCGGCTGAGCTAAGCCAGTCATCCCGGTCAAAGAAGCTGCGTGTCAGCTTCACCCCCGGCGATTGTTCGCTTGCAAGCAAAATCACGTTCAGGCGATGCGACGCCGTCGGTTCCGCTTTTATGGAAACCGAAATACCGAAATGTTGTGCCTGATAGGGCTGCATCCGACGTGCCGGCTCCAGCATGTCCGCTAGATCGGCCCAGCGTGTCTGTCCGATAATCATGGTGAGTGCTTCATCGAGCTTCGTCAGAACGGTCGCCCCGTCCGGTGTCTCGGGCGCAACGGCCTTTATCCTGATGGAGCGAATTTCTCCCGAGGCTTCGCCCCTGATTTCAAGAAAGAGCGATGCCCGTTCGACCGGGTTTGATGCGTTTCCCGCCGCAAGATCGGCCATGCATTCGAAACTGCGGATTTTGACCGGGCTTGCGTGCCAGCCCCGCGGGTTGGAGAAACCTGCGGCGGTAAAGCGGTCGCAAAGCTCGTTGCCGGAAACAACGAAATCGCGGGCGAAAGATGCTCTGTCGCCCACTTGCTCGACCTTCAGCAGATGCGGCGGCAGAAAGACTTTTTGGACGGCGAGTTTCTGCCGCTTGACGGGCTTCATCTTCGGTGGCGTGGTGGACTGTATGGCGGGCGCCAGATTGAGATAGGCCAGCAGGCTTTTAAGGTGCTTCTTGTCGTTGGCCAGCAGCACCGTCGCGCCTATGGCAAGGCAAACGGCCAGCACCGCAAACAGCAGCGCGCCATGGCTCACTCTCTTTTGCAAGCCTGCGTCCATCGCAAGACCTTAAAGGGCTGGCGGAAAAAGCGTCAGCCGGTTCTCATATGGTTTTTCGGGCTGTCGGAAACCCGGCGAATATGTGGTGTGAGCGGTGGCTCTGAAAATCTTATGCAATTCACTGCCGAAGTTTTCGGCGGTGCAGGTTCTCATTCGGAGTTGTTCTTGCCGCCGTCCTGTCCGCCGGCGCTGCTTTCATCGTCCGCAACGGGAATGGCGTAGGAGCCGTTCAGCCAGCGGGCAAGATCGAGCGAGCGGCAGCGATCCGAACAGAAGGGATAGTCCTCACGCGTCGACGGCCGGCCACATTCCGGACATGGCTGGGTTTTGCGAAGCGGCGTGACTTTTCCGACGCCTTCGGGAGATTTTGCCATGGCCTATCCTTCGAGCCAGCCCGAAGTCACCTCGAACCCTTCACCGGAAAGAAGCGACATGGTCTCATAGAGCGGCAGTCCGACAACATTGGTGTAGGAACCGGTCAGCTTCTGCACGAATGCGCCGGCAATACCCTGAATGCCATAGGCTCCCGCCTTGCCACGCCATTGGCCAGACGCGATGTAAGCATCGATCTCGCGCGTGGAGAGGCGCTTGAAACGCACCTTGGTCTCCGCCACCTTCTGGCGGATTTTGCCGCCAGGGGTCACGAGGCAGATGCCGGTATAGACCCAATGACTGCGCCCCGAGAGGAGATGCAGCGCCGCTGAGGCCTCTTCCGTATATTCCGCCTTGCCGACGATGCGGCGGCCAACGGCGACCACGGTATCGGAGCCCAGAACATAGGCGTCTTTCCACGCCAGCTCGCCCTTCAGCGCCGCCTGCGCGGCTTCCGCCTTCTGCAGTGACAGACGGCGGCAGAGCGTGCGCGGATGCTCGAGCTTTGCGGGTGTCTCGTCAATATCCATCGGCATCAGACGCGCCGGTTCGATACCGATCTGATGCAGCAGTTCCAGACGCCGCGGCGAACCGGATGCCAGAACGAGCTTTTGTTTTGAATTGGTCATTGCGCGGCCCGGCCGTCCGTTGCGGAACGTGGATTACTTGAAGCGATAGGTGATGCGGCCCTTGGTCAGGTCGTAAGGCGTCATTTCGACCAGCACCTTGTCGCCCGCCAAAACGCGGATACGGTTCTTGCGCATGCGGCCCGCCGTGTGGGCGATGATTTCGTGCTCGTTCTCAAGCTTCACGCGGAACGTTGCGTTCGGCAGCAATTCGGTTACGATGCCCGGGAATTCAAGGACTTCTTCTTTTGTCATGTAAGGGTTTTCTTCCTGTTGATAGTGCCGGACGTGTCCTGTCCGGGAAAATTGCGCGGAAACTACACAATCCCGGCACATTTGTGAACCTCTAAAGCATCGGCGCGAAAATCGCGATCGATTTTCAGAGGCCGAGGCCGTTTTCAGTCTTTTGAAAGCGTATCCGCCACCGGCTGCTGCCGCTTTGGCAGGCGCTCGGCGATCAGTTTTGCAAGATGATCCCGCACCTCGCGATAGGCGTCGAGAATTTGCTCCCGCGTGCCCGTCGTCACCGTCGGATCCATGGTGGGCCAATAGACCACATCGAGAGAGTTCGAGCGCGTCAGTTCCAGTGCGGCGTGATGCGCTTCTGGTGTTAATGTAATGATTAGATCGAAAAAATCATCCTCGATCTCGTCCAGAGTGCGCGGTTTATGTTTGCCGAGCGAAAAGCCCTGCTCCTCCAGCACCGCATCGACAAAAGGGTCGCGCTCGCCCGCCCGCACACCGGCCGACTGAATGTAGATGCCAGGCGCCACCAGTCGTTTGGCAATCACCTCGGCCATGGGGGATCGGATGGAATTCATGCCGCACATGAAAAGAACCGATTTCGGCGCTCGCCCTTCATTCGGTGCTGCGGCAGGATCGCTCATCTCTAACCCCGCCAATAAAGCACGCAGACAAGGGTGAAGAGGCGGCGCGCCGTGTCGAAATCCACCTTTATCTTTCCGGACAGCCGGTCCATCAGCGTCTGCGAACCGTCATTGTGAATACCACGCCGGCCCATGTCGATCGCCTCGATCTGGCTTGGCGTCGACGAGCGGATCGCCTCGTAATAGCTTTCGCAGATCAGGAAATAATCCTTGATGATGCGGCGGAACGGCGTCAGCGACAGGATATGGGTGGAGACATCGGTATCGTCTTCGGTCTTGATCGAGAAGACCAGTTTGGAATCGACGAGCGATATATGCAGCCGGTAGGGCCCGCCGTCATGCCCGGCAGGCTCAAAGGTGTTTTCTTCGATCAGGTCGAAAATGGCGACGGCGCGTTCGTGCTCCACATCGGGTGTAGACCGGCCGATGCTGTCGTCCAGTACCACGTCGCAGAGCCGGAAGTCGCCTGAAGCCATCGCTTAACTTTCCGGGTTGAGGCGAATGGCGACCGAGCGCGCATGCGCGTCCAGCCCCTCCGAGTGGGCAAGAGTGATCGCCGCCGGTGCAAGCTGGCGTAACTGCTCAGGCCCGAGCCGCAGTATCGAAGTGCGCTTGACGAAATCCAGCACCGAAAGACCGGAGGAAAAGCGGGCCGAGCGCGCCGTCGGCAGAACATGGTTGGAACCGCCGACATAATCGCCGATCACTTCCGGGGTATGACGTCCGACGAAAATCGCCCCCGCATTTCGGATGTGGGCCATCAGCGCATCTGGGTCATCGACGGCAAGCTCCAGATGCTCGGCGGCAATGCGATTGGCAAGCGGAATGGCGTCCGTCAGTTTTTCGACCAGAATGATCGCGCCGAAATCCGCCCAGCTCGCCGCCGCGGTCTCGGAACGAGACAGGCGCTTCAGCTGCCGCTCGACGGCTGCTTCCACCGCCTTGCCGAGTTCGGCATTGTCGGTGATCAGGATGGATTGCGCACCGCGATCATGCTCCGCCTGAGCCAGAAGATCGGCGGCCAGCCAGTCGGGGTCATTGTCCTTGTCGGCAATCACAAGCACTTCGGAAGGCCCGGCGATCATGTCGATGCCGACGGTACCGAAAACCTGCCGCTTGGCGGCCGCCACATAGGCATTGCCGGGGCCGACGATCTTGGCGACCGGCGCGATGGTTTCCGTTCCATAGGCAAGTGCGGCGACTGCCTGCGCGCCGCCGATACGATAGATTTCCTCGACACCGGCAATACGCGCGGCGGCCAGCACCGCCGGATTGACTGCACCGCCATTGGCCGGAACGACCATGACGACACGCTCCACGCCGGCGACCTTTGCCGGTACGGCGTTCATCAGCACCGAACTTGGATAGCTCGCAGTGCCGCCAGGCACATAAAGACCCACGGCCTCGATGGCGGTCCAGCGCGAGCCGAGGCCCACGCCGATATCGTCCTCGTAGATGTCGTCCTTCGGCATCTGCCGCGCATGGTGTTTTTCGATACGTCGTGCCGCGAGTTCGAGCGCCTGGATGACGTTTGTATCGACCATTAAGAACGCGGCGTCGATTTCATCCGCCGTCACCCGCATGGAAACCTTGGTAAAATCAATGCCGTCGAATTTCTGGGAATAATGGGCAAGGGCCGCATCGCCGCGATCACGGACATCATTGATGATGTCGCGAACAGTCGCATTGACGTCTTCGGAAACTTCTCTCTTGGTTGTCAGGAAGGCCGCGAATTTCTGTTCGAAATCAGCCGATGCCCGCTCCAGCCAGATTGCCACGCCATTACCCTTTCATAGTCCCCGCGGGTGATCCCGCGAGGTGCACGAACTTGCCCGCGAAAATGCGGCTCTGGTAAGTGGCATAAATCGAAACGGCAAGGAAAGGCAACCGTTGCGAGGGCTCGTGACGCTTATTCGCTGTCGGGATGATGCGGTTTGGTCGTGGTTTCCCAAGCGCCGCTCACATCGGTTAGCTGCGCCTCGATGCATTCGACGTCAAGCGCGATGGTGCCGCCACCCGAAAGCGCCAGTTCCACAAGGCCATCAGGGCCTTCGCCGTTCGGTGTGAAGCGTATCGCCAGAAGCGAAAGCACCTGCTCCCTGTCGGCCAAGTTGATGGATTGAGAGCGCACTGCGGACACGCGCTTCAGGAAAACAACTGTGCGGCAGCGCTCTGGCGGCAGGTTCTTTTTGGTGGTGCTTTCCCAAACGAAACGGTTGGCGGACAGCGTGAACTGCCCGTGCTTCGGCTCGAAGGCAACATCCTTCAGCTTGAAGACGCTGTCCTGCATATGTGTCGAAATGATCGAGAGATCTTCAGTATCCAGCGCCAGCAATTTCAGACCGCTCATCGTTTTTTCCTTCTTCTGCGGTGCGGACCGCTATTTCCATGACTTACATTGGAAATAGGCAGTCCGGGCTCACTCTGCAACGGGTAGAAAACGGATGAGCGGCGAAGACAGGATCAATCGCTGACGCGTTCGACCAGCGCGCCGCAACGCGTGAGCTTCTCTTCGAGGCGCTCGAAACCGCGATCAAGGTGATAGACGCGGGAAACCATGGTTTCGCCTTCCGCCACCAGGCCGGCAATGACCAGCGACACGGAAGCGCGCAGATCGGTCGCCATGACGGGTGCACCCTTCAGGCGGGAAACGCCTTCGATGCGTGCCATCTGGCCGGAGAGGGAAATCTTGGCGCCGAGACGGGCCAGTTCCTGCACATGCATGAAGCGGTTTTCGAAGATGGTTTCGGTGATGTGCGAGACGCCCTGAGAACGGGTCATCAGCGCCATGAACTGCGCCTGCAGGTCGGTAGGGAAGCCGGGGAAGGGTTCCGTGACGATATCGACCGGCTGGATGCCGTTGCCGTTGCGCACGACGTGCAGGCCTGTCTCCGTCTCGCTGATTGTCGCGCCGGCAAGCCGCAGCGTGTCGAGCGCATTGTCCAGCAGCGATGCGCGTGTGCCTTCCAGCACCACGTCACCGCCGGCCATGGCGACTGCCATGGCATAGGTGCCGGTCTCGATACGATCAGGCAGCACCCGGTGGCGTGCACCGGAAAGCGAGGTGACGCCTTCGATGGTGATGGTGGAGGTGCCGGCGCCTTCGATCTTCGCGCCCATGGCGATCAGGCAGTGCGCGAGATCCACCACTTCCGGCTCGCGGGCGGCGTTGTGGATGACGGTGGTGCCGCGGGCAAGGCTTGCGGCCATCAGCATCACATGCGTCGCGCCGACGGAAACTTTCGGGAAGGTGTAGACAGCGCCGATCAGACCGCCCTTGGGAGCGCTGGCATTGATGTAGCCGCCATCGATCTCCATCGTCGCGCCGAGCGCCTGCAGGCCCTCGATGAACAGGTCGACCGGGCGCGTGCCGATGGCGCAGCCACCGGGCAGGGAAACGCGGGCGCGGCCTTCGCGCGCCAGCAACGGACCGATGACCCAGAAGCTTGCGCGCATCTTGGAGACCAGCTCATAGGGGGCTGTCGTATCGACAATGGTGCGGCAGGTGAAATGCACGGTGCGGGAATAGGCTTCGCCCTGGCTTTCGCGGCGGCCGTTAACCGAGATATCGACGCCGTGATTGCCGAGAATGCGGATGAGCTGCTCAACGTCCGCCAGATGCGGTACGTTTTCAAGCGTCAGCGTGTCGCTGGTCAGAAGCGATGCGATCATCAACGGCAGGGCGGCGTTTTTGGCGCCTGAGATGGGAATGATGCCGTTGAGTTTGTTGCCACCCGTAATTCTGATGCGATCCATGCGTCCCTACGGGCCTGTGCCCGCCTTTCTTATCATGCCTTGCGGAAAGGCGTGTCCTTAGACCAGTTTCCGCGGCGTTTCAATTTTATGCTGATGAATTGTCTATGAGGATGATTCGTCCGTTTTTGCGGCAGGCAGGCCAATCGTCTCGTCTTCTTCGCCGGCACGGCGCGCACGAACCTGCTGTTTGCGCTTCAAAAGATTTTCACGCAGTTTCTTGGCCGCCCGCGCCTTGCGCTCCGCCTCGCGCTGGCGCGCCTTTTCGCCCGGCCCCGCCTGCGGCTTGCCATCGGCTGCCTCCGTGGACGCGCCGGCGGAAACCGCTGACTGTGCCTGTTTGTCATGATGTTCGTTCATAGAATGAGCAATATCTGAAAAATGCATTTTTCAACAGGGGCAACGCTTTTTTGCCCCGCTGAATGAAGAATATCGTTTTGCGACTTGCGCTCGTCAAAAACCTATGGCAATAGGCCGCCACGCTTGATGCTGAAGCAAACGCTTCGGCACCGGATGCTGCTATAGCTCAGGGGTAGAGCACTCCCTTGGTAAGGGAGAGGCCGAGAGTTCAAATCTCTCTAGCAGCACCATTTTTCTCCGAAATTCAAAAGTTTACGTGGTTGCTGAGCCGATCGCCTGCATCGGTTTGTGCATGTGCGTGCCGGGCAATCGTCAGCAAACGGAAAACCGCGCCTCTTTCGAAGCGCGGTCTCCATGTCCGAATATTCTGTTGCTGCCAGAGCGGGACGAAACCGCCCGTAGCCAACGGGCGCCGCTTACTGGCGGAATAGCGACAGGATATTTTCGGAACTGGTATTGGCTATGGAGAGCGACTGGATGCCCAGTTGCTGCTGTGTCTGAAGAGCCTTGAGCTTGGTCGACTCTTCGTTCATGTCCGCATCGACAAGACGGCCGATGCCCTTGTCGATGGAGTCGGTGAGTTTTGAAACGAAGTCTTCCTGGAGACCAATGCGCATCTTGATCGAACCGAGAGCGGCCGACGCGCTGCTGATCGACTGAAATGCTGTTTCGACATCGGTGAGAAGATTACCGATGGTATAGGTCGGCGGCGTTGCAGAATTGAACAGTTTGAGATCGATATCCCATACGGAAATCCCGGATGCTGTGCCTGGCTGACCGATGATGCCCTTGGTCGTGTCGAGCGTCGCGGGTGAACCGGTCAGGCCGAAAAGCACATTGGCGTTTGTCGTGCCGGCGGTAGTGTCGACAAGCGTGTAATCCGTTTTCGTCACACTGACGGTGCCGCTGCCATCACGCACAAAACCGGAAACGACGGTCTTTGCGCCTGTGCCGAGCAGCCAGTTTTCGCCGCTGAAAGATGCGCCTTGCGCAATTGATTCAAGCTGTTTTTTCAGCTGATCGATTTCTTCCTGGATTTTGGTCTTGTCGACGCCCTCTTCGGTTGCGGCAACGATCTTCGACTTGATCTCCTTGACGACTTCGACGGTGCTTTCCATCGCGGAATAAGCGACATCTACCTTGGCCGCGCCAAGTCCCAGCGCATCCTGAACGGCGGAGAGAGCCATGTTGTCGGAGCGCATCGTCGTCGCGATCGACCAGTAAGCGGCATTGTCGGACGCACTTTTGACCCGCAGGCCTGAAGACACTCTGGATTGGGTTTCTTCGAGTTGGCCGCTGATGGCACGCAGCGTCTGAAGCGCCGACATGGCGGCGACATTTGTGAGAATGCTTGTCATAATTGCCCCTTTGAGCTGGCTAAAAGGAAGGGACATTCCGGGATCGCCGGAAACGACACAGCGGCGTGATGCCTGTTAACCTCTTTTTCGTCTTGGTTAACGAGTCGTTTCGATGCGCTGATTTAGCCGTGATTTGGTTAATGAACTCTTAATCATAAAAGTTCTTAATTTCGCAGATCATTGAACAAACAAAAACCGCGCCTTTCGGCGCGGTTGATTTTTTCGAGTGAAGCTACCGATTAACGGAACAGCGTCAGGATGCTCTGCGAGTCGCTGTTGGCGATAGACAGGGCCTGAACGCCGAGCTGCTGCTGGGTCTGCAGGGCCTTGAGGCGGGTGGACTCTTCGTTCATGTCGGCGTCTACGAGGCGGCCGACACCCTTGGTGATGGAGTCGGACAGCTTGGAAGCGAAATCTTCCTGCAGGCCAATACGCATGGAGAGCGAGCCGAGCTTTGCTGCAGCGCTCGTCATTGCCTTCAGCGAGTTCTCAACCAGCGTCAGGGCTTCAGCCATGTTGGTGGCGCGATCAGCGGCTGCATACTGGGTGATATCAAGCGTATAGACCGACTGGGCAGCAACTGTCGTGAACGTGCCGACCGTACCGAGAATGCCCGTCGTGTCGGGAACGCCTGCGGAGTCGACGGCGCCAAACAGGGTGTTGCCGGTTGCGCTGCTGTCAAGCGCGTATTTCGTGGTCGTGACGTTAACGGCGCCACCGGAAGAGCGAACGAAACCGGCAACGACCGACTTGTCCGGGTCGGTACCAGGCGTTGCTGCGCCGAGAGTCGACGCGCCAACAAGCCAGTTTTCGCCGTAGAAGGAAGCGCCCTGTGCGATGGATGCGAGCTGCTTCTGCAACTGGCCGATTTCTTCCTGAACCTTGGAGCGGTCAACGCCTTCTTCAGTTGCAGTTACCAGCTTGGCCTTGATTTCTTTTACGACGTCGATTGCCGAGTTCATACCGGCAGCGGCGGTGTCTACCTTGGCGGCGCCGAGGCCGAGAGCGTCGGAAACGGAAGAGAGAGCCATGTTGTCGGAGCGCATGGTGGTTGCGATCGACCAGTAGGCAGCGTTGTCAGAAGCGTCGCCAACGCGAAGGCCGGAGGAAACGTGGGCCTGGGTGGTTTCCATGTTCTGGCCGATAGAGCGCAGGGTCTGGAGCGCAGACATTGCTGCGACATTCGTGATAATGCTCGTCATGGTAGTGTGCCCCTTGAATGGCTGATTAAAGAAGGGACATTCCGGTTTCACCGGGGAACGGCGCACAGCATCATGCCTGCTAACTGGCTGATTTTTAACGTTAGCTCGCCGTTTCGATGAGCATTAGGTAACGCGGGTTTGGTTAATGAATTGATAAGCGGGGAAAGAAATTCAGCCCCGGACAAATTAAATATGCAACCTTCGCGCGCACGCGCGCGTAACCCCAAAAGTTTAAAAAAAAGATAAGGCCGCACCCGTTTCCGGATGCGGCCTTATTATGCATTCAGTCCGATTCAGCCTTTCGGACCTTTATGCTTTCTATCCCAGTCTGCGTTCGGTCAGCCCCCGATTGCCTGTGGGAAGAAATGTGTCCCCCAGCCCCGAAGGGCTATGAGAAGTTCAGTTCTTAGCGGAACAGCGACAGGATGTTCTGCGAGTCGCTGTTGGCGATCGACAGAGCCTGGATTGCCAGCTGCTGCTGCGTCTGGAGAGCCTTGAGCTTGGTGGACTCTTCGTTCATGTCAGCGTCGACGAGACGGCCAACGCCCTTTTCGATGGTGTCGGACAGCTTGCTGGCGAAGTCGGTCTGCAGGTCGATACGTGCAGACAGCGAACCGAGCTTGGCGCCGGCGCTGGTCATCTTGGTCAGGGCGGTTTCAACGGAGTAGAGAGCGTTGTCGAGATCGTCGGTGCCGACGTTCATGTCGAGAACAGAAATCTGCGTGTAGGTCTTGGCGCCAACAGTCGTCGTTGCACCGGTAGCGTTCAGGATACCGGAGTTAGCGTCGATCGTGCCGGGCGTAGCTTCCGTGTAAAGCATGGAGTTGGCATCGAGCGCGTAGTCCGTCGTCTTGACGCTTACAGTGCCGCCTGAGTCACGAACGAAGCCGGAAACAACCGTCTTGGTCGCGTTGGCGGTGGAAACGAGCCAGTTTTCGCCGTTGAAGGAAGCGCTCGTGCCGATCGACTTCAGCTGGTCGAGAAGCTGAGAGACTTCTTCCTGAATCTTCGTCTTGTCAACGCCCTGTTCTTTGGCGGCAACGACCTTGGCCTTGATGTCGGTAACGACCTTGATGGCAGCGTCCATACCGGCAGAGGCAGTGTCAACCTTGGCGGCGCCCATGCCCAGCGCGTCGGAAACGGCGCCGAGAGCCTTGTTGTCGGAACGCATGGTGGTCGCGATCGACCAGTAAGCAGCGTTGTCCGAAGCCGAGCCAACCTTCAGGCCGGAAGAAATGCGGTCCTGCGTGGTCGACAGGTCGGAAGCGATCGAACGCAGCGTCGACAGGGCGGCCATTGCGTTGTTGTTGGTCAGAATGCTTGCCATAATAAATGTGTCCCTTGTTTTTACGAGATACTGGAGTGGGGACATACCGGGTTTGTGTATTACCGGTCGCAACGTTTCGGCTTCATGCCACTCGGTCCAGAAATTCTTAGTTTCGGAAACCAAACCCGCTGCGTGTAGTCAGAACTTCGCAGGGAAAAATTGCGCAATTATTAATTTGAGCATTAAGAAATATTGGAGGATACTTATGGTTACTTTTTTATTTACTTAAATGGTAACTTTTTTATTTATGAATATAGTTAGCCAATGGCTAGTAAAAATGGTAAATAAAGCATCAATAAGCAAAAACCCCGCGGCCTTCGGCGTACGGGGTTAAAAAACAAGGTTAATGGGTGTCAATCCGGCACGAGTGCCCGTCAGTTGAACGATCTGACGAGACTGCCGACAAGCAGGTTCCAGCCGTCGATCAGCACAAAGAACAGGATCTTGAACGGCAGGGAGATGGAGGTTGGCGGCAGCATCATCATGCCCATGGCCATGGTGATGGTGGCGACGATCAAATCTATGACCAGAAACGGCAGGATGATGAGGAAACCGATCTCGAAGCCGCGGCGGATTTCAGACAGCATGAAGGCGGGAACCAGCACGCGATAGTCGACGACGTTGTCCGTCATCACTTCCTGTCCGCGTTCGCGGGCAATATCGACGAACAGCTTCAGATCCTTGTCACGCGTATTGGCGTTCATGAAGGTGCGGAAGGGTTCCGCAATGCGCCCTATGGCCTGCTGTTCGTTGATCTGGTTCTGCAAAAGCGGCTGCACGCCATCGGTCCAGGCTTTGTCGAAGGTGGGCGACATGACGTAGAAGGTCATGAACATCGCCATCGACAGCAGGATCATGTTGGATGGGGTCGAGGCGAGCCCCATGCCGGACCGCAGTATCGAAAAGGCGATCACGAAGCGCGGAAAGCTCGTGACCATGATCAGGATGCCCGGTGCGACGGAGAGAACCGTCAAAAGACCGAAAGTGCGGATGATCCACGCCGCAACGGAACCGTCTATCTGCGTGTTGAACAGATCAGTCGGAAATTGCTGGGCATTGGCAAGACCCGGCAAGGCAAGGAGAACGGCGATAGTTATAAGAAATCGAATCATTCGATCACAAAGGTCCGGAACATGACCTTGGATACGCGCCCTTGAGAGCGCAGGTCAACTCGTTCCTGAATGTCATCCTTAAGATATTGAAAGCCGCGCGGCCCTTCCAGCTGCTGTAGGGAAACCGTGCGGACATAGGCCATGATATCCTGGTGGATATCCTCCGCCAGCCCGACCTCCACCGGCCCCTTGAACATCAGCGCCACTTCCAGCCGCACCCAGTTGGTAGAAGGGTAAGCGAGATTGGTGGTGATGGGATCGAGTTGGACGATACCGTTGGCTTCGGCCGAGATCTTCTCGATGCCTTCGCCCTTCTTCTCACCATG
This sequence comes from Pseudomonadota bacterium, assembly GCA_023444445.1. GTDB lineage: Bacteria > Pseudomonadota > Alphaproteobacteria > Rhizobiales > Rhizobiaceae > Agrobacterium. Next base: position 48,043 of record JAEXMK010000188.1, on the reverse strand, counting down.
GCCGCCGGCTGCAGCGGTGGCATGGGCCTCCGTTGCGGCGACTTTCGGGGCGATCATGCCACCCACGAGCCAGCCGCCGCCCGCACCGAGCAAGGTGAGGATAGCAACGCCTGCGATGGTCATGACCAGAGGGGAGGATTTCTTCTTGCCCTCTGCCTGTTCGTTTTCCATGGGTCAGTCCGTTCCCGTGTGCCGGCGTCAGAGCGGCGAGAACAGGTCGACGACCTGCTGCCCGACCGGAGGCTGCTGCACTTCCGTCAGACGGCCGCGACCGCCGTAGGAGATGCGCGCTTCGGCGATGCGCTCATAGGAGATCATGTTCTGAGCATCCACATCCTGCGGCCGGACGATACCGCCGACGTTGAGGATGCGGATTTCATGGTTCACACGCACTTCCTGCGAGCCGCTGATGATGAGGTTGCCGTTTTCGAGAATGCCGGTCACGACGGCAGCCACCATAAGTGTCAGCTTTTCGGAGCGCTTGGTCTTGCCCTTGGCCTGGGTGTCGGTGTCGGAGCCGTATTTGATGTTGGAATCCGCGTCCGGCGTCCACCCAAGGATCTGCGCTTTGGCCTTCCAGTTCAAACCGCTGGAATTGGTGCGGTTACGCTCGGTTTCGTTGTCGAAATCGGCCTTGTCGTTGATCTGGATGTTGACGGTCAGGATGTCGCCGATGTTCAGCGCGCGCAGGTCCTTGAACAGCGCACCCTGGCTGTCGCTCCACAGCGAATAGCCGCTGGCCATGTGCTTTGGCTGCTTGGGATACATGCCCATCTGCGGCGTCTGGCTGAATTGCAGACCGCTGCCGATCGGGCTCATCGCGGGCGCGTTGCCGATTTCCTTCAGGGTCTGGTTGTTCTGGCAGCCGGCAAGCAGGGCAAGCGGGAGGAGGAGGGCCGGGAGACGCGGGGTCATGTTGGATCCTTCGAAGTGTTCTTATCGATTGCCTGCGACATGATGCCGGCGATGGTTGCGGCTTTCTTGGCATCCATTTCACTGAGGATGAGGCCCGATTGACGCGGGGGAAGTTGCATGATGATGGCGGCTGCAATTTCCACATGCATCTTTTCGAGCTGCGGTGCTGCGGCATCCGCCTTCATCGTCTTGTAGATATTGACGAGATTGCTTTTGGCCTGATCGAGGAAATGCTCGCGCCGCGCCAGCCAGTCCTCATATTCCGCCTTGCGGTTTTCCAGCACGGATATGCGCTCGTTGACATCGGACTGGAGCTTTTCAAGCTCCTGCTTCTGCATCAGGTAACGCTGATCGCGGGCCGCATCGGCAATATTGGTGCAGAATTTCTGAATCTCGTCCTGCGTGCTGAGTTCCGACACCACATTCTGTTGGCTCTCGGCGCCAGCGGCCGGCAGCAGGAACAGCAGCGATGCGACGGCCGCAAAGCGGACGAAGCCGTTCGACAATGCATTTTTCTTCTGAGCTTCCATCATTGCAGCACAAGCTCCGCCTGAAGGGCGCCGGCGGATTTGATGCCTTGAAGGATGGCGATGATACCATCAGCCTTGAGCCCGATGCTGTTGAGACCGGCCACCAGCGTGCGAAGATCAGGCCCCTCGACGATGGCGACCTTGCTGCCTTCCTGCAACGCCATGATATCCGTCTGCGGCTGCACGGCGGTCTGGCCGCGCGAGAACGGTGCGGGCTGGATCACCTGCGGCGATTCGGTCACCTGCACGGTCAGCGTTCCATAGCTCACGGCAACGCGCGAAATGCGCACATCCGCGCCGATAACGATCGTGCCGGTGCGTTCGTTGATCACGACCTTGGCGGGTGTGTCGGTTTGCACCGTCAGGTTCTCGATTTCCGCCATCAGCCGCGTCAGATCGACGGTGCGGGGTTTTTGCACTGCGATTTCCTGCGAATCGCGCGGTTCGGCGATCGGATCGCCATAACGGGCGCGGGCAAAGGCATTAACGACATCGGCGACGCGCACCGCCGTCGAAAAATCCGGGTTGCGCAGCTGAAGGACCAGATTGACCGAATCCTTGAACTTCGACGGCAATTCCCGCTCGATGATGGCGCCGTTCGGCACGCGGGCAGAGGTGGTCACACCCTGCGTCAGCGTTGCGGCATCGCCCTGGGCCGAGAAACCGTTGACGATCAGTGCCCCCTGCGCGACGGCGTAAATCTGCCCGTCCGCACCGGAAAGCGACGTCATGATGAGGGTGCCGCCACGAAGGGAGGAGGCATCGCCGAGGGAGCTGACGGTGACGTCGACGCGGCTGCCGGGACTTGCGAACGGCGGCAGATTGGCCGTCACCATCACGGCGGCGATGTTCTTGGCGTTGGACTGGCCGCCCTGCGTGGTGATGCCGAGGTTCTGGAGCATCGCGCGCATGGACTGTTCGGTGAAAGGCGAGGAGCGCAGGCTGTCGCCCGTGCCCTGCAGACCCACGACAAGACCGTAGCCGATCAACTGGTTGTCGCGTCCTGCCTGCAGGGATGCGATATCCTTGATACGGGACGTATCGGCCTGAGCGGGCGGCGTCGAGAGGAAGGGCAGGGCCGAAATGACCAGAGCCGCAGCGATGATACGAAGCAGTTTCATTTCGCCATAACCTGAATGGTTCCGTCCTTCATGACAGTGCCGCTGACCATCACGCCGGAATCGATGTTGCGTACCCTGACGACCTCGCCGAGCGAGCCGTCGCTCATTGGCGTTCCGGACGCCATCAGCGTCATGTTGCCGATGTGGAAAACGAGTTTGACGCTCGTACCGCGCACCACCAGAGAGGGTTCGCGCAGCGCCGCGATGGGGATTGTGCGGCCGGGAAGCAGGGTCTGTTTGGAGATCATGCCTTCCACTTCGCTGATATCACTCGCATAACCAGCGGAAATGTTGGGGTTGGTCACCTCCACCGGCTTCACCTGGTCGGGCGAAATCGTCTCGCCCGGATAGATCGTGCGCGTGGGAACCAGCGCCATCGGAGCCTGCGCGAGGGCAGGGGCAAGAGCCCCCAGTGAAAAAGCAGACGCGAGGCAAATACGGACGAGAGCCGTCTTGTAGCTGCTATTGTTCCGGCCAAACCTCATGTTCGCCTGCCTTTCCGTTCTTACTTCAGGTTCTTGCTGACAATCGTAGCCATTTCGTCAGCTGTCGTGATGACCTTGGAATTCATCTCATAGGCGCGCTGCGCCGTGATGAGGTCGGTGATTTCCTTGACGGCATCGACGTTCGAGCCTTCGAGGTATGACTGCTTGACGTAGCCGTAGCTCGGATCGTCAGGCACGCCGACGACCGCAGCGCCGGACGCCGGCGTCTGGGCAAAGAGGTTGTCGCCGAGCGGCTTGAGGCCGGCTTCGTTGGCAAAATTGGCGATGGTCAGCTGGCCGAGCTGCGTGAAGTCAGCAGCATTGCCGATGCGCGCCGTCACCTGACCCGTGCGGGTGATGGTGATGTCCTGAGCATCCGTCGGGATATTGATGTTCGGAATGACGTTATAGCCATCGACCGTCACCAGATTGCCGTCGGCATTCTTGTTGAAAGAGCCGGCGCGGCTGTAGAGCGTCGAACCGTCGGCCGCCTCGATCTGGAACCAGCCCTGGCCGATGATCGCGACATCGAGCTTGTTGCCGGTTTCGATCAAGTTGCCCTGGGTGTGGATGTTGCGCACGGCAGAGGTCTGCACGCCGAGACCGATATTGGCGCCCTCAGGCACGATGGCCTGGTTGGCGCGGTTCGGCACGCCCTGCATGCGCTCGGTCTGGTAGAGAAGATCCGTGAACTCCGCACGCGCCCGCTTGTAACCGGTGGTGTTGATGTTGGCGATGTTGTTGGCGATGACTTCCAGATTGGTCTGCTGGGCGTCCATACCGGTGGCAGCGATGGCAAGAGCTCTCATGTCAATATTCCTGCTGGGCTAGATCTGCATCTTGGTAATGTCGAGATAGGCCGACACGATCTTGTCACGGAGCGCGATGGCGGTTTGCAGTGACTGTTCGGCCGAAAGCACGGCGTCGACCACTTCACGCGTATTCGCCTTGCCCTGAATGCCTTCGAAGGAGGCAACTTCGGCCTTCTTCAAATTGTTCATCGCGTCCATCGATACGTTGCCGAGAACGCTGGCGAAGCTTTGACCCGTCTGCTGCGCGGGCGTCGTCTGCTGCGAGTTGCCGAAAAGGCCTTCCGTCAGCGATGAGACGCCGCTTGCGCCGCGCGTGAGCGAGAGGGAACTGACTTGCTTGATACCGTCGATCATTGCGATGCCTTCAGAAGGTCGATTGTGGAGGCGACGAGGTCGCGTGTCTGGCGGATGACCTGAAGATTGGCGTCGTAGCTGCGGTTTGCTTCGCGCATATCGGCCATTTCGATCAGGACGTTGACGTTCGGCATTTTCACCATGCCGTTGCTATCGGCGGCCGGATTGCCGGGATCGTATTCGTTGACGAAATCGCCACGGTCGACACCGAGCTTCTTGACCTTCACGCGCTCGACGCCGCTGACGCGGTCGAGCTCGGAACCGAAGGTGACGGTCTTGCGACGATAGGGATCGGCGCCGGGCGTATCGCCGGTCGATCGGGCGTTGGCGATGTTTTCGGACACAATGCGCAGTCGCGTGGACTGCACTTCCAAACCGCTGCCCGCGATCTTGCTCGCCGCACTCAAGGGATCCATGGTTTACCTCTTAACCGTCATCAGCATCATGCGATGGAAGGATTTGACGAGACTGGCGTTTAGGTCGTACTGCCGCTTGATCTCGCCGGTCTTGGTCATTTCTTCCGCAAGCGCGACCGAATTGCCCGACTCCTGCATGCCGATCTCGTTATTGACCGGGTTATCGCGCACCGCGATATTGTCGCTGAGCGTGCTTTCGCCGAAGTGGGCAGGATTGGTCCTCGCCATACCGACCTGCTGGCTGGTGGCCTGCATCACCGATTCAAAGGGGCTTACATCCTTTGCGCGGAACTTGGGTGTATTGGCGTTGGCGATGTTGGTCGCCACGACTTCCTGGCGCACGCTCAGCCATTCCGCTTGGCGGGATGCCAGATCGAACAGTTGAATCGGTTGCATAGACTTCTCCATCTCGTATGGCCCGAACCTACGGGGCTAATCTTGCGTCAGACTTGCGGGGAGGGATGACGGGGTACCGCGACAGAAAAAGGCGTATGGATGCGCTGCCCGCACAAAGAAAAAAGGCGCGCCAGCAGATGCGGCGCGCCTTTTGATCGGGGGAAATTTCTTTTATTTTTCGGGGTGATAGGTTTTTCCAGAGGATGTTTCTATCAGCCACTCGCCGTTGCGTTGCTCGATCTTCGTCAGCATCGCATTATCAGGCAGGGTCGAGCCGACCCTCACCATATACATGCCCGAACTGTCTTCGATCAGGGCGCGGCCGTTGGAGACGTGCAGCAGACGGAAGGATGTCTGGCCGGGGAAAGGCTGGTCCTCGACCCCGGCTGCCAGATTGTTCTGTTTTTCCTTGCCGCCGGCATTGACGGTCGCCGTCGTCAGCATGTCCGGCAGCTCGGCCGGCGGCGGGGTGTCTTCCTTGTTGCGGTTGGTCATGGCCATGGGCGAAACACTGAAGACTTCCCGCGGGCCGGTATGGGGCAGATCACGGGTGCGATCGCCGCCCGCCACCTTCATGCCGAATTTTTCCTCGTTGAAGAAGACATACCAGGGAAAGAAGGCTGCCGCAGCAGCAAGCCCGATGCCCGTCCATGCGAGAATACGGTCGGGTGTAAAGAATACGCGCCTGGGCATCACGTCTTCACCGTGGCTATCGTTGTTCCGCTTTTTCCTCACGGGGTCAGCCTCTCATTCTCGGGGTTACCTGCGGCTGACCGTTCTGCGCGCCGCCACGCAAGGCGGTGGCGAGGTCAGCATAGGCATCCTGTGCCGCCGGTTCGTCCGGCAGCTGTTTTAGTGTTTCATAGATGATCGGAACCTGTTTCACTGCCATGTCCAGATCGGGATCGGTGCCGGGTCGATAACCGCCGATGAGGCGAAGATCGCGCGTTTCCTCGAAGCGATGCACCAGCGCCTTGAGGCGCGACACCAGCTTCTCCTGATCCGGTGTCCAGGCCTTCTTGGCAAGACGCGAGATCGAGGCGAGCGGATTGATCGGCGGATAACGCCCCTCTTCGGCGAGACTGCGGTCCAGCACGATATGGCCGTCGAGGATACCGCGGGTCGAATCGGCAATCGGATCGTTGTGATTGTCGCCATCCACGAGGATGGAGACGATGGCCGTGATGGTGCCGGTTCCCTCGGCGCCCGGGCCCGCCCGTTCCAGCAGTCGCGGCAGTTCGGTAAAGACCGAGGCGGGGTAGCCGCGCGCGACCGGCGGTTCGCCGGAAGCCACCGCCACCTCGCGGATCGCATGGGCAAATCGCGTCACGCTGTCGATGATGAGAAGGACGTTATCGCCCTGATCGCGAAAATGCTCAGCGATGGTAACGGCGGAAAGCGGTGCCATCTTGCGCAGCATCGGGCTTTCATCGCTCGTCGCGACAACCGCAATGGACTTGCTCATATTCTCGCCCATCGTGTCTTCGATGAACTCGCGCACTTCGCGTCCGCGTTCGCCGACAAGTGCGATCACCACCTTGTCGAAGGCGTCGGCCTTGGCGAGCATCGATAGCAGCGTGGATTTGCCAACGCCTGAACCGGCGAAAATACCGAGACGCTGCCCGAGACAAAGCGGGGAGAAGATATCGATGGCCCGGACACCCGTCTTGAAGGGTGTCTCCACCCTTTTACGGGTCATTGAGGGTGGCGCATTGTTGGAAATCGAACGGCGTTCAAGGCCGGGAGCCAGCGGTCCCTGGCCGTCGATCGGTTCTCCAAGCGCATTGATGGTGCGCCCGCACCAGCTATCGTCGGGCGAGACGCGGAAGGCACCCTTGCGGATCACGACGTCATGAATGCCGATCGGCTCGCCGGGCTCGATGGGGCAGACATAGCAGATGTCCGGCTCCACGCGCACGACTTCGCCGAGATGAATGCCGGTGGCGCTGCGATGGGCAACGAATTCGCCGAGCCTGACGTGGCGCGACAGGCCTGATACTGTGTAGTGCCCGGCGGCGATGGTGCGGACATGGCCGCCATGAGCCACCGAAAACTCCGGATCGGCATAGTGCCCGGCAAGGCTGGCGAGCTGGGCGAGCTTCGGCGAAATAGCCCAGCCCGAGGGCTTGGCTTCCGAAAGCATGGATTCCGGCATTGTCATCCGTCAGTTCCTTAACGCGCGCCGCCAAGCGTCTTGATGCCCTCGCCGAAGGTCGATTCGGTGTCGCGCATCAGCGAGGAAATGCTCTCAAAGGCGCGGTTGACCTGGATGAGCTGCGTCATCTGGGAAATGCCGTTGACGTTGGACTGTTCGAGATAGCCCTGAACGACGCCGACCTCGTGATTGTTGACGACTGGAACCGGCTGGGCCACCGGCTTCACACCGCTATTGGGGTGGCGCAGGAACCCTTGCGAAAAATCGGCCTGAAAGATGCCTAGCGAGGCGACGATGTTTTCGTTCTGTCGGATCGCTCCATCAAGACCGACGGTGATCGGGCCGCCATTCGGATTGAGCCGGATGGGTCCGCCGCCGGCATCGAGAACAGGATAGCCGCCCGACGATATCAGCGCGCCGTCCGGGCGCATGGTGAAACGGCCGTCGCGCGTCAAAATCTGACCATCAGGTGTATCCAGCGAGAACCAGGCATCGCCCTTGATCGCGAAATCGAAGGAGTTGCCAGTCTGCTCGAAGGCGCCCTGGCGGGTGGAGAGATAGTCGTTGCCCTGTGATACGAAAGCGACCTTGGCGTTCATGTCATTGTGGTTCTTGGCAACCATCGCGTCGAATTTCACCTCGGAACCGCGGAAACCGACCGTGTTCACATTCGCCATATTGTCGGAAATGGTGGTGAGACGGCGCTCCAGCGCGATCTGCGATGACAGGGCGACGTATAGTCCGGATTGCATATCATTTGCCTCCGAGTTTCAGGGAGTTGATGGAAATCAGCAGGTCGGGGGAAATGCCGTAGCCGCTGGAGGAGCCGAAAACGGCAAGAGGATCGTAGGTCGTGGAAGGGTTTTGCATTTCCCACATGATGGTGAAACGCTCGAGCAGCTTACCAACCTTTTCAGGATCCTGCAGATCCTTGATATTGATGCTCTTTTCGATAAGTGCGGCCTGTTTTTCGACATCGGCCGCGGAAAATGAGTCGGGCAGATTGAACGTTGTGCGGAACACCTGCGCAAGCGCGTCGTCGGCCAGAAAATCGAGGCCGGATTTGATTGTCGGCGCTTTGCGCTCGAAATAAAGGGCAAGCCGCACGCCATTATTGTCGTCGCCCGCCTCCTGCTCCAGCGTCTGGCGTGCATATTTGCTGATGACGCCGGTCTTGGCCGCCTCGGTCGCGGTTGCCACAGCTCCAAGGGTCGCGAAATCCAGCGACTTTGCAAGATCGGCATAACGGCTGTCGGAGAGCTTGTTGGCGAAGGCGTTCTTGTCGCTCGCCCCTTCCGTCAGCACCTTGCGTATGAAGGCTTTTGCATAGGCCATGTCTTCCAGGCCGTGGGCTTTCAGCGCGTAATTGTAAAGGCGTGTATCGGCCATGAAATCGTCGATGGATTTCACGCTTCCGATCTTTTCGCGGTAATATTCGGTCTCGCGCGTCACGTCAGGCTGCTTCGACACCCGCTCGAGCGACTTGCCGATATCCTGACTGATCAGTCTGTAGCTGGTGTAGGTGGAAGTCACTGAACCGCCGCTCTCGTTTGATCCCGATTTCAGGGCGCACGTCCGCCCTTGTCGGCATAATGTCGCGGCTTGCTTGTGCGAAACTGGCTGAGGCGAGGGTGGCGCAGGAGGCATTGCGGACAGGTTCACGCAAGCCACATTTTCTAGAGATGGCGTCATGGAACACTGTTCGGGCGTGGTCGATCAATGAATATTGTAATTGGACTTATAATCACCTTCGGCTGCATCATCGGCGGCTACATGGCGATGGGCGGTCATCTCAACGTGCTGGTTCAGCCGTTCGAACTGATGATCATCGGTGGCGCCGGTCTCGGCGGCTTCATCATGGCGAACCCGATGAAGGTCGTGAAGGACTCGGGCAAGGCGCTGGGCGAGGCCTTCAAGCATTCGGTTCCGAAGGAGCGCAACTATCTCGACGTGCTCGGCGTGCTTTATTCGCTGATGCGTGATCTGCGCACGAAATCGCGCAACGAGATCGAAGCCCATATCGACAATCCCGAGGAATCCTCGATCTTCCAGAGCGCACCCTCTGTCCTGAAGAACAAGGAACTGACCTCGTTCATCTGTGATTATGTCCGCCTGATCATCATCGGCAATGCCCGCAGCCACGAAATCGAGGCGCTGATGGATGAGGAAATCGAGACGATCCTCCATGACAAGCTGAAGCCTTACCATGCGATCACCACCATGGGCGATTCCTTCCCCGCCATCGGTATCGTCGCGGCGGTTCTCGGCGTCATCAAGGCCATGGGCAAGATCAACGAATCGCCTGAGGTGCTGGGCGGCCTGATCGGCGCCGCACTTGTCGGCACCATGCTCGGCATCATCCTGTCCTATTCGATCTGCAACCCACTCGCATCGCAGGTCAAGATCGTCCGCACCAAGCAGCATCGCCTCTACATTATCGTCAAGCAGACGCTGATCGCCTACATGAACGGTTCGGTGCCGCAGGTCGCGCTGGAATACGGCCGCAAGACCATCTCCAACTACGAGCGGCCGTCGATTGACGCCGTCGAACAGGAGATGATGAATCCCGGCGGCGAAAACAAGGCGGCATGACCATGGCAAAAGCTGCAGCGCAAAGAGCCCCTGCCATCGACACGGCACTGCTGGCAAAACTCACAGGCGGCCTTTCCGATCGCAAGACGATCGCCAAGATCGGCTCCGATATCGGCCATCTCTACAGCGAATTCCTGCCCGATATCTTTCACAGCGAGACCGGAATCGCGATCGACGTTGAATATATCGGCTCCGAATCGGGGCTGATGACCGACCTCATCGCCAATGCCGGACAGAATGTTTCGGTAGCCGATTGTTCGCTGCGCAACTGGTGCCCCAACTTCATGATGACGGTCGGCAACGGCTTCGTCATCGCGCTCATGGAGCGCATGCTTGGTGCGGCACCGGATGCGATCGGCGATCCCGATGAGCGCAGCCTCTCTCATATCGAGCTCGATCTGGCGGCCATGGTTCTCGGGCGCATCGCCGGCGTGCTGCGCTCCGGCGTCAACGCGCCGGGCGGTTTTGAAGCGACCATTGAGCCGCCCTTCAATTCCAATGGAAAGAGCGCCTTCGACGAGATGATTGCCGGCCTCTACGGCGTGACCATCCGCATGAAGATCGATATCGGCAAGGTATCTTCGGAGTTTTCTCTGATCGTGCCGCAGCGGCCGCTGCTCAAGACCTCCATCGTCGCCCCCAAGGCTTCAGCCCAGGCGCTGAAGAAGCAGGAAGAGTGGATGGAGATGATCTCGGAGCAGGTGAAGCGGTCGCAGGTCACGCTCGAGGCGCGCATCAAGCTTGAAACACTGACGCTCAGGACGATTTCCAAGCTGGTGGCCGGTGATGTCATCCCGTTCCAGGCTCTGAAGCAGGACGATATCGGCGTCGAGGTCAGCGCCAACGGTTCCAAGCTCTATAATTGCGAATTCGGCAAGTCCGGCGACCGCTACATGGTTCGGGTGAAGAACAATGTCAGCACGGACGACGAGATCTTACGACATTTGATGGGTTAAATCCTGCCTGGCCTTTTCGGGTTCTGGGCAGGCTGACGCAAGTTTCAAAGGGAATAATCAGCGCATGGCTACGAAGAAAACACCTGTGACCGATGATGCGGCGTTGCCGTCGTTTGAAGACGGCGGCGATCTCGACCAGGCTATCGGCGATCTGCGTGGCGTCCTCAAGACGGATGCGGCGGGCTCGCTCTCCGATTTTGGCGACTTCGGCGATTTCGGCAGCACGGACGAGGCTTCGACGGACACTGACCTTTCCGCCTTTGGTGGCGGAGCGGCCGATTTTGCGATGGACGATTTTGCCGCTGCCCCCCAGGTTACGGGCGTGAAGGCGCCGCTTGGCAGCGGATTGTCCGAAAACATGGAAATGATCATGGACATCCCGATCGATGTCCAGATCGTTCTCGGCACCAGCAGAATGCTCGTTTCGGGGCTGATGAGCCTCGAAGAGGGCGCAACGATCGCGCTTGATCGCAAGATCGGCGAGCCGGTCGAGATCATGGTGAATGGCCGCCGTATTGCGCGCGGTGAAATAACGGTTCTGGAAGACGACGATACGCGCTTCGGCGTAAAATTGATTGAAGTACTGAGTACGAAGAAAGCCTGATCCCTGTGGGGACGGAGAGGAAAGACCATGATGGACTTCGAGGATTTCGGTAACCCCTTGGCAGGGAAACCGTTGTCTCAGGCCGACAAGGCGGCCGCGGTGCTTCTTGCCATGGGCAAGGGCGTCGCCGGCAAGCTGCTGAAATTTTTCACGCAGCACGAATTGCAGATGATCATTTCCTCGGCCCAGACCCTGCGTGTCATTCCTCCTGACGAACTTGCCCAGATAGTCGCCGAATTCGAAGACCTGTTCACCGAGGGAACGGGCCTGATGGACAATGCCAAGGCAATAGAGAGCATTCTCGAAGAAGGCCTGACCCCTGAAGAGGTGGACAGCCTTCTCGGCCGTCGCGCGGCTTTCCAGGCCTATGAAGCGTCGATCTGGGACCGCCTGCAGGAAGCCGAGCCGGAATTCGTCGGCAAGTTCCTGCTGCGCGAACATCCGCAGACCATCGCCTATATCCTCTCGATGCTGCCTTCTTCCTTCGGCGCTAAGGTTCTCCTGACCATTCCGGAAGAGCAGCGCGCCGATATCATGAACCGCACCGTCAATATGAAGGAAGTCAGCCCGACGGCTGCCCAGATCATCGAGAAACGTGTGGTCAACCTCATCAACGAAATCGAGGCCGAGCGCAATGCCGGCGGTTCCACGAAGGTTGCCGATCTGATGAACGAACTGGACAAACCGCAGGTCGACACGTTGCTCAGCTCGCTCGAAACGCTCAGCAAGGAAGCCGCCAACAAGGTCAAGCCGAAGATCTTCCTCTTCGACGATCTCATGTTCATGCCGCAGCGCAGCCGTGTCCTGCTGCTCAACGACGTCTCGGCGGATGTTCTGACCATGGCGCTGCGTGGCGCCACGGTGGAAATCAAGGAATGTGTGCTCTCCAGCATCAGCCCGCGCCAGCGCCGCATGATCGAATCGGACCTTGCGGTGCCGCAGGCCTCGATCAACACCCGCGAAGTGGCGATCGCTCGCCGCGCGGTGGCGCAGGAGGCTATCCGGCTCGCCAATTCCGGCCAGATCCAGCTGAAGGAAGCCGCTGCGGACGAACAGCCGGCCGCCGCTTAAGCGGAAGCCGGTTGATAACCCGCCGCCAAGGCGGAACCGGCCATTGCGATGGCCGGCCACGAACGCTAGTTTCGGGATGACGGCCTGCCGGGATCGGCGGGCCTTTCTTATTTCGGGAACGTGCCTTTGGCAGACGATCAGGACAAGGACAGTAAAACAGAAGCCCCAACGGAGAAAAAACTCCGTGATGCGGCGGAAAAGGGCAATCTTCCGTTTTCTCGCGAAGTGCCGATCTTTGCGTCGTCGCTCGCCTTTTACTGCTACCTGGTTTTTTTCCTGCCCGATGGTGCGGGCCGTCTCGGAGTCACCTTGAAAGATTTGTTCGGCCAGCCCGAGCAATGGAACCTCAGCACCCGGCCGGATGCCCTGTCGCTGCTCTATTTTCTCGGCACGTCCATCGCTTACCTGCTCATGCCGGCCATGATCATGTTCATCGTCTTCGGCCTTGCCTCGTCTTTTTTCCAGAACCTTCCGTCACCAGTGCTTGAGCGGGTGCGTCCGCAATGGTCACGCGTGTCACCGGCGAAGGGCTTCACGCGCATCTACAGCAAACAGGGTTTCGTGGAATTCGCCAAATCGGTGTTCAAGATCATGATCGTTTCAACCATCATGTTCTTTGCGCTTCGCGGTGACTTCTACAGCCTCATCGATCTGATGTTTTCCGACCCGCAGGTGATTTTTGTCCGGGTTGTGGAGATCGTCAAAAAAATGATGGTCGTGATCCTGCTTTCGACGGCGCTCCTTGCCGCGGTCGATGTGTTGTGGACGCGCCATCACTGGTTCAGCCAGCTGAAAATGACCAAGCATGAGGTGAAGGAAGAATACAAGCAGTCGCAGGGCGACCCGGTGGTCAAGTCCCGCCAGCGGTCGATTGCCCGCGATCGCGCCCGCCGCCGCATGATCAACAACGTGCCGCGTGCAACGCTCGTGATCGCCAACCCGACACACTTTGCGGTAGCACTACGTTACGTGCGCGAAGAGGGAGACGCCCCTGTCGTCGTTGCCAAGGGCCAGGACCTTATCGCATTGAAAATCCGCGAGATTGCGGAAGAAAACAATATCCCCGTTTTTGAGGACCCACCGCTTGCACGCTCCATGTTTGCGCAAGTCTCGGTAGATAGTGTGATTCCACCAGTCTTTTACAAGGCTGTGGCTGAACTCGTTCATCGGGTTTACGCCATGAAGTCATCGAAAATACGGGTTCAATAAAACCAATGAAAAAATCCGCCTATTCCGAACAGCGGGAAATGATCGTCGCAGAGGCGATCAACCCGATCGCCACCGAATTACGCCTGTTAGACCCGGCCGACCTGATCTCGCTCCTGCGATTCGAGTGCTATGGCAGTATCGCCGATCTGGTTTCATCGGCGGCGGAGCTTTATTATCATCCCGGGACGATCAATTTCGGCGCCGGCGGGGAATATAAGCTCGAATGGGAAGGCGTGCCCGAGATCGTCCTCGATCTCGAGCTCAAGCCGAAGGGCGCAACAGTCTATGCGCGATTGATTCTCGCCGACAGGCATGCGGCGATCGAGATCAACCACGTCTCGTTTCAGAATCCTTCCGAAAACCCGGATGAAAATACCGAGTTTCTGCGCGGCAGCTTGGCGGCCGCCCGATTCGTGGCCACCCATCAGGGCGAAGCGGCTTAACCGGATCAGCCGCCACATATTTCCATCATGCCCGCCGCGCCCGTTGAAATCACGGGCGCTGCGGCTTTTTTCCGGTGCTTTTTGATCCGGGCTTGCCTGAAGCCTGCCGGTTTATGCGAAACCCGGCTGTGAAAGTCAGGAACGCCTTGCAAATCAGTCGCGTTGTTTGTTACCTATCGCGTTAACGATTTGTTAACGAACAGCAGGTCGCGGTGGCTGCTTCAAGCCATTGCCGATGCGCATGATGCTCCTGCTCGTTGTCGGCACCGCGCCGGATTTTCTCTGAAATTTTGAGTTGGGTGGACCCCATGACAAGCATTTTGACCAATGCGGCGGCAATGGCCGCGCTGCAAACCCTGCGTATGATCGACAAGAACCTCGAGACAACACAGGCGCGCGTGTCGTCCGGCTTTCGTGTCGAAACCGCCGCGGATAATGCGGCCTACTGGTCCATCGCAACAACGATGCGCTCCGACAACAATGCGCTTTCTGCCGTGCAGGATGCATTGGGCCTCGGTGCCGCCAAGGTGGACACCGCCTACGACGCGCTTGAAAGCACGATCGAGGTCGTCAAGCAGATCAAGGCCAAGCTTGTCGCCGCCTATGGCGTGGGTGCCGACCGCGGCAAGATCCAGGATGAAATCAAGCAGCTTCAGGAGCAGCTGAAGAGCATCTCCGAATCAGCATCCTTCTCGGGTGAGAACTGGCTGCAGGCCAGTATCAGCAACAACGGCACGCCGCCGGTTGCAGAATCGATCACGAAAAAGGTCGTCGCATCCTTCACCCGCACGGGCGCCGGCAATGTGGGCGTCACCACCGTCGATTATACGCTCGACGGTAGCACCGTGCTTTTTGACCTGAGCGGCGGAAAGCTTGGGATTCTCGATAGGAACGCTGTTTTCGTCAGCAAGACGGAGACAGAGGTCAAGCAGACCTCGACG
Source organism: Pseudomonadota bacterium (assembly GCA_023444445.1). Classification (GTDB taxonomy): domain Bacteria; phylum Pseudomonadota; class Alphaproteobacteria; order Rhizobiales; family Rhizobiaceae; genus Agrobacterium. The sequence goes on along the minus strand of JAEXMK010000188.1, from coordinate 33,043 downwards.
ACGGCCGGTAAAGAGTCGCAAGCGGGTTACGTCGTTGAGAAGTTGAGCGACGCACAGATCGGCGCGCTTAATGCCACAACGCCGGATACGAATACGGATCCCAATCTCTACAGCAATGGCACGGATAATTATCTTCGCCTTGCGGAAAACGTCTGGGTCAAGGCCACGGCGACGAACCCGTCGAGCGGCGGCACGACCGTTTCCCCGGCCTATCGCGACACCGGCAGCACCGACTGGTTTTATGATGTCAGCGCCGGTACGGCTTCTGCCAATCGTTCTCTCGGTTTTTCCGTATCTACCCTTGATCTCGGCAATTTGGATCTCGTCGCTGCAGCCATGGGCGGTTTTGCCGGCGGCAGCACGACCTACACCGACTCTGACGCCATCGATACGATGATGTCCTTCGTGGATAAGCAACTGGAGGCGATGACCAGCACGGCGTCCAGCCTCGGTTCGCTGCAAAGCCGCATCAGCATGCAGGAGAACTTCGTTTCGAGCCTGATGGATGTGATCGACAAGGGTGTCGGCCGTCTCGTCGATGCCGACATGAATGAAGAATCGACCAGGCTGAAAGCCCTGCAAACGCAGCAGCAGCTCGGCATTCAGGCGCTCTCCATCGCCAATGCCAACGCGCAAAATATTCTCCAGCTCTTCAAATAACGGGTTTCGACCGGCGCGGGGCACGCGGATGAATGGTGCGGGCCGCTTGATCAGGCCCGCCTTCATCCTCGCACAAGTTTGAACACCTAACGTCGGGGCAAGATCGGGTGGATCGCATGGCGCGATCCGGTCAGGAATCATGGAAGAGACGGGCAGGGTAGCAAGGATGACGGTGGTGCCGCCAAACGGCTTAGAGCATTTCCAGAAAGAGTGGACCCCGATTTTCCGTTTGGAAATGCGGCGAGACTTTTTCGATTCGAGGAAAAGCGAAAACGCTCCGGATCGCCGGCAACGAAACATGTCTCGCCCCTTCGGTCAGTTTTGCCGGAGGCAGGCATGAGCGCGTCCATTGCACGGTTTCTCAAGGATTTTGGTGAGCCTCAACCGGCGTCACCGGCCTTCGGTGAGCCGTTGGCAGATGCCGATACCGATTTCGCCTCAGGTTTTGCCGACGTCACGTCCGGTTTCGATGATCCGACACCCTTGGACGCAGAAGGCGAGAAACGGGCCGCTTATGCCCGTGGCTACGAGGATGCGGCCCGAGAGGTCAGCGAAAAGATGCAGGCCGAGCGGGAAGAGCTGCTCGCCGCGCACGCGGCCGAGCTGGAGGAACTCCGTTCTGTCTATCTTGAGGAGACAGCCGGCTTTCTGTCGCGCCGTCTGCGTGAAGGTATCGATGCAATCGCCGCCAGTCTCAGCGAACAGACCGCCAATATTCTCGCGCCGCTTCTGACGGAAAAGCTGTCGCTCAAGGCGGTGTCGGCGCTGGCGGATGTGGTGCGCGCCTCCATGCCGGATGGCGAGGCGGTCACGCTTGTCGTGAAGGGTCCGAAGAACCTGTTCGACCAGTTGAAGACCCAGCCGGGCTTTGAAGAAGAGACGATGAAATTTACCGAGACCACCGATATCGATCTTTCCATCGAGTTGGGTGAAAGCGTGTTCGTGACGCGCATGTCCGCCTGGGCATCCAGTCTTCGCAAGGTGATGAAATGAGTGAAGGCGAAAATCACCACCACGGCAAGAACGAGATCATCATCGTCAAGCGCCACAAAGGCGACCACGATGGCGCCCATGGCGGTGCGTGGAAGATCGCCTATGCTGACTTCATGACGGCGATGATGGCGTTCTTCCTCGTCATGTGGCTGGTCAACGCCGCAAACGAGGAGACCAAGGCCTCGGTCGCGAGCTATTTCAACCCCATAAAACTGTCCGACGAGAAGCCCTCGTCCAAGGGGCTGGAAAAGCCTGTCGACAAGGAAGAGGGCGTCCAGAAGAAGGATAAGTCCAACGTCCAGGCGGAGAAGGTGACCAAGGGCTCTGCCGCGGCGACCGGCGAGGATCTGACGTCGCAGACCGGCGAACAGTCGAATTTCTCCGAGGCCGACTTTTTCGAAAATCCCTATTCCGTGCTGGCGGAAATCGCCCAGCAGGTCGGGCAGCAGGCCAATGTCAGCGCCAAGGGTGAGGGCGGTGCGGCCGATTCCGGCCCCGCGACCGGCGCAAGCGGCGGCGAAGCCTATCGCGATCCCTTCGATCCGGATTTCTGGACCCAGCAGGTGAAAATCACCCGCGCCGACCAGAAGCAGGTTCCAGTGGAGACCGCGCAGCCTGCCAATGGCAAACAGCAGGATGTGGCAGCCAAGGAGGCTGATAAGAGCACCGAGGCGGTTACCCTTGTGCAGGCCGGCACGCCCTCCGACAAGGCGGAAGAAGGCAAGCCGACGGAAATCGCGGCAGTGGTGCCGCAGCAGCGCCCGGATGCCGCCGAGCAGGCCGCGCTCACCAGGCCCAAACCGGACCAGCCAGGCCCCAACCCGGATCAGGCAAGCAAAGCCAGTGATGCCGAATGGGAAAAGGCCGGTACGCTGCGTGAAGAAATCGAAAAGCAGATTGCCGGCATCACCGGCAAGCTTTCAGAGGGACTGGTGGTGACGCCGGCCGAAGGCGGACTGCTGCTGACCATTTCCGACCAGACGGAAACACCGATGTTCAATATCGGTTCGGCCGTGCCGCGACGCGAAATGGTTCTGGCCATGGAAAAGATCGGCAAGCTGCTTCAAGAGCGCGGCGGCAGCGTGGTGATCCGCGGCCATACCGACGGCCGGCAGTTCAAGGGCGAGGCCAATGACAACTGGCGCCTTTCGATGGATCGCGCGCACAGCGCCTATTACATGCTGGTGCGCGGCGGGCTTTCAGAGGAGCGGGTCAAGCAGGTATCGGGTTTCGCGGACCGCAGATTGCAGGTGCCGGCAGACCCGCTGGCGGACGCAAACCGCCGCATCGAAATCCTGCTTGAGGCTGATCGGGGGTGAGTGTGACGAAAACCTCGAAACGCTGGCTTCTTCTTGCGGCGACGCTTTGCGGTCTCGGTTCCGAGCCGAGCGAGGCGTTTTCCCAGTCGCAAGACAATCTCATGCCCTATGCCATGCTGCGTTCCCTGCAATTCGTGCAGGATTCGGTCGCGATGGGCGACCATTCAGCATCCGAAATGCAGCGTTTCCTGCTTCAGACCATCGATGAGCGGCTGAGAAGCGCGCCTTCGGCGATCTTCAAGGACCCGCGCAATGTCGATGCGGCGTTGATCTATGCGATGAGCGGCGGCAACCCGGCCACGCTGGAATTGTTGGTGGCACGCGATGTCGACGGCAATTTCGACAGCCGTGTTGCCGATATCCTCCGTAAATATCTGTCGGGCAAGGGAACGCTGGTGGCGCAGGGCATCGCTGCCATGGTGCCGGAATATCGCGGCAAGCGGATTGGTGCCTATCTGGCCCTGATCGGCGGCAATGTGACGATCCCGCGCGACCCGCTGGCGGCACTCGGCTTTTATGACATCGCCCGGCTGGAGGCGCCGGGCACCATCGTTGAAGAAGCGGCATTGCGCCGATCACTCGCCATTGCGGTGGAGGACGGCGATGCAGCGCGTGGCGTCAATTATGCCCAGCGTTATGCCCGACGGTTCCTGCATTCGCCTTATGCCAGCCAGTTCGCGGATCTTCTGGTCTCGCTTGTGGTCAAGCGCGCCGATTCCATTGGTGAAGAGGCGATACAAGACACCTTCGCCATGATGGATGTGGAGAGGCAGAAGGAAGCTTATCTGCGCCTTTCCCGTCTCGCGGCAATCAGCGGCAAGGATTCGCTGGCGCGCATGGCGGCCCTGAAGGCGAAGGCGCTTTCTCCGGCCTTGCCGGGCGCTCCGGAAGTGCAGGCCGATCTCTATGAAAGTCTCTCCAACATCGGCACGCCCGATGTGGTGAGCGCGATCGAGACGATCGGCCAAATTCCCGAAGAACAACTGTCGGATCGGGACAAGGCACTGCGCGATGCGGCAAGGGCGATTGCCCACCAGGTGATGCGTCCTCCTTCCGCGGATATCAGCGTCGATGCCGAGGCCGCTGCGACGAACGAACCCGGGGGCACAGCACCTGTAAAAGAGGCCGCGGTCGCCGCTGAGACAAAAAGCATATGGCGGGTTGAAACCCGGAAAGCGGACGATGCGGGCGATAACGTTCGGCAACTCGTGACGAGTGGCCGCAGCAAGCTCAATGAAATCGACAGCCTGTTGAAGAAAAACGAGGGGGCACCATGATCGACGCAAACATCAACGCGATAGTGAGCGCGCCACCTTCCGACGCCCGCGCCGGCAGCGCAAATGCAAGGGACGACGCCGGGGGCGGCAGTTTCGGCGATGCGCTTTCCACGATACGGGAAGAACGTGCGCCACAATCGCGCCATCAGCAGCAGGATGCGGGCTCGGCCAGGGACGAGCAGGCAACACCCGATGGCGAGGCTGAAAAGATGGATGCTCCAGTCAAACGCCCTCCAACTTTTCTGAATGCGCTCGCACATGAGCATATCGGGGAAACCCGTAGCCGTGAGACAATTGCCGAATTTCAGAATGCTCTGAAAACGGTGCGCACGTCGGCTGACAGCGGCAAGACCGGCAAGAAGCTCAAGGACGAGACGGACAAGGATGCCGAGACGGCGGCGGATGCGATCGATCCGAAGCTTGCGGAGATCAAGACGGTCATGATAGCCGCCAGCGATATTGCGACGGCCAAGACGCCGCTCGAAGAAATTGCGCAGGCGATTGCCGGTAAGACGGGTTCGGTGAAATCCGACAGGGCCGAAGCCGTGCACGGCAAAGCTGAGCCTTCGCTGAAGGACATGCCGACGAAGATGGGACTTGCAGCAAACGAGGCCGACACTGCCTCGGAAAGCGGCAATGATGATGCCTCGGCCTTCCGTTTCGCGTCCTCCCGCTCGGGCACGGCCCGCGCGCTTGATATGGGCACGGTTCAGCGTGAAGGCCGCGTCGAGTTCGACCTTCGTGAAAGCAGTGGCAAGGTGGGCGATACGGTCACCGTCGTCGATTCGCGGCGGTTCATCGGCCTGGCGCCTTCGAGCAATGCCTCGGCTTTGACCGGCCTCATCGTCAATGATCCGGAATGGGTGAGCGCCATGCAGCCCGGTTCGTCGCTATCCAACGCGGCGGCCCAGAGCAGCACCGGCAAGGTCGTGCATACGCTGAAGCTGCACATGACGCCGATCGAGCTCGGATCGGTGACGATGTCGCTGCGCCTTGCCGGTGATGAGCTCGCCGTTCACATGACGGTAGAGAGCGTGGCAGCCTATAAAAAGCTCCAGGATGACAGCAAAAGCATCCTTGAGGGGCTGAAGGCGCAGGGTTTGACGGTCGACAATATCACGATCAGCATCGCTTCTTCCGATAAGAGTGACCAAACGGGCACACAGGGTAACAATCAGCAAAATCAGCAGGCGCAGCAGCAGGGCCAGCAGGCCGCAACAGGGCGCAACCGTGACGAGTCCGGCGCACGGGATGGCCGGCAGGGCAATGGTGAAAATTTGGGGGTGCATAATGAAGGCATGGGTGGCGCTCTCGGCTTTGGCCGTTCTTCTAATGACAATGGCGTCTACCTCTGAAAAAGCCTCGGCTTCGGCAACATCAGGCGTCTGTGAAAGAGAGATCCAGTCGGCCGCCCGCAAATATGGCGTGCCTGAAGGAATTCTCTATTCCGTCGGCCTGACCGAGACGGGCCGCAAGGGGCGGCTTGACCCCAATGCCATGAATATCGAAGGAAAACCGGTATTTGCGGCCTCCACGGAGGAGGCGCTGATGACTTTCGAGGCGGCGAAGCGCAACGGCGCCAAGCTGATCGACCTCGGATGCATGCAGATAAATCATTATTTCCACGGCGAAAACTTCACATCGGCGCGGGAAATGTTCGATCCGCGCCGCAATGTTGAATATGCCGCCATGTTCCTGCGCAATCTCCATAACAGACATGAAACCTGGACAATGGCGGTAGCGCGTTATCACGCCGGCCCGAATAATGACCCCGCGCAGAAGAAATATGTCTGCCGCGTCATCGCCAATCTGGTTGCCACGGGTTACGGAAAATGGACTCCCAACGCAAAAAACTTCTGCGACGGATAACAACTTCAGATTGTTTTCCAGGTGCTCGGGACTCGTAATTTGAAATGTGGCGAGAGAAAGCCTGAAAAAAGGCACTTCAAGCTGTTTTTTCCGATTTTCAAAATTTTTACACAAAAATTTTGTGCCATATATGGTTAATACCCACTATATGTAGATCAAATCGGCACAAAATGGTTAATCAATTATTAATAACTATCGATGATTTCCTACAGTTGTCCGTGAATCCGCCGATTCGTACCAATGCCTTATTGGAAAACACCACACTGATTCGGAGGCGGACGAATGATCGTAGTGGTTGATGAGCGCGAGCTCGTTAAAGACGGCTATACATCTCTATTTGGGCGTGAGGGCATCCCCTCGACCGGGTTTGATCCGGTTGAATTCGGGGAATGGGTCTCGACGGCAGCGGAAAGCGATCTTGCGGCCGTGGAGGCCTTTTTGATCGGCCAAGGCGACCGGAGCTTCTCTTTGCCGAAGGCGATCAGGGATCGCACGACGGCGCCTGTGATTGCGGTCAGCGACCAGCCCTCGCTGGAAGCTACACTCGCGCTTTTCGACAGCGGCGTCGACGATGTCGTGCGTAAGCCGGTTCACCCCCGTGAAATCCTTGCGCGTGCGGCGGCCATCCGTCGCCGGCTGCAGGTCATCTCGAACTTCACCGACGCTGGACCGATCCGGGTTTTCTCCGATGGTCGTGATCCCGAAGTGTGCGGCGAAGTATTTGCCTTGCCGCGCCGCGAGCGTCGTATCCTTGAATATCTGATTGCCAACCGCGGACGTCGCGTTTCCAAATCGCAGATTTTCAATGCTATCTACGGCATCTTCGATGATGACGTCGAAGAAAACGTCGTTGAAAGCCACATCAGCAAGCTGCGTAAGAAGCTGCGCAAGAAGCTCGGCTACGACCCGGTCGATTCCAAGCGGTTCCTCGGCTACAGCATTGATTGGCAATGATTTTCATTGACCCGCGTGGTCTTTTTCAAACGCGGTATTTCAGACAGCTTCACGCAAGCCAAACGCTTTACCTTCTCCTTGAAAGATGACCACGAGGGTTTTTGAATGAGTATTTTCGGCACTATGCGAACCGGTGTGTCCGGCATGAATGCGCAGGCGAACAAGCTGGGCACCGTGGGCGATAACATCGCTAACGCAAGCACCACCGGCTACAAGCGCGCTTCGACGTCGTTCTCCTCGCTCGTTCTGCCCTCCTCGTCGGGCAGCTACGCTTCCGGCGGCGTGCAGTCCAACGTTCGCTACAGCATTTCGGAGCAGGGCAACCTCTCCTACACCACCTCGAGCACGGACCTTGCCATCCAAGGCAACGGTTTCTTCGTGGTTCAGGATGGTGCGGGCACGCCTTACCTCACCCGCGCCGGCTCCTTCCAGAAGAATTCGGAAGGTTTTCTGGAGAACGCGGCTGGCTTCAAGCTGATGGGTTACCCTTACGGCGCCAATCCGCCTGCTGCGGTTGTCAACGGCTTTACCGGTCTCGAAGCTATCAACATCAATGATTTCGGCTTGACGGCATCGCCTTCGACACAGGGTAGCTTCCCGGCGAACCTCAATCGCGATGAGGCCATTGTTGCTGCCGGATCGCGTCCGAGCGATAACGTTGCGACCTCGACGGTTGGGGCGAAGACATCGCTGACCGCCTTCGATAGCGGCGGCGCCAAGGTTCTTTACGACTTCTACTACACGCGCATCGACAATGACGCGTCCGGCAATCCGCAGTGGGAAGTGTCGGTCTATCGTCAGGATCAGTCCACAAACGGCGGTTTCCCCTATACGGCGACGGCGCCAAAGACGCTTGTCAAGGAAACGGTCACGCTGACTTTCGACCCGGCTACAAACAAGCTCGCGACTGCTTCACCGAAATCGCTCACGATCAATGACAGCAATAGCGGTGTAGCGCAGGCGATCGATATTGATCTCTCGCAGATGACGCAGTTTTCGTCCAAGTTCACCCCCGGAACGGCTATTCTGAACGGCAACGGTCCGAGCCAGATCAAGGATGTCGAAATAGGTAAGGACGGTCTGGTGACGGCGGTCTATCAGGATGGCGGTCGCCGCAACATCTACCAGCTGGCGCTGGCAACGGTACCGAGCGTCGACAATCTGAGCCCGCAGAACGGCAACGTCTATCTGCCGAGCAACGAGTCCGGTGTCGTCACCATCGGTTTCGCGCAATCGGGCAGCTTCGGTTACATCCAGAAGGGTGCGCTGGAAGGCTCGAACGTCGATATCGCCAGCGAACTCACCGACATGATTGAATCACAGCGTATCTACACCGCGAATTCGAAGGTCTTCCAGACTGGATCGGATTTGATGGACGTCCTGATCAATCTAAAGAGATAGTAATTCCTACGGGGACAGATGAATGTCGCTCACGTCAGCAATGAATACTGCGCAGTCGATTTTCAATAATACAGGTAAGCAGACGGACGTTACCTCGAAAAACATCGCCAATGTCGGCAATGCGAACTACGTCAAGCGAACCGCCATTCTCGGCACGACCATGGGTGGAGCGAGTATCGTCTCCAACGGCCGTGCCCAGAATGAAAGTCTTCTCAGGCAGACGATTTCCAGCTCTTCTCTCGCTTCCGGCCAGAGCACCGTGCTCAGCGGTCTGGAAGAAATGAAGAGCATTTTCGGTGGCAACAGTTACGAGAGTTCGCCAGCCAACTACATGAAGGAACTGCTGAAGAGCCTGGATGGCTACGCGGCGAAGCCGAGCGATTCCGCTCTGGCCGCAACGGCGGTGACCTCGGCGACGGATGTCGCCAACTCCCTGAACAAGGCGTCGAGCGAAGTGCAGGCGATGCGCCTGCGCGCCGACAAGGAAATGTCCCTTCAGGTCGACAAGCTGAACGGGCTGCTCGCGAAGTTCGAGGCAGCCAATAATGAGGTGAAGGCGCAGACGGCGATCGGTGGTGATGCGAGCGACGCGCTCGACCAGCGCGAGACACTTCTGAAGGACATTTCCTCCATCATCGGCATCAATGTCGTCAATCGTCCCAACAATGACGTAGCGCTTTATACGACAGACGGTGCGACGCTGTTCGAAATCGTACCGCGCAGCGTCACTTTCAAGGTCCAGCCGGGTTACGATGCGACGACCACGGGCAACGCCATTTATGTCGACGGCGTCGCGCTGAAAGCGGGCAATGGCGCCAACACGACGGCGGAAGGCTCGCTTCAGGGTCTGATGCAGGTCCGTGACGATCTGGCGCCCACAATGCAGAGCCAGCTTGATGAAATAGCCCGCGGTCTCATCACCATGTTTGCGGAAAAGCCGGCCGACCCCGCGAGCGGTCTGCCGAACATGCCCGGCCTCTTCACGTACGGCTCGCCCGCGGCAACGACCATTCCGCCAGACGGGGTTGTCTCTCCCGGGCTCGCAGCCAGCATTACCGTCAACCCGGCGTTAATTATTTCCAAAGGTGGCAATCCGGAATTGTTGCGTGATGGCGGTATCAACGGTACCGATTACGTGATCAACTCCGCAACGTCGGGTGGAACCGGTTTCTCCGCCCTGATCCGCAGCTATGTGACTGCTTTTGACGCGCCCATGAATTTTGCCGCGTCGACACGTATCGATACGAATACCAGCATTCTGAAATACGGCACCAATTCGGTGGGGTGGCTCGAACAGGAACGTTCCGGTGCGACTTCGGCAAACGAAGCGAAAAGCGCGCTTTATGAGCGCTCGGCCACATCCTACTCGAACAATACGGCGGTCAGCCTGGATGAGGAGCTCTCGCTGCTCATGGATATCGAGCAATCCTACAAGGCCGCCACGAAACTTGTGACCACAGTCGACGAAATGCTCAAGTCGCTGATGGACATGGTGAGGTAAACGATGAAAACGTCCTTCATTTCATCGCTGGCGATGCAGAACAGCATGCGCAGCACCATTCTAAAGGCTCAGCTTGAGATGACCGGTCTCAATACCGAGCTGACGACGGGCAAGCATGCCGATCTCGGCCTGACGCTCGGCGCCAATACTGCCCGCAGCCTGGATCTCAACCGTGATGTCGACCGCATTTCCTCGCTGATCAGCGTCAATTCGATCGCAACGCAGCGCCTTACATCCTCGCAGACCGCGCTGGACGGCATGGCGAAAGCCGCACAGGAAATTCAGAAGGTGCTGGTCCCCAATACCGGCAGTGAAGCACCGACGCTGACGACTGTCGCCCAGACCATCTCGAATGCGTTCAACAATTTCACCAGCTTCGCCAATACGGCTGTTAACGGCGAATATCTGTTCTCCGGCATCAATACGGATGTGAAGCCCGTCGATGATTATTTCGCGGATGGCTCGCCGCTGAAGGCAGCCTACGAGACGGAGCTGAATGCATTCATGGCAGCGCAGACGCCGCCAGTGGGTGATTTCGCCAGCCTGTCCAAAACGCAGGTCGAAGCCTTCATGACCCATATCGAAGGCGTGTTCAACGGCACGACCACGGTGACGAACCCGCCGCACAGCAGCCTGACGGCCGGCCAGAACTATGATTTCTGGACGACCTTCGGTTCGAAGGCGAGCGACACCAACATGACGAGCCGGATCAGCCAGAACGAAATCGTCGAGACGTCGAGCAACAGCAATTCGCAGGGCATGCGCTATTTCGCACTGACCGCGATGACGTCAATGACCTTCCTTGATCCAAAGGTGGACAGCGGCGTCCGCGAAATGGTGGCGATGAAGTCTGTCACCAATATCGGCACTGCCATCAACGGTCTGAACCAGCAGCAAAGCCAGCTCGGTCTTTCCGAAAGCCGTGTCTCGAAAGCCAATGATTCGCTGGAGGCTCAGAAGAAGATCATCGAAACGCATCTCTTGGATATCGAGGGGATCGATACCTACGAGGCGAAGACCCGTCTCGACCTGCTGCAGCAGCAGATTGAAATCGCATACAGCCTCACGTCGCGTCTGCAAAAAATGAGTCTGGTAAACTACCTCTGATGAGCAGAGGTGGCGGCAGATAAAGGATACATGAATGTACCAGTTTTCCTACGCCGAAATCATGGAGGATGGTGTCGCCAACGCGAAAGATCGCGAGCGGCAGGCGTTGACAAAATCGATCGACCTTCTGGTGGAGGCAAGGGACTCCTCCTCGCAGCGGCCAACGATCGAAGCACTTTTTTACACTCGACGGGTCTGGATCCGCTTCATTGAGGATCTCAAGCAACCCGACAACCAGCTGGCCATGGAACTCAGAGCCAATCTGATCTCCATCGCAATCTGGATTTTGAAAGAGTGCGAACTGATAAGGAAACGTCAGTCGACGAATTTCCAGGGCATAATTGACGTGACAACCATCATCAGGGATGGACTGAAATGAAAAGTACACTTCGAATTTCGCTGAAATCGGGCGAAAAGATTTTCATCAACGGCGCAGTTCTGCGTGTAGATCGCAAGGTCGCGCTTGAATTCCTGAATGATGTCACGTTCCTGCTTGAAAACCACGTTCTGCAGCCGGATCAGGCGACGACGCCGCTCCGACAGCTCTATTTCATCGCGCAGATGATCCTCATCAACCCGGAAGGGCGCGATCAGTCGACCAACATGTTCCGCAAGTCGGTGAGCATGCTGCTGAATTGCTTCCAGCATGACGAGGTTCTGGCGGAACTGAAGCGGATCGACGGGCTGGTTGCGTCAGGCAAGGCTTTCGAAGCGCTGAAGGCGATCCGCAGTCTTTATCCGATCGAGGAAAAAATCCTCACCAATCAGGAAATGACCCCGGCAACGATCGAACAGATTCGCAAGGAGATCGCACCATGGCGGTAGATGCAGTCAACGCCGCAGCGGCAAACCCTTGGGCGAATGCCGGGGCGAGCAGCAGCGACAAGAACGCGGCCTCGCTGAACTACGACAGCTTCCTGAAGCTCCTCATCGCCCAGATGAAGAACCAGGATCCGACGAGCCCGATGGATGCCGGTCAGCAGATGTCGCAGCTCGCAAGCTTCTCGCAGGTCGAACAGACGATCAAGACCAATACCCACCTGAAGAGCATGCTGCAGGCGGAAGCCTTGACACGCGCATCCGATCTGGTTGGCAAGACCGTCATGAGCGCCGACGACAAGGTCACCGGCGTTGTGAAGGAAGTTCAGGTCTTCTCCGACGGTATCGTTGCCGTCACGGAAGCCGGTGATAAAGTGCTTCTGCAGGCTGGTGTGGTCTTCTCCAACGGCCCAATCACGTCTAAATCTGACGAGACAACGGTCGATTCGAATACGTCGGCCGGTTCCTGATAGCGAGGCGGCATGATGCCGCCTCTATGAAACAAGGATGCGACGATGAACGAGGCCGATGCGCTTGATATCATGCAGGCGGCAGTCTGGACGGTTCTCGTTGCGGCAGGTCCGGCGGTTCTCGCCGCCATGATCGTCGGCGTCGTCATTGCCTTCATTCAGGCCCTGACCCAGGTTCAGGAAATGACGCTGACCTTCGTTCCCAAGATCGTCACGATCATGCTCGTACTCGGCGTCGCCGCCCCCTTCGTGGGCGCGCAAATATCGCTTTTTTCCAATCTCGTCTTTTCTCGCATCCAATCTGGTTTCTGACGCCCGTCCACCGTTGATGCCACCTTCGCGCAAGCTTCAGCGGCTAGGGATGGGCTAAAGCATCGGCCCGAATTGCGTTCGCTTTTCGAGGGTCGGTGCCGCGGAACCGTGCGACGGCTTTTCCGTCGCCCTTCTCATGAAGAGACAGGACGAATTCATGGCGCAACCACCAGTCATTTCCTTGCCGAAGGTCAGTCCGAGCGCGCGTGATATCGGCTTCGCCCTTGGCATTGTGGCGATCCTCTGCGTCCTCTTCCTGCCCATTCCGGTCATGCTGGTCGATATTGGCCTTGCCTTTTCGATCGCGCTCTCGGTCCTTATCCTCATGGTGGCGCTCTGGATCCAGCGGCCCCTGGACTTCTCGTCTTTCCCGACCGTGCTGCTGATAGCGACCATGATTCGCCTGTCGCTGAACATCGCGACAACGCGCGTCATTCTCTCGCATGGCAGCGAGGGACCGACCGCGGCCGGCGGCGTCATTGCGGGTTTCTCCAGCCTCGTCATGTCCGGCGATTTCGTGATCGGTCTGATCGTCTTCCTGATCCTGATCACGGTCAACTTCATCGTTATCACCAAGGGCGCGACGCGTATCGCGGAAGTCGGCGCGCGCTTCACCCTCGACGCCATCCCCGGCAAGCAGATGTCGATCGACGCGGATTTGTCCGCCGGCATCATCGACGAAAAGGAAGCCCAGCGTCGTCGCCGGGAACTGGAAGAGGAAAGCTCCTTCTTCGGTTCGATGGATGGTGCCTCGAAATTCGTTCGCGGCGACGCGATCGCCGGCCTCATCATCACCGCGATCAACGTTTTCGGCGGCATCATCATCGGTTACTTCCGCCATGGCATGCCGATTGGCGAGGCGGCCGACGTTTTCGTCAAGCTTTCGGTCGGTGACGGTATCGTCTCGCAGATCCCGGCCCTGATCGTCTCGCTGGCGGCCGGCCTTCTGGTGTCCCGCGGCGGCACGGCGGGATCGACGGATCAGGCTGTTGTCAATCAGCTGAGCGGTTATCCCCGCGCCCTCATGGTCTCGGCCATGCTGATGGGACTGCTCGCCATCATTCCCGGCCTTCCCTTCCTGCCGTTCATGTTCCTCGGTGGCATCATGGCCTTCGGCAGCTGGTATATTCCGCGCCAGGCGGAGGCCGAAAGCGCGCTCCGCCGCCAGGAAGAGGAGAACAAGGTTCTCCAGACCACCGAAGCGGAAAAGGATTCGGTCAAGCAGGTGCTGAAGACCGCCGAAATCGAACTGGCGCTCGGCAAGCAGGTTTCCACCCGCCTTCTTGGCGCGCATCAGGAGCTGGCTTTCCGCGTCGGAAAGATGCGCAAGAAATTTGCGTCGCAGTACGGTTTCGTCGTGCCGGAGATCAAGGTTTCCGACGACATCATGATCCCCGAAAAGGCCTATCAGATCCGTGTTCACGGCACGACCATCGCTTCAAGCAACCTGCGCGTCGGCGATGTTCTTGTCGTGACGGGGGCAGGGCGCAAGCCGAGCATTCCGGGTGACGAAATCCGCGAACCCGCTTTCGGCATGCCAGCCGTCTCGATCCTCGAAACCTTCACCGAGGATCTGAAGCGTGAAGGCTTCCACCCGATCGACAACGTCTCCGTGGTGCTGACGCATCTGAGCGAGGTTATCCGCAACAACCTGCCGCAGCTTCTCTCCTATAAGGACGTCAAGATCCTCATCGACAGGCTCGACCCCGAATACAAGAAGCTCGCCGATGAAATCTGCTCATCACACATGTCCTATTCCGGCCTGCAGGCGGTGCTGAAGCTGCTGCTTGCCGAGCGTGTGTCGATCCGCAACCTGCATCTCATTCTCGAAGCGGTCGCTGAACTTGCACCGCATGTACGCAAGACCGAGCAGATCGTCGAACATGTGCGGGTGCGCATGTCGCAGCAACTCTGCGGCGATCTCGCCGATAACGGCGTGCTGCGGGTGCTGCGTCTCGGCAACAAGTGGGACATGGTTTTTCATCAGGCGCTCAAGCGCGATCAGAAGGGTGAGATCGTCGAATTCGACATCGATCCCCGCCATCTCGAGGAGTTTTCCGACGAGGCGTCGAAAGTTATCCGTGAATTCATGGATCGCGGCCTGCCCTTTGTCCTTGTAACCTCGCCGGAAACGCGGTCCTATGTGCGCATGATTATCGAGCGACTCTTTGCGACCCTGCCGGTTCTTTCGCATGTGGAACTGGCCAAGGGTCTCGAGATCAAGATTCTGGGCGCCATTTCATGATCACCGACCCGCAGGGAACAATCGTTGCATTGTTCCTTGCCATCTGCCGCATCGGGGCTTGTTTCATGACCATGCCGGGCTTTTCCAGCTCGCGCATCTCGCCGCAGATCCGCATGCTTCTGTGTGTCGCGGTATCCATGGCGCTTCTTCCCGTGCTGTGGGATACGATCTATCCCAAAGTCTCCGGTGCCAGCCAGGGCACAGTCGTTGGCCTTATCTTCACCGAAATCCTCATCGGCGCAATGTATGGGCTGATTGCCCGCTTCTACACGCTCGGCTTTCAGTTCACCGGCGCGCTCATCGGCGCTTCCATCGGCCTCAGTGCGCCGGGCGGCGCCGATCCTATCGAAGACGTGCAGGAAAATCAGATCGCCAACTTCATCACCTTCGGTGGACTGCTGGTGCTGTTCATGATGGATTTCCACCACATCGTCCTGAAGGCGCTTGTGGATTCCTATACCGCCACGCCCGTCGGCGCGCTCATCAGCGGCCAGAAGATGCTGATTACGCTGACGGATACACTGCGGGCATCCTTTTCGATCATGCTGCGGCTGGCGAGCCCCTTTGTGATCTACGGCCTGATGTTCAACGTCGCGGTCGGTCTCATCAATAAGCTCGCGCCGCAAATCCCGGTCTTCTTCATCTCGACACCGTTTGTTCTGGCGGGCGGTCTTTTCATGCTCTACCTGTCGGTCGCGGCCCTCATCCGGCAATTCGTGGATGGGTTCGGCCCGGTCTTTATCGGTTTTTGATCGAAAGGAGACGCCATGGCTTCGGACAAACGCTCGGAAAAGCTCAAACGTCTGGTAACGGTCCAGCGGCACATGGAAAAAATGGCCGAGGTGGAATTGGCCGACACCGCCCGTGCGCGTACCGAAGTGGCACAATCGATGGAGAGCACATTGGAGGCCATGAGCTCCATGGAGCCCGTACATCAGACTTTCTCCAGGCATTATTCCGATCGCTATGGCCGTCTCGTCGTCCAGGACCGCCAGCTTGAAGGCGTTCAGCATTTTCAGGAAAACAAGGTTCTGAAGGAAAAGACCAAGGCCGACCGGTTGGAGGACCGGATGCATATTGCCCGCGATCTCGAAGATCGCGAGGCCGATGATAATGCAATCTACGATTTGTTAGAAATGACGAATGTTTCGCAGACACCAGCCTCCAGCAAGGTTGGCGATTCATAGTCTTCCCGTTGTTGCATCGCGGGTGTTCTTAAACAAACCTTCCGCGGTGCTTCTTGATTGAGTGAACGCGCCGTTTTGCGTCGGCACGTTCACCGGCTCGGGAGTTCGGGACGTGGCGATATCGGTTATAAGCGATCTGGTGATGGATGTGGTTCGTGCGGCGGATCCCCAGGAAGTACAGGTCGCCCAAGAGAAATTGAAGGCGAACAAGGCGGCTTTTGCCGCAACCAGCCTCGCCGATTCCGGCAAGGGCTTCGGCGCTGCCGTCGATATGCTGGATGGCGCCTCCTCGAAAGCTGGCCTCGGCAATACCAACATTCGCTCGGCGCGCACGGAAATTCCCGAAACATATCGCAAATATGAGGCCTCTGTTCTCCAGACCTTCGTTGCCAACATGCTGCCGAAAGACAGCGAGGAGGTGTACGGCAAGGGTAATGCCGGCGAAATCTGGAAGAGCATGATGGCCGAACAGTTTGCCGACACGATTTCCAGAAATGGCGGCGTCGGCATTGCAGAGCAGGCATACAAGGATGCGCTTCGGAAAGCCGAAAGCAAAGGCATTACCGACGTATCGATGAACGACAAAGATCATAATGCTGCAATTCGGATGGTGGCGGAGTTCGAACGGCAGGTCCTCGGCGTTTCCAATGATAAAACGGACGAGGCTTGAGAATGAAAAACCTTAACGAGGAGACAAGCATGGACCTTATGTCGAACGACCACCGTATCCAATCCGTTCTCGGCCGCCTTGAGATGATCATCGACAACGAGAACGACAATATCGGTAAGGACCCCCAGTTCGACTTCAAGGTCTCCAACGCCCATAAAAGCCGTTGCCTTTATGAGCTGACGATGCTGGTGCGCGATACACCGCACGAGGAAATCGCCGCCGGTTACATGGAGCAGGTGAAGGGCATCAAGTCCAAGCTCGCTACCAATGCCAGCCGCGTCGAGGCGCATCTGAACGCGGTTCGCGCCGTCGCGGATCTGCTCAAGAACGCGATCCAGGAAGCCGATACGGACGGCACCTATTCCCAGGAGCAGTTTCTCTACGGCGCAGCCTCCTGATGTTGAAGCTTCTTCTCACCGGCGTCTGGGTTTGCGCCGTCACGCTCGGCGCGGTGTATTTCTCCGTCCAGATGGCGACGGCGCCGACGCCGGATGAGGCGGGGGCAAAAAAAGCCGATCTGCAACTGGTCAAGGGCGAAAGCATCACGATCCCCGTCATCAATGATGGCGGCGTGAACGGTTATTTCCTCAGCCGCATTTCGCTGCGTGTCGACAAGGCCAAGATGGCGAAGATCGAGCTGCCGGCAACGCAGCTGATGACCGATGAATTGTTCACGCTGCTGGCGGGTTCTTCCATGGTCAACATCGCCAATATCTCCACCTTCGATCCTGATGCTTTCAAGCAGCGCATCCGTGAGGGGCTGAACAAGAAGCTTGATGACGAGGTGGTTGAAGACGTGCTGATCGAACAGCTCGACTACCTGTCGAAAGCCGACATCCGCGAGCAGAACGGCAACGGCACGCCGCGCTCAGTCAAGCTCGTCGAGGGTGAAAAAGCTGAAGCAGCAGAGGCCGCGGCACCCAGCCACTGACGGTAAGAGGGCTCCGGCGACGCGAAACGCTCTGGTTAATTATCTCCTGCTCCGTCCGTGCGCATTCGAGAGATTGCTTTCAAGCAAAATTCAACCAGCACCTGTATAACAAAACCATGGACCACCGCCCCGCAGACCATGCGCCGGGCAGGTGGCGATCGGTTTGGTTTTTGGGGGTTGGTAATGAGTTTCGCGTCAGGTTTTGCGCGCCAGGGATTGCAGCGGAATATCCACGGGCTGCGCGTTTGTGATCTCGACTGGAACGGCGCTCTCGAGCTGGTCAGCGGCAAGGCTTCGGCCCGTGAGGGGCACACGATGCTCTCCTTCCTCACCATCGAGAAGGCGAAGCTGTCGCTCAAGGATACCGCTTACCGGCAAATTCTGGAAAGCTGCCTGCTTCTGCCGCAGGGCAAGGGCATGAAAGCTGCCGCACGCGTGGAGCATGGCAAGCCTCTGCCCGCCAGCATCGATGGCGTTGCCTTCACCATGGCGCTCCTGACCTATATGGCGGTGCCGAAACGCATCGGTGTGGCGGGCGACGATGCAGCACAGGTCGGCGAGGTGCTTGCCCGGCTGCGTGCGCATGCGCCCTGGCACGACTTCGTCATGCTGAACCAGGATGCCTCCGGTGTGAAGGTGGATGTGCTGCTGGCGGGAATGCTCAAGGAAAATCAGGAGACATGGCTGCACCGCAGCGTCAGCCGAGACGATGCGCGTGTCACCATTGCAGTCGGCCCCCTGTTCAAGGTTCTGTCGTCGGAAGTGGCCGGCATGCCGGACATTTTCCGCAAGCTGCATATGAGCTGGCTCTACAGCCTTTGCGCCGAACCCTGGCACATCGCGCTCGGCAAGAACTGATATCAGGCCGTGCAGTGCCCTGTTAACCATTTGTTTGCCACGATCCTTTAACCTCTCGTAAGGTTTTGACAGTCGCCCGTTGCGGGCGGCACCGAGGGCGGCAGACGGCTTCAGATGGTTGATGACAATCCGGATATGATGGCGATCCGTTCCGAGGGGGATGACGTCTCCACGCCCGTGTCGCAGTGGCGCAGGCATTGTCTGCGGCTGCTGACGGCAGGCTGCGTCGCGGCCGCCACGCTCGCGGGCGCGGCCATTCCGCTGCTGCTCATCGATTCCGGTTTTCGCGGTTATGTGTCGCAGGCTCGAATCGAGGTTACCCAGACTGGTTACGACGCCCCGGATGCGTCCAGGTTTCTGACGATGGCGCGGCGGACCCTGCTTTCGCCCTCCGGGCTTGAGCGGGTAACGGCCGATCTGAAGCTGAAACCTGCCGATATGCTCGGCGTTCGCAATCAGGGCGAGTTTGGCCTGCTGCTCGATCTCCTGACGGGCACGCATGCGCGCGTGGTTTCCCCGCGTGAGGCGCTGAATGGCGCCGTGGGCGAGGCAATCCGGCTGGAACTGACGCCCGACGAAAATATGCTGGTCGTTACCGCCAAGGCCGCGACACCTGAAATGGCCATGCGGCTGACGGACTATCTTTCGATGCGCGTGATGGCGGATGGCAAGGCCGGCACGATGACGCCCGCCATGCGCGAGATGGAAAGGGCACGGAAGAAGCTGGATGAAGCCGAAGCCGCCGTGAATGGTTTCCAGATGCGCCATGGCGATGCCGTGGTGACGGAAGCGCAGCAGCTCGAGCAGCAATTGCGTGACGTCAACGACAGTCTTGCACGGGCCACCCGGCAGCAACAGTCTCTCCAGGCCGATCTGGCTGCGGCTTTGGCCCTGAAGCCGAGTGACGTTTATTCCAAACCGCTGCCATCAGGCACCGCTTTTTCGGCACTTGAGGATGTCAGGCAGAAGCAGGCAAATGCGAGCATGGCGCTTGCCGGAGTGTCGGTGGATTACGGCCCGAAACATCCCCGCCGAATCGCCGCCCAGAATGCCGTGGATGCCGCGCAGGCACTTGCTGCCCCCGCACTGCGCCAGTTGCTGGATGGCCTGCGGGCAGACGAAAAGCGCGTCAATCAGGAGATCGCCACCGCCACTGGCGAGCAGAAGACACATCTCGACCGCCTGAATGCGCTGGGTGTCGCGCCCGGTGAATTCTCCAGATTGCAGGGTGATCTGGAAACGGCGCGAAATGCCTATCTGGAGGCAAGCGAACGCCGCGACCTGACGGCCTCGACAACGCCTGCCATCGAAACCCGTCTGGCGAAGAAGGCTGCTCCGGGCGAATTGTCCCGGGACCTGACGCAGGCCGCCATGCTGGCGGGCGGCGGGGCGCTGGTCGGCCTGCTGGGCAGTCTTTATCTCCTCAGCTACCGCCGCCATGACGAGGAGGAGGAGGCCGTTTCGACCGCTGAAACCAGCGAGGAGCCGGCTCTCTTGGTCGCCGCGCCACAGTTTTCTGAATTCGAGCCGATCGAACCGGCCGTATTCGACGACCTGCAGCCTGTCGCCGCGGAGACAAGTGTCGATGCGGAAGAGGACAGCTTTGCCGACTATTACGGCGAGGCTGCAAATGACGCGGATGATATGCCGCTGGACGAACGTGTGCGGCAGGTGCTGATGGGCAATCGCACCGTCAGAATGGCCGATCCCGCTTCATCAGGGCTGCCGCCGCTTCTGGCCGAAGCCCTTGCCGGGGACTTCGACCATGTGCAGGCCGAAGCCGAGGAACTGATGGAATTGCGACGGGAACTGGCGTTCCTGAGGGAGTGCCTTACCGATTACGCCGATCGCCGTGAAGCCTACCGCAAAACAGCCTGAAAACGCCGCATTTTAGCTTGCATTCCTGCGAAGGGGGCACCATACGGAGCCTACGTAACCCAGCAGGAGCAGGACGCATGGCAGTTGTGATTGACGGGAAGGCGAAGGCGGCTTCGGTAACGGAGGCGGTCCGCATATCGGCAGAAGCGCTTGAGGCGAAAAAGGGCGTAAAGCCTGGTCTCGCGGTTGTCATCGTCGGAAATGATCCGGCAAGCCACGCTTACGTGAATTCCAAGAGCAAGATGGCCAAGCAGTGCGGTTTCAACTCCATCCAGCACACGTTACCGGAAGAAACCACACAGGCCGAGCTTCTGAAGCTGGTCGGCGAATTGAATGCCGATGCCTCCATCCACGGCATTCTGGTGCAGCTGCCGCTGCCGAAACATTTCAATTCCGATGAGATCATCCAGTCGATCCTGCCCGAGAAGGATGTCGACGGCCTCAGCGTCTTGAATGCTGGCAAGCTTGCGACCGGCGATCTCGCCACCGGCCTCATTTCCTGCACGCCTGCCGGCGCCATGCTCCTGGTGCGTGGCATTCACGGCGATGATCTCTCGGGCCTCAACGCCGTGGTCATCGGCCGCTCCAACCTGTTCGGCAAGCCCATGGGCCAGCTTCTGCTCAATGCCAACGCCACGGTGACGATGGCGCATTCGCGCACTAAGGATCTGGCTGGCATCTGCAAGACGGCGGATATTCTGGTGGCGGCGGTTGGCCGCGCGGCGATGGTGAAGGGCGACTGGGTGAAGCCGGGCGCGACCGTCATCGACGTCGGCATCAACCGCATACCCGCACCCGAAAAGGGCGAAGGCAAGTCGAGGCTGGTGGGCGACGTCGCCTATGATGAAGCAAGCGCCGTTGCCGCGGCCATCACCCCTGTTCCCGGCGGTGTCGGCCCGATGACGATCGCGATGCTGATGGCCAACACCGTCATCGCCGCTCATCGCGCCGAAGGCCTGGCGGCACCGAAATTCTAGGCGGTTGAAACGGCCGGCTACGCTTTCGGAGCCGGCCCCGTCGAGGCACGCACCACCAGTTCCGCCTTCCAGAGTTCCTGGTGCGGTTCCATCTGATTCAGCTTGATGCGATTGATCAGGCGCTGGCCCACGCGGACGCCTGCTGCCCTCAGCGACGAGCGGGTGGTGGTGAGCGGCACTGAGAAATTATCGGGCTTCAGCAGCGGCAGTACATCATCATGGGCGATGAGGGAAATATCCTTGCCGGGCTTCAAGCCCCGCTGGTTGAGCGAACGGATCGCGCCGAGCGCAAGCGCGGTACTGGCGCAGAGAATGGCGGTCGGTTTTTCCGGGCGTGAAAGCAACGCCTCCATGCCGAGATAACCTTCCTCGTCGGTCATGCTGCTGTGTCTCTTGTTGCTGGCATGTAATGTCAGGCCATTGGCCGCCAGCGCCTTTTCGACCCCAAGACAGCGACGATAAGCGAAATCATAACCCTCCGGGCCATTCAGTAGGCCGATGCGCGTATGGCCAAGCTGCAGCAGGAGTTGGGTTGCATCATGAAAGGCGCCCTCGTTATCCACATCGAGATAGGGATAATCCTCTTCCACCCCGACGGAGCGGCCATGCACGAGGAAGGGCAGGGAGAGTGACTGCATCATGGCGATGCGGGGGTCGTTCTTCTTCATATAGGCGAGATATATACCGTCGACACTGCCGCTGGCCGCCAGCCCACGGAGGGCTTCCCGCTCTTTCTCCGGCTCTGTCGGCATGATGACCAGATGAAAGCCGCTGCGCGATGCCTCCTCGCCGAGACCGCTTAAGAATTCGCCGAAATGCACGTCGGAACGATGATGCTCACCAATCGGCATCACCAGACCGATGGAGCCGACTTTACCCGTTGCCAGCCGCTGCGCTGCCGCATTGGGGCGATATCCCGTCTTTTCAGCAGCTTCCATGACGCGGCGGCGGGTTTCCGCGCTGACCTCGGGATAGCCGTTGAGCGCCCTGCTGATAGTCGTCTGCGAAATGCCCAGCAGTTGCGACAGCTGTTTCAGGTTCATGTCTGTCATTCCTCCATGCGCGCGCCGGGAAAAGGCCAAAAGCCACTCCTCATTTTCCCAAAGCGCTTTAGATTTTTAACAGCCCCCTCCGCTTTTCTCAATCGAAAATGATAGCCGCCTTCCTAAATCAATATGACTATTTCTAAGGTGATGTAGCGTTTCGGAATAAAGAGCCTCTTGACTCCATCTTAATGACAATGAGATGAATAGGCAGCCAAAGCGCTTTGATTGGAGAGGACGCTTTGAGCCTTTTATGTGATGGGAGGTAAATCACATGCGGAAAACCCTTTTGGCGACGGCTGCTTCAATCGTGCTGCTGTCGGGTTCGGCCTTTGCCGCCGATCTGAAATTCGCGCCGGGCGCTGATGCCAAGTTCAACTGGAAAAGCTACGAAGACTTCAAGGCGGCCCATGCTGACCTTAAAGGCCAGACGCTGACGATTTTCGGCCCGTGGCGTGGTGAGGACGAGGCTTTGTTCCAGTCCGTACTCGCCTATTTTGCTGACGCGACGGGCGTGAATGTCCGTTATTCCTCGTCGGAAAACTACGAGCAGCAGATCGTCATCGACACACAGGCCGGCTCGCCGCCCAATATTGCCATTTTGCCGCAGCCTGGCCTTCTCGCCGATCTCGCCGCCAAGGGTTTTCTTGTGCCGCTCGGCGAGGACACGGCCAAATGGGTCGAGGAAAATTACGGCGCGGGCAAATCCTGGGTCGATCTCGGCAGTTATAAGGGCAAGGACGGCAACAAGGCCTATTTCGCTTTCCCCTTCAAGGCGGATGTGAAGTCGCTCGTCTGGTATGTGCCTGAGAATTTCGAAGAAGCGGGCTATAAGGTGCCCGAGAGCATGGAAGACCTGCTCAAGCTGACGGACCAGATCGTCGCCGATGGCGGCACGCCCTGGTGCATCGGTCTTGGTTCCGGTGGCGCCACCGGCTGGCCGGCAACCGACTGGGTGGAAGACCTGATGCTGCGCACGCAGCCGCTGGATGTCTACCAGAAGTGGACGACCAACGAGGTGAAATTCACCGATCCGGCTGTGGTTGCGGCGATCAATGAGTTCGGCAAATTCGCCAAGAACGAGAAATATGTCAGTGGCGGCGTTGCGGCCGTGGCCTCCACCGACTTCCGCGACAGCCCCAAGGGCCTCTTCGACATTCCGCCGAAGTGCTACCTGCACCATCAGGCGTCGTTCGTTCCGTCTTTCTTCCCGGCGGGAACCAAGGTGGGTACGGATGCGGATTTCTTCTACATGCCGACCTATGCCTCAAAGCCTGAGCTCGGCAAACCGGTGCTCGGTGCCGGCACGCTCGTCACCATCACCAAGGAAGCGCCGGCTGCCAAGGCATTCGTCCAATTCCTGCAGACGCCGATCGCCCATGAAGTGTGGATGGCGCAGTCCAGCTTCCTGACGCCGTACAAGGGTGTGAATGTCGAAACCTACGCCAATGAGCAGATGAAGCGCCAGGGCGAAATCCTGACCACGGCGACGACCTTCGGCTTTGACGGTTCCGACCTGATGCCCGGCAAGATCGGTGCAGGCGCTTTCTGGACCGGCATGATCGATTTCGTCGGCGGCAAGTCGGCCGATCAGGTCGCCGCCGATATCCAGAAGGCCTGGGACGGGCTGAAGTAAAATCGGATCAGGCCCGGCCGCTTGCTGCCGGGCCTCACCAACGGAACGGCCCCGACGACCGCATAAATCAGCGCGGCGCGGAGAGGATCAAAGGGAGGGAACATGGCTCAACAACTCGTGTCTGCCATCGGCGTCATGGTAGCGGGCGTCTTTGCCTGCGCTGCCTATTACTGGCTTTCCGACAAGGCGCTGCAGGCAATCTTTCCCGTCCGCTCGGGAGACGTCATTCACGCATCCCGAAACTTGAACCGCCGTGCCGCCGTCCGGCCGTGGCTGTTCATCGGCCCGGCGCTGATCCTTCTGCTCGTCTATCTTGTGTATCCCGTCATCGCGACGCTGATCCTCTCATTCTACGACCGCACCGGCAGCGAATTCGTCGGTCTCGCCAATTATCGCTGGGCGTTTTTCGACGCCGGTTTCCGGCAATCGATCTTCAACAACATCCTCTGGCTCGCCGTCGTTCCGGCCGCCTGCACTTTCTTCGGCCTCGTCATCGCCGTCATGACCGACCGCATCTGGTGGGGCAACATCGCCAAGTCCATCGTCTTCATGCCAATGGCGATCTCCTTCGTCGGCGCTTCCGTCATCTGGAAGTTCATCTATGAATACCGCGCCGAGGGCCAGGTGCAGATCGGCCTGCTGAACGCCATCGTCGAGTTTTTCGGTGGCAATCCGCAGGTCTGGATTTCCATGCCCTTCTGGAACAACTTCTTCCTGATGGTCATCCTCATCTGGATTCAGACCGGTTTCGCCATGGTCATCCTGTCCGCAGCACTGCGCGGCATTCCGGAAGAAACCATCGAGGCGGCCGTCATCGATGGCGCCAATGGCTGGCAGATCTTCTGGAAGATCATGGTTCCGCAAATCTGGGGCACCATCGCCGTCGTCTGGACGACGATCACCATTCTCGTGCTGAAGGTCTTCGATATCGTGCTGACCATGACTAACGGGCAATGGAACACCATGGTTCTCGCCAACCTGATGTTCGACTGGATGTTCCGCGGCGGCGGTGATAGCGGCCGAAGTGCCGTCATTGCGCTCATCATCATGGCGGCCGTCACTCCGATCATGGTCTGGAACATCCGCCAGGCCAACCGCGAGATGGAGGGCCGCTGAGATGAACATCATCAAACGTCTTCGCCGCGTCGGCCTCCCGCGGCTCATCGTCCACGCCAGCGTTCTGATCGTCGTGCTGCTCTGGCTCTTGCCCACGCTCGGCATTCTCGTGAGTTCGCTGCGCGACAAGGACCAGATCACGGTGTCGGGCTGGTGGACCGCTTTTTCGAGTTCCGAACAAACGCAAGCCGTCCGTCTGGCCGATGCCTCGGTTCAGAAACAGGATGGCAGCCGTTACGTAATATCCGGCAACGTTTTTGAGAACGGGCAGGGCGGCAAGGTCGCAGCCTTCGGCGTCCGCGTGCAGGAGCCGACAGCCTTCAAGGCAGGTGAAGCTGCCGATATCGGCGATGGCGAAACGCTGCTGGTCAACGAGGATGGCACTTACCAATACAGCAGGACGTCCAGCTTCGAAGGCACGCGCGGCAAGCGTGTTTACATCTCCGTCGCAACGCCGCCCGTCTTCACCCTCGACAATTACCGTACGGTGCTGACATCGGAAGGCATCGGCCAGTCCTTCGTCAACTCGCTGACCGTCGCCGTGCCCGCAACCGTCATCCCGATCCTCATCGCCGCCTTTGCCGCCTATGCCCTATCATGGATGAACTTTTCCGGCCGCAATCTGCTGATTGCCATGGTGGTGGGCCTGATCGTCGTGCCGTTGCAGATGTCGCTGATCCCGCTTCTGAGACTGTACAATGAAATTGGCACCATCTTCGGCGTGCCGTCCAAGACCTATGCCGGTATCTGGCTTGCGCATACCGCGTTCGGCCTGCCGCTCGCCATTTACCTGCTGCGCAACTATATTTCCGGCTTGCCGAAAGAGATCATCGAAAGCGCCCGTGTCGATGGCGCAAGCGACTTCGAAATCTTCGTCAAGATCATCCTGCCGCTGTCTTTCCCCGCGCTCGCCTCCTTCGCCATCTTCCAGTTCCTTTGGACCTGGAACGACCTTCTCGTCGCCATGGTATTCCTCGGCACGCAGAAGGACGAACTGGTGCTTACAGGCGCGCTTAACGCGCTGCTCGGTTCGCGCGGCGGCAACTGGGAAATTCTTACCGCCTCGGCCTTTGTCACCATCGTCGTGCCGCTCGGCGTTTTCTTCGCTCTTCAACGTTATCTCGTGCGTGGCCTGCTGGCAGGCTCCGTCAAGGGAGGCTGATCATCCCATGAACGCCCATACCACACAGGACAAGACAATGACCGCTTCGGTGACTTCCGCTTTGACGCCCAACAAGGATTGGTGGCGCGGCGCTGTTATCTATCAGATCTATCCGCGCTCCTATCAGGACTCCAATGGCGACGGCATTGGCGATCTCAAGGGTATCACCGACCGCCTCCACCACATCGCAGGCCTCGGTGCCGATGCTATCTGGATTTCACCCTTCTTCACCTCGCCGATGAAAGATTTTGGTTACGACGTCTCGAATTATGTCGATGTCGATCCGATGTTCGGCACTCTAGCCGATTTCGATGGGCTGATTGCCGAAGCCCACCGCCTCGGCGTCCGCGTCATGATCGATCTCGTTTTGTCACACACCTCGGACCAGCATCCGTGGTTCGTGGAAAGCCGCGCCAGCCGCAACAATCCGAAATCGAACTGGTACGTCTGGTCGGACAGCAAGCCGGATGGCACGCCGCCCAACAACTGGCTGTCGATTTTCGGCGGCTCCGGCTGGCAGTGGGACCCGACCCGCATGCAATATTACATGCACAACTTTCTGCCCTCGCAGCCGGACCTCAACCTGCATAATCCGGAAGTTCAGGAAGAGCTGCTTGATATCACCCGCTTCTGGCTGAAGCGCGGCGTCGATGGTTTCCGCCTCGACACCATCAACTTCTATTTCCATGATCTCGAGCTGCGCGATAATCCGGCGCTGGCGCCGGAGCGCCGCAATGCTTCCACCGCGCCTGCCGTCAATCCCTATAACTTCCAGGAACATCTTTACGACAAGAACCGCCCGGAAAACATCGCCTTCCTGAAGCGCTTCCGCGCCGTGCTGGATGAATTCCCTGACATCGCCGCCGTCGGCGAAGTGGGCGACAGCCAGCGTGGTCTCGAGATCGTCGGCGAATATACGTCTGGCGATGACAAGATGCAGATGTGCTACGCCTTTGAATTCCTCGCGCCGGATGCGCTGACCCCGCAGCGCGTTGCCGATGTGCAGGCGGATTTTGCCAGAGCCGCACCGGAAGGCTGGGCCTGCTGGGCTTTTTCCAACCATGATGTCGTGCGCCATGTCAGCCGCTGGGGCGAGCATGTCGAGGACAAGGATGCTTTCGCGAAGGTGCTGTCGGCACTCCTCATGACCCAGCGCGGTTCCGTCTGCATCTATGAGGGCGAAGAACTTGGCCTCACCGAAGCCGATATCGCTTTCGAAGATTTGCAGGATCCTTACGGCATCCAGTTCTGGCCTGAATTTAAGGGCCGCGATGGTTGCCGTACGCCGATGGTATGGGACGCCGGCCATGCGCAGGCCGGTTTCTCGACGGCCGATAAGACGTGGCTGCCCATTCCGACCGAACACAAGCAACGCGCCGTCAGCGCCCAACAGGGCAACGCGGCTTCGGTGTTGGAGCATTACCGCCGCTTCCTCGCATTCCGCAAACAACACCCGGCTTTCGCCAAGGGCGGCATAGAGTTCCAGCCGGTCGAGGGTGATGTGCTGAGCTATACCCGCAAGCTCGGCAACGAAACCGTTCTCTGCCTTTTCAACTTGTCCGCAACACCGGCAAAAGCCACATTGCCGGAAGGGAACTGGGAGGTTCTAGAAGGCCACGGCTTTGCGAGCGGCCTCGAGGGCAGAAGCGTAGAACTTCCGGCATGGGGCGCTTTCTTCGCCCGTTACGCCTGATAAGACAGGGAGGAAAACCCCATGACAAGTCTCGTTCTCAAGGATATCCGCAAATCCTACGGGCAGGTGAAGGTTTTGCACGGCATCGATCTTTCGATCGAACAGGGCGAATTCATCGTTTTCGTCGGCCCGTCCGGCTGCGGAAAATCGACGCTTCTGCGCATGATCGCCGGTCTGGAGGAAATTACCGGCGGCGAGATGTTTATTGACGGCCAGCTCGTCAATGAAATCCCGCCTTCAAGACGCGGCATCGCCATGGTGTTCCAGTCCTACGCGCTCTATCCGCACATGACGGTCTATGACAACATGGCCTTCGGCATGAAAATCGCCAAGGAAAACAAGCAGGAAATCGACCGCCGCGTCCGCGCCGCCGCCGAAATCCTGCAGCTGACGCAATATCTTGAACGTCTGCCGAAGGCTCTGTCAGGCGGCCAGCGCCAGCGTGTTGCGATCGGCCGCGCCATCTGCCGCAATCCCAAGGTCTTCCTGTTCGATGAGCCGCTTTCGAACCTTGATGCGGCGCTGCGTGTCGCCACGCGCATTGAAATCGCCAAGCTCAACGAGCAGATGGCTGATACGACGATGATCTACGTCACCCACGATCAGGTGGAGGCGATGACGCTGGCAGACCGCATCGTTGTTTTGAATGCGGGCCGTGTGGAACAGGTCGGCCCGCCGCTCGAACTTTACGAGAGGCCGGCCAATCTTTTCGTGGCGAAGTTCATCGGCTCGCCCGCCATGAACATCATCTCGGCGAAGATCGTCAGAACCGGAGAGCGCACGTCAATCGAACTTTCCGGTGGCAAGACACTGGCCGTCAATGTTCCGACACCCGCTACCGAGCAGGGCAAGGCCGCAAGCTTTGGCGTGAGGCCAGAGGACCTCAGCGTCGTCACCGGCGATGACTATCTTTTCGAAGGCAAAGTCTCGATCGTCGAGGCTCTGGGCGAAGTGACGCTGCTTTATCTCGAGGCGCCGAAGGGGCAGGAGCCGATCATCGTCAAGGTGCCGGGCATTGTTTCCGTCAGCAAGGGTGAAACGCTGCGGTTTGCGGCGCCTCAGGAAAAGCTTCACCTCTTTGATGCCGCGGGCAAGACGTACCGCCCATAGGAAACAGAGCTCTGAAAAACACACCCCGGAACAGGGATGTTCCGGGGTTTTTTCACGACTTCTTTTGCCCTTGTGGAAAAACGCCGGAAATGTCCCGCTTCCGGTCTTTTAAGTCTGCGCTGATATGAATTGTTAAAGACTATGGCCTAGTCTTGACCCATTGAATGAGCATGGGAGTCCGGGCGTGCAGAGCGGTGCGGGTGTCATCAGGAACCATTACCTGAGCAAAGAAGAATCCTTCATGTACGACCGCGAAAGCCGGTTCCGCATGGAAGATACCATGAATGCGGCACGCATCGAATATACCGAAAAGGCCGTCATGCACATGGCGGCGCGCCGCTGCGATGTCATCCGCATTTCACAGACCGAAGCAGTGCTGGCGCTGATAACGAAATATAACCTGCCGAACCAGTTCTATCTCGATATTCCCGATGCCCGCATCACCAAAATCGGTTGCGTTATGTTGCGCGTCAACGCCAACAACACCATCCACGTCCGCTTCCTGCGCATGTTGACGCAGAAAGAAATGGACCGCATCTTCGTATTCAGCACACACCCGGCGCACAAGGACCGGAAGCTGGATATCAGGTCGTTCTAAGGCCTGAATCTGCGGTCTTAAGAAAGCCCGCCCAAAGCCGTCTGCTTCAGTTTCAAATCCGGCACCTCGGTGAAGGTCAGGTCACCGCGGCCGAAATAGGATTTCTGGTTGGTCGCAGACCAGTCGTTGCAGACCAGCTTGTAGCGCTCTTTCTTCTCCGGCTTATCCGGCATGGCGTAGAGATAGTCGCCAGTGCGCGCGGCGAGCGGGATGTCGCCATCCTGGTTGCAGCGTCTGAGGATTTGCGCAAGCGCCTCGCCGTCAACTTCCGTTACCATCAGCTTTCCGTCGAAACGCAGCGAGGCATTGAAATCATAACGGCGGATTTCGCCCTCGGGCAGGCCCGCACCGAAGGAGGTGTGGCCGACGAAACCGACATCCGCCCCGGTTTTTGCGGCGATAAGCTGTGCCACATGGCGGCCCGCCTCATCGACAGTCATCGCCTTCACCGATTTGCCGACAACTTCCCGTTCTTCCGCGGTCAGGTGCTTTGCAAGCGTCTGCTCGATCAGGCCCTTGAGGGCAGGGGATGCAGGAGCGGCTCGATCGATCGCGACGGTCTCTATGGCCGCAGCCTTGCCGGGCGCCGCAATCGTCGCCACCGTCATGGAGGTGCACCATGAGCCGGTATGGACATAGCGGGTGGCGCCCTGTTCATGCACGAAGTTCAGATGGTCATGGCCGCCAACAAGCAACGTGCCATCCGGCAGCAGCGGCAATATATCGCGGTCGGCAACGACACCGGCATGGCTAAGAAGGATGTTGATCGCGCCCGGTTTGACGATACCGGGAAGATTGGCCTTGGCCCATTCCACGGGCTGCGGAATGTCGAGCATTTCGCGCGTCGCCTTCGGGTAGGTGTTGATCGCATTGGTGGCGAGGCCTGCCACTATGACGTGCTGTCCCCCTATGTTCATTTCGGCGCTAGCAGCGGCATAGGGCATGCCGCTGCGCTTGTCGATGATGTTGGAAAGTACGGTGATACCGAGCGCGCGGGCGCGGGTAACGAAATTGGCCAGGTCATTTTCGATATCGGGCTCATGATTGCCGATATTGATGACCGTGGGGGCAAGCTTGGCGAGCGCCGCAAGGAAGGTCCATTCGATTTCGCCGGCCGAACGTGTGGCCACCGCGTTGCCGAGTTCGAAAAGGTCTCCATTCAACAAGATGATGTGGGGCGTCTTGTCAGCGGCGATACGCGTTTCGATGGCCGCGAGAAGCTGGCCGATACGCTCATAGGCCGAATGCAGGTCGGAGATGACGATCGCACGCAGGCCCACGTCCTGTGCCATGACAAAGGTTGCCGCCGTCATCAGCGGCAACATGGCGGTGCCAGCCATAAGCCTCAGCACATCGCGGCGTTTGCTTGAGAAAATCGTCATGTCAGGCCCCATCATCCGAAACTGCGCCATCGTCCCACGGCTGGTCGAGAAGGCCCTATAGGGCGATCATCACAGCCACATGACAAGTCTGACGTTTAAGATATGGGAAATAAAGCGGTTTCTGTGCCGGCTCACCCAGGAAGAAGGGTGCGTGCAGGCGGCGCCGCAAATCGGGGTTGAAAGGCGAAAACCACATCGGTCCTCGCCTTCCAGAAGGTCAATGGAACAGAACGCTGGCGCCCTGATCAGCCGGACCGGCATTGCGGCGGAAGGGGGCGAACAATTCGCGGCCCATGCCCCATTCATTGCCGGAAAGATCGGCGCGGGCCGGTTCGCGTTTCGCCAGTTCGGCGGCCGAAACGAGCACTTCCAGCGTTCCCGAAATGGCGTCGAGACGGATGATGTCGCCATCGCGGATAAGCGAGATCGGGCCACAGTCGGAAGCTTCCGGCGTGACATGGATGGCGGCCGGCACCTTGCCGGAAGCGCCGGACATGCGCCCGTCGGTCACTAGTGCCACCTTGAAGCCGCGATCCTGCAGCACACCGAGCGGCGGTGTCAGGCGGTGCAGTTCCGGCATGCCATTGGCCTTCGGCCCCTGGAAGCGGACGACGGCGATGAAATCGCGGTTGAGCTTGCCGTCCTTGAAGGCGTCCTGAAGTTCCTGCTGGTCATGGAAAACGATCGCCGGTGCTTCGATGATGTGGCGTTCCGGCTTGACGGCGGAAATCTTGATGACCGATTTGCCGAGATTGCCCGTCAGCATCTTCAGGCCGCCTGTTGGCTGGAAAGGGGTTTCGATGCTGGAGAGAACCTTCGGGTCATGGCTCTGCTCGGGGGAGGGCTGGCGGGTGATCGCGCCCTTCTCATCCAGCAGCGCATCCACGGTGTAGGCTGCAAGCCCCTGTCCGAAGACGGTGCGCACGTCATCATGCACGAAGCCCTGCTTTAGGAGCTGCTTGATGAGGAAGCCCATGCCGCCGGCAGCGTGGAAATGGTTCACATCGGCAAGACCGTTGGGGTAAACGCGGGCGAGCAGCGGCACGATGTCGGAAAGATCGGAAATATCCTGCCAGGTGAGGATGATGCCGGCGGCGCGCGCCATGGCGATGAGATGCATGGTGTGGTTGGTGGAACCGCCCGTCGCATGCAGACCGACGACGCCGTTGACGACCGACCGTTCGTCAATCATCTCGCCAGCGGGCGTGAATTCATTGCCCTGCGCGGTGATGGCGAGCGCGCGCTTGGCAGCTTCACGGGTCAGCGCGTCACGCAGCGGCGTGCCGGGATTGATGAAGGAGGAACCGGGCATGTGGAAGCCCATGATTTCCATCAGCATCTGGTTGGAATTGGCGGTGCCGTAGTAGGTGCAGGTGCCGGGGCCGTGATAGGATTTGGATTCCGCTTCGAGCAGCTCGGCGCGACCGACCTTGCCTTCGGCATAAAGCTGGCGAATACGCGACTTCTCGTCATTCGGCAGGCCTGACGTCATCGGGCCGGCGGGAACGAAGACAGCGGGCAGGTGACCGAAGGCGAGGGCCGCAATGACGAGGCCGGGCACGATCTTGTCGCAGACGCCGAGATAGACGGCGGCATCGAACATGTTGTGCGACAGGCCGATGCCGGCAGCCATGGCGATGGCGTCGCGGGAAAACAGCGAAAGCTCCATGCCCGGCTGTCCCTGGGTCACGCCGTCGCACATGGCGGGAACCGCGCCGGCAACCTGAGCGATGCCGCCCGCTTCCTTTGCCGCATCGCGGATGATCGCCGGGAAGGTCTCATAGGGCTGGTGCGCCGACAGCATGTCGTTATAGGCGGTGATGATGCCGAGATTGGGAACCCGGTCGCCGGCAAGGATGTCCTTGTCGGCGGGGG
>JAEXMK010000252.1 GCA_023444445.1 Pseudomonadota bacterium | reverse complement strand
TCGTCGCCTCGATCATCGAGTAATCGATGATGACGATGCCGTAAGCTTGCCGACGGCAAGTGAAGACCTGCAAATGACGCGCAAGCGCGATTTGCAGGCGGCGCCGGCATCGTCGCCTCGATCATCGGGTAATCGATAGGCGCACGCCTCTGGCGACGCTTTGATCTTGCGAATAGGACAATGCCGTGGGTAACCACGGCATTGTCATTTGAACGAAAAGAATCAGTTGATATGCCGCGGCAAGGCGTGTATAGGCGGGGTCATCTTCGGGTGGTTTCCCCTGATCTTTGAAAATTTGCGGCGCCACGATTAACTAGAAGTCACCGCGTGCCTTTTTCCGGGCGCGTGAACTGAAAAAGACAAGGATAAAGTGAATGAACGGCCAGAATATCCGTATCCGCCTCAAGGCGTTTGATCACCGGATCCTCGATGCCTCCACGCGTGAAATCGTGTCGACCGCCAAGCGCACCGGCGCCAGCGTTCGCGGCCCGGTTCCGCTGCCCACGCGTATCGAAAAGTTCACCGTCAACCGTTCTCCCCACGTTGACAAGAAGAGCCGTGAACAGTTCGAAATGCGCACGCACAAGCGTCTCCTTGATATTGTCGATCCCACCCCGCAGACCGTCGATGCTCTGATGAAGCTCGACCTGGCTGCTGGCGTCGACGTCGAAATCAAGCTCTAAGGTCCGGCGAAAGCCGTAACAACAAGGAAGGTACGTGGAGAAATCCAACGTCTTCCAAACCGGGAGACCTGAAGGGTCGTGAGACCTCTTAGGGAACTCCTCCAACAAAAGAGGCTGTAGGGGTTTGCCCCGACGGGACTCGCAAGAGGATTGAACCATGCGTTCAGGTGTGATTGCACAGAAAGTGGGCATGACCCGCGTCTATAACGACGCCGGCGAACATGTTCCCGTAACAGTATTGCGGATGGAAAACTGCCAGGTCGTTTCCCACCGCACGACCGAGAAGAACGGCTACGTCGCCGTGCAGCTCGGCGCCGGCCAAGCCAAGGTCAAGAACACGACCAAGGCGCTGCGCGGCCAGTTCGCCGCTGCAAGCGTCGAGCCGAAGGCGAAGCTCGTTGAGTTTCGCGTTTCCGAAGACAACCTCATCGACGTCGGCACCGAGATCAAGGCAGGCCATTTCGCCGCCGGCCAGCTGGTCGACTGCACCGGCACCACGATCGGTAAGGGTTTCGCCGGCGCGATGAAGCGCCATAACTTCGGCGGTCTTCGTGCAACGCACGGCGTCTCCGTTTCGCACCGTTCGCATGGTTCGACTGGTAACAACCAGGATCCGGGCAAGGTCTGGAAGGGCAAGCGCATGGCCGGCCACATGGGCCAGACGCGCGTCACCACCCAGAACCTCGAAGTCGTCTCCACCGATGACGATCGCGGTCTGATCCTCGTCAAGGGCGCAGTCCCGGGCTCCAAGGGCTCGTGGATCGTCGTTCGCGATGCTGTCAAGGCTGCGAAGTAAGGAGCCATACCGATGGAATTGAACGTCAAAACACTCGAAGGCAAGGACGCCGGCACGGTCTCCCTGTCCGACACGATCTTCGGTCTGGATCCGCGCGAAGACATCCTCGCACGCATGGTTCGCTGGCAGCTCGCTCGCAAGCAGCAGGGCACCCACAAGACCAAGACTCGCGGTGAAGTTTCCCGCACCGGCGCCAAGATGTACAAGCAGAAGGGCACCGGTCGCGCACGTCACCATTCGGCTCGCGCTCCGCAGTTCCGCGGCGGCGGTCGTGCACACGGCCCGGTCGTTCGTAACCACGAGCATGATCTTCCCAAGAAGGTTCGCGCTCTGGCCCTGCGTCACGCCCTGTCGGCCAAGCTGAAGTCCGAAGGACTGATCATCATCGACGAGCTGGTCGCTTCCGAAGCAAAGACCAAGGCTCTGGTCGGTACGTTCCAGACGCTGGGTCTCACCAACGCCCTCTTCATCGGCGGCGCAGAGTTGGACGCCAACTTCGCACGCGCAGCCCAGAACATTCCGAACATGGACGTTCTGCCGATCCAGGGCATCAATGTTTACGACATTCTGCGTTGCGGCAAGCTCGTCCTGTCCAAGGCTGCAGTTGAAGCTCTGGAGGAGCGGTTCAAATGACGGATCTTCGCCATTACGATGTGATCGTCACGCCGGCGATCACCGAAAAGTCCACCCTGGTTTCTGAATATAACCAGGTTGTTTTCAACGTTGCGAAGACCGCGACCAAGCCGGAAATCAAGGCTGCTGTCGAAGCGCTCTTCGGCGTCAAGGTCAAGGCTGTCAACACGCTGCTGCGCAAGGGCAAGACCCGTCGCTTCCGCGGCATTGCCGGCCGGACCCAGGACGTCAAGAAGGCGATCGTCACGCTGGCCGAGGGTCAGACGATCGACGTCTCCACCGGCCTCTGAGGATTAAGAACATGGCATTGAAAACTTTTAATCCGACGACTCCGAGCCAGCGCCAGCTGGTCATCGTCGACCGTTCGGGCCTCCACAAGGGCAAGCCGGTCAAGGCGCTGACGGAAGGCCTGTCGAAGAAGGGCGGCCGTAACAACCTCGGTCGCATCACCGCCCGCTATCAGGGTGGCGGTCACAAGCGGACCTATCGTCTCGTTGACTTCAAGCGTCGCAAGTTCGACATCGAAGGCACGGTCGAGCGTCTGGAATACGACCCCAACCGCACCGCCTTCATCGCGCTGATCAACTATGCCGATGGCGAGCAGGCCTACATCATCGCTCCGCAGCGCCTCGCTGCCGGCGACAAGGTCATTGCTTCCGAGAAGGCGATCGACGTGAAGCCCGGCAACACCATGCCGCTTCAGTATATCCCGGTCGGCTCGATCATCCACAACGTCGAGATGAAGCCGGGCAAGGGCGGCCAGATCGCCCGTTCGGCCGGTGCCTACGCACAGCTCGTCGGTCGCGACCAGGGCATGGCGATCCTTCGCCTGAACTCTGGCGAACAGCGCCTCGTGCATGGCTCTTGCCTTGCCTCGATCGGCGCCGTTTCCAACCCGGATCACGCCAATATCAACGACGGCAAGGCCGGTCGTTCGGTTTGGCGCGGCAAGCGTCCGCATGTTCGCGGCGTCGTCATGAACCCGGTCGACCACCCGCACGGCGGTGGTGAAGGCCGCACCTCGGGCGGCCGTCACCCGGTTACCCCGTGGGGCAAGCCGACCAAGGGCAAGCGCACGCGTTCGAACAAGTCGACCGACAAGTTCATCATGCGTTCGCGCCATCAGCGCAAGAAGTAAGAGAGGTAGTCAGGAATGGCTCGTTCAGTATGGAAAGGCCCGTTTGTTGACGGCTATCTTCTCAAGAAGGCTGAGAAGGTTCGTGAAGGCGGTCGCAGCGAAGTTATCAAGATCTGGAGCCGTCGCTCCACGATCCTGCCCCAGTTCGTCGGCCTGACGTTCGGCGTCTACAACGGCAGCAAGCATGTCCCGGTCAGCGTCAACGAAGACATGGTCGGTCACAAGTTCGGTGAATTCTCTCCGACCCGTACCTATTACGGTCACGGTGCGGACAAGAAGGCAAAGAGGAAGTAATTATGGGCAAGGCTAAAGCCGAACGCCGGCTGAAGGATAATGAGGCGCAAGCTGTTGCGCGCACGATCCGCGTCA
>JAEXMK010000175.1 GCA_023444445.1 Pseudomonadota bacterium | reverse complement strand
TCTCATGCACCGGCGACGCACCGATCGGCTTCTCAAGCCGCCACCAGACAAACCCACAAACCAAAACCAGATGGCCTTCCAATGGCCGCAAATTTAAACCGGACAGCAGTGGGACAGGCCCGAGCATCTGCTACCGATTGATTTTACGATAGGTGGGAAGATCCTCGGGACAAGCCCGAGGACGACGTCGAGTGTGGAGGATGGTTGATAAGAAGCCTGAGCGACAGAAAAGCGGCTGCACTCTACTGAAACTTATCCAGCATCTTGTAATAAAAGCCCACCAGCGGCAGGAACCAGGGTTTGCCGAAATGACCGGGAACCGCCGGCCAATCGAGCCCCTTCAGCGGGTTCTTGTCCGGCCGTCCCAGAATGGCGTCAGCCATGATCATGCCGAGATGCGTCGAGAGCTGGGCACCGTGGCCGGAATAACCCATCGCGTACCACACACCGTCATGGAAACCAGCGCGCGGATAGCGGTCCTTGGTCATGTCGACCAGGCCGCCCCAGCAATAATCGATCGGCACATGGGAAAGCTGCGGGAAGATGCGATGCAGGCTTTCCGTCAGGATCGCGCCGCTCTTGGCATCGGAACGCTGGTCGGATGTCGCGGAAAAGCGGGCGCGACCGCCGAAGATCAAGCGATTGTCCGGCGCCAGACGAAAATAATTGCCGATATTCATGGAGTTGACATAGGTGCGGTTGCCGGGAACCGAGGCCTTGATCTCGGCTTCCGTCAGCGGCCGCGTGGCAATGATGAAACTGCCGACGGCGATGATGCGCCGACGGAAATAACCGAAGCCGGAGGGCGTGTAGGCGCCGGTGACGACCAGAACATTGTCGGCCGTCACCTTGCCGCGCGGGGTTTCCAGTTCATGGGTCTTGCCGTTCTGGATGTGTTTCGTCACGGCCGCATTTTCGAAGATCACCGCGCCATGACGGCTGGCGGCTTCTGCAAGGCCCGCGACATAACGGCCCATATGCATCATGGCGCTCTTCTTCGAGAGCATTGCGCCGTAAAAGGGCGAGCCGATTTCCGCCTTAAGATCCGTCTCGGACAAAAGCGCCGTATCGGGATCGACCTCGGCGTGAACCGCTTCGAAATTCTTCGCCAGACCTTCGAAATGCTGCGGTTTCGACGCCATTTTCAGCTTCCCGGCGCGCCGAAAATTGCACTCGATCCCCTCCTCCGCAATCAGCGCCTCCAGCGTATCGATGGAGGAATCGAGCGCCTTGTAGAGCGCGATGGCCCGCTCCTTGCCGAGTTCCGCCTTGGCGGAGAGATAGGAATGGGCAAGGCCATTGTTGAGATGGCCACCGTTACGGCCCGAAGCGCCCCAGCCCACGCGCTGCCCTTCCAGAACGACGACACGCGCACCGGCTTTCGCAAGCTGGAGCGCGGCACCGAGACCCGTGAAGCCGCCACCGATGACGGCCACATCATAATGGCCTTCGACAGGACCTTGCGTTGCCCCGGAAAACTGGGGCGCCGTGTCGTGCCAATAGGAGACGAGCTTCATGATCGATGTCCTTTCTTACAGTCCGACAACGCCCGCAAGACCGGAAATGTCTGAAATTTCCGTGTAACCGTAATAGGGGTTTGCAGGTTCATGGCCACGGTTGACCCAGACCTTGTTCTTGATACCGAGATCATGGGCGGACATCAGGTCATAACGGAAGGAGGAGGAAACGTGCAGCATATCTTCCGGTCCGCAGCCCAGCATGTCGAACATATATTCGAAGGCCTTGAACCGCGGCTTGTAGGCCTGCGCCTGCTCCGCCGTGTAAACCTTGTGGAAAGGTGCACCAAGCTTTTCGACATTCGACATGATCTGAGAGTTCATGGCGTTGGACAGGATGACGAGGGGAATTTCCTTCGCCACTTTCGCAAGGCCAGCCGGGACATCGGCATGCGGGCCCCATGTCGGGACGCGCTCGTAAACGAAGGTCGCATCTTCATCCTTGAACGCCACACCGTTGCGCTTGCAGCTGCGCACCAGTGAATTATGCACCACCTCTGCGTAGGGCTTCCAGTCGCCCATGATCTCATCCAGCCGGTAGGCCGCAAAATTCTTGATGAACTCCTGCATCTGAGCCTCACTCAAGCGCTCACCGTAGAGATCACGCGCGGCTTCAGCCATCTGGAAATTGATCAGCGTGCCGTAGCAATCGAAGGAGATATATTTCGGGCGGAAGATGGTCATGTCGTCGTCATCCTTGCTTGGGGATTGGTGGTGGCTGCAATAATCAGATCATAGAGGCCTTTGGCTGATCGGCGCACCGCAATTGCCGGTCACGGAAGCAGATTGTTGCGTATCCAGCCGCCAGTTTGGCAGAGAGTTGCGCTGGGGCAAACAGATAGCCTTCCCC
Organism: Pseudomonadota bacterium; assembly: GCA_023444445.1. GTDB lineage: Bacteria > Pseudomonadota > Alphaproteobacteria > Rhizobiales > Rhizobiaceae > Agrobacterium. The sequence continues at coordinate 37,771 of JAEXMK010000175.1, read as the reverse complement.
CGCCCAAGCTTTACCGACCGATGCAAACAGGACGCGGCATAAGATGCGGCGGCGGATAAAAGCAACAGCGAAACATATCGAACCTTCCCATTTGTCGGGACAATCTTCTTCCGGCATCAGTCTATCAATGAATAAGCAAAAAAACGGAGTTCCGGCATGCAGTCGAGCCTGACAGATATCCAAACGTTTCAACCGGACCACCTCGACGCGGCCGTTGAACTTTCCCGGCAGGCCGGATGGCCGCACCGGAAAGAGGACTGGGCCATGGTCCTCTCCATCAGCAAAGGTTTCGTCGCCGTTGAGAACGGCCGCGTCGTCGGAACGGCCATGGCAACGCTTCTCGGAGAAAGCTGCGCCACCGTCAACATGGTGATCGTCGATGAGAGCATGCGCGGCCGCGGCATTGGACGCCAGCTGATGGGGGCGGCGCTTGACGCCGCAGAAAATCGTGAGTGCCGTCTGGTCGCCACTGCCGATGGGCTGCCGCTCTATGAAAAACTCGGGTTCATCGCCTGGGGCGAGGTGGTTCAGCATCAGGGAATTCCGGTCACAGCCGTGAAGCCCGAGAATGTGGCATGGGCGCAAGACATCGACCCGGCCGAACTCGCCGCACTTGACGCTGAGGCTTTCGGTGCCGATCGGACGGCGCTTTTTGCCGCACTTGCGCAAAGGGCACGTTTCGCGACGGTAAGTGATCAGGGCATCATCAAGGGTTTTGCGGCAATTCGCACCTTCGGTCGTGGTGAAGTTATTGGCCCTGTCGTGGCTGAAGGCGTTGAAATCGCAAGGGATTTGATCGCGTTCATGATTTCCGAACGTCCCGGCGCATTCCTGCGCGTGGACACCACCGTCAAAGCAGGCCTCGGTCCGTGGCTTGCTGAGCTGGGCCTCGCCCATGTTGGCGGCGGCATCGCCATGCGCCGGTCAACGACCGAATTACCCGCTGAAAAGAGATTGAAGACATTCGTATTGACCAGCCAGGCACTCGGCTGAACCGGGAGAGACCCATGTTAAGCAATTCACTGATCGAACTGGACCGCGCCCATCTGGTGCATCCCGTCTCCTCCTTCCGCGGCCATGAAAAGCTCGGCGTGCGGGTGCTGAAATCGGCAAGAGGCGCCACCGTCACCGATATGACCGGCCATCAGCTGATCGACGGGTTTGCCGGCCTCTGGTGCGTCAATGCCGGCTACGGGCACGACAGCATTGTTGAAGCAGCGGCAAAGCAGATGCGTGAATTGCCCTATGCCACCGCCTATTTCGACATTGGCAGCGAACCGGCGATCCGGCTGGCCTCCGAGCTTGCCGACCGCGCGCCGGGCGATCTCAACCACGTCTATTTCACGCTTGGCGGTTCCGATGCGGTGGACAGCACCATCAGGTTCATCCGTTATTACTGGCATGCCAAGGGCCAGCCGCAGCGTGACCAGTTCATTTCCATCGAACAGGGGTATCACGGCTCCACTACCGCCGGCTCAGGCCTCACCGCCCTGCCCGCTTTCCACGCGGGTTTCGGTGTGCCCTATGACTGGCAGCACAAAATTCCGTCTCATTATGCCTATCGCAATCCGGCGGGCAGCGATCCGGCAGCCATCATCGCATCCTCGCTGCAAATTCTCAAAGACAAGATCGAGGCCATCGGCCCGGACCGTGTCGCCGCCTTTTATGCAGAACCCATTCAGGGCTCGGGCGGCGTTCTGGTGCCGCCGCCTGGCTGGATCAACGCCATGCGCGAACTCTGCCGCTCCTATGGCATTCTTTTCGTCGCCGATGAAGTCATCACCGGCTTTGGCCGCACGGGACCGCTCTTTGCCTGTGCCGACGAGGACATCGTGCCTGATTTCATCACGACCGCCAAAGGCCTCACGTCAGGCTATGTGCCTATGGGCGCCGTCTTCATGGCCGACCACGTTTACGATACAATAGCGGACTTTGCCGGCGAAGCTGCCATCGGGCACGGATATACCTATTCCGCCCACCCCGTCAGCGCGGCTGTCGGTCTCGAAGTGCTGAAACTTTACGAAGGCGGGCTGCTGGAAAATGGCCGCCGCGCCGGTGCGCGACTGATGGCCGGACTTGAGAGCTTGAGAAGCCACCCGCTGGTGGGCGATGTGCGCGGCCGGGGCATGCTTGCCGCGATCGAACTCGTGACCGACAAGGACAGGAAGACGCCCTTGCCGGCCGCAGCAGCCCCCGCGCGAAAAGTTTTCGACCGCGCTTGGGACAACGGCCTCATCGTGCGGGCCTTTGCGAATGGCATCCTCGGCTATGCGCCGCCGCTCTGCTGCACCGATAGCGAAATCGATGCGATCATCGAGCGGACACTCACGACGCTCGACCAGACGCTTGAGGACCCGGCGGTACGGGCGGCTATGGCCTGAGCGGAATAGCGGACAGCGTTGCGGCACCCTCTCGATATGTCGCAACGCGCCATATATTCGCAATATTCTGCCGAACAGCCGATCCAATTCGGCGTATCCAGCGTGCTGGAAGTGCCAAACTATCAATGCAAACGGCACCAAACGCCATGAAAAAGGGCGTAATTGCATAAAGGAACGGGACAAGGCTCCCGTCCGGGAACAGAATAATCTGCCGCAGGCTGCCAAGAAGCCAGACGGCGAAGCGGAGACCGACATTGCCCAAAAAATTGAGCGACTTCAAATATATGAGCTTCGACGTGGTGGGTACGCTCATCGATTTCGAAGGTGGTCTGAAAGCGACGCTGGCTGAAATCGGCACCGAACACGGTGTGGAGGTCGATGGTGAAAAGGCGCTCGCGCTCTACCGCGCGGCCCGTTACTCAGACGCGACCGACCTGTTTCCAGACGATCTCGTCCGCGTCTACGTGATCATTGCTCCTGAACTCGGCCTGCCGGCGGAACGTGCGCTCGGCGAGCGCCTGCGGGACGCGGCAAAAAGCTGGAAAGGCTTTGCGGATAGCCGCGCGGCCATGGCCGAACTTGCAAAGACGCACCGCCTCATCGCCATGACCAACGCTCAGCGCTGGGCCTTCGAATATTTCTCGAAGGAACTTGGCAATCCCTTTCATGCGGCCTTCACGGCGGATGATACAGGGACGGAAAAACCGGATCCGGCCTTCTTCGAAAAGGTTTTTGCTTTCGTCGAAAGCGAGGGCGCATCGAAGGACGACATTCTGCACGTCGCGCAAAGCCAGTACCACGATATCGGCATTTCCCGGAAACTGGGCATGACCAATTGCTGGATCGAGCGTCGCCACGCCCAGAAGGGCTATGGCGGCACGATCGAGCCAGAGAATTTTACGGAGCCGGACTATCACTTTACGTCGATGGCTGGCCTCGCCGAAGCGACGAGACAAGCGGCCGGTTAAGCCGCACTCCAAGAAACGCAGCACAAACCGGCTTGTGGCGTCGAGCATTTTTCAATCGCATTTCAACAAATACAAAAGGGGAATACCATGAGTGACAGAATTACAAACTGGACCCGCTCTGACGATGCCGCCGTCGAACAGGCGATCCGCCGCGGCGCGACGCGGCGTGAGCTGCTGCACATGATGCTGGCGGGTGGCGTCGCCCTTTCCGCCGGCACGGCCATCCTTGGCCGCGCCTCCAATGCCGTTGCCGCAACGCCAGTCTCGGGCGGCACATTGAAGGCGGCCGGCTGGTCCGCCTCCACCGCAGACACGCTCGACCCGGCGAAGGCCTCGCTGTCGACCGACTACGTCCGTTGCTGCGCGCTTTACAACCGCCTGAGCTTCCTCGATACGTCCGGCACGCCGCAGATGGAACTGGCTGAATCCATCGAATCCAAGGACGCCAAGACCTGGACGGTGAAGCTGCGTTCCGGCGTCACTTTCCATGACGGCAAGTCCTTGACGGCAGACGACGTGGTCTATTCGCTGAAGCGCCACCTTGATCCCGCCGTTGGCTCCAAGGTCGCCAAGATCGCCGCCCAGATGACCGGTTTCAAGGCGGTCGACAAGAGCACGGTCGAGATCACGCTCGCCACCGCCAATGCCGACCTGCCGACCATCCTTGCCATGCACCATTTCATGATCGTTGCCGACGGCACGACCGATTTTTCCAAGGGTAACGGCACCGGCGCCTTCAAGCTCGAAAAATTCGAGCCGGGTGTGCGCTCGATCATGGCCAAGAACACCAATTACTGGAAATCGGGCGGCGCGCACGTCGACAGCTTCGAGTTCTTCGCGATCTCGGACGATAATGCCCGCGTCAATGCGCTTCTTTCCGGCGACATCCAGCTCGCGGCCGCCATCAACCCGCGCGCGCTCCGCCTGCTCGACAAGCAGGAAGGCGTGACCCTGTCGAAGGGCACGTCCGGCAACTACACCAATCTTAACATGCGTCTCGACCAGGCGCCCGGCAACAAGGCTGATTTCATTGCCGGCATGAAGTCGATCGTCAATCGCGAACAGATCGTCAAGGCGGCCCTTCGTGGTCTCGGCGAAGTCGGCAACGACCAGCCTATTCCGCCGATGAGCCCCTACCACAATCCCGACCTCAAGCCGAAGGCCTTCGACCCCGACAAGGCGAAGTTCCACTTCGAAAAGGCCGGCGTCATCGGCCAGTCCATTCCGGTCATCACCTCTGATGCGGCGAATTCGGCCATCGACATGGCGATGATCATCCAGGCCTCGGCGGCGGAAATCGGCGTCAAGCTGGATGTGCAGCGGGTGCCTGCCGACGGTTACTGGAGCAATTACTGGCTGAAAGCGCCGATCCATTTCGGCAACATCAACCCGCGTCCGACACCGGATATCCTGTTCTCGCTGCTCTACGCCTCCGATGCGCCGTGGAATGAAAGCCAATACAAGTCGGAGAAGTTCGACAAGATGATGCTTGAGGCCCGCGGCCTGCTCGATATGGAAAAGCGCAAGCAGATCTATTTTGAAATGCAGACGATGATCGCCGACGAAGCCGGCACCATCATTCCCGCCTATCTTACCAATGTGGATGCCATCAGCTCCAAGCTGAAGGGGCTGCAAGTTAACCCGCTCGGCGGCATGATGGGTTACGCCTTTGCGGAATACGTCTGGCTCGAAGCCTGATAAACCATGGTGCCGGGCGTGAAACAGCGCCCGGCAAGCTTTCCGCAGGATGCGGAAAGCCTCCACCATCAGGCAGGTCGCAGGAGCTTGTGAATGAACAGCCGTATATTGTCCCTTGTCGCCAGGCGGCTGGTCGTCATGCTGACGACCCTGCTGATCGTGTCTTTTATCGTCTTTTCCGCCACCAGCCTGCTGCCGGGCGACACGGCGACGATCCTTCTCGGCCAGGCGGCGACACCGGAGGCCGTGGCCGGCCTGCGCACCGCCATGCATCTCGACGATCCTGCGCTTCTGAGGTTCGTGCGCTGGCTTTTCGGCCTGCTGCACGGCGAACTCGGCACCTCCTACGCCAACAACATGGCGATTGCCGATCTCATCGGTCCGCGTTTCGTCAACTCCATGAAACTTGCCGGCATCACAACCATCATCGCCGTGCCGCTGGCGCTCACACTCGGCATCAGCTCCGCCATGCTGCGCGGAACGCTCTATGACCGGGCCGTCACGATCTTGACCATCGGCGTCATCTCGGTGCCGGAATTCATGATCGCTACGCTCGCAGTCCTGCTTTTCGCCGTTTATCTCAAATGGCTTCCAGCCTTGTCGCTGGTGAGCGAAATCCACTCCGTCTTCGATGTGCTGCGCGTTTACGCCATGCCGGTCATCACGCTCACCTTCGTCGTCTCGGCCCAGATGATCCGCATGAGCCGCGCCGCCGTTATCGAAACGCTCGATACCCCCTATGTGGAAATGGCGCTTTTGAAGGGCGCGCCGCGCATGCGCATCGTGCTGCGCCATGCGCTTCCCAATGCGCTCGGCCCCATCGTCAATGCGGTGGCGCTGTCGCTCTCTTACCTCGTCGGCGGCGTCATTATCGTCGAGACGATCTTCAATTATCCCGGCATCGCCAAATTGATGGTCGATGGTGTCGCCACCCGCGACCTGCCGCTGATCCAGACCTGCGCGATGATCTTCTGCGTCGGTTATCTCCTCCTCATCACGACGGCTGACATCATCGCCATCATGTCCAATCCGAGGCTGCGCTGATGGCCGATCATATCAAGACATATCAGGGGACTTCGCGTTTGGGTTACAAGATCAACGCAGTCGGCGTTTTCGGCTTTCTCGTCATTTTCCTCTGGGCCATGGTCGCAATCTTCGCGCCCTATCTCATTCCGCATCCGGTCGGTGAAATTGTCGATCTCGATTATTTCGGGCCGATGACCTCAGATCTCTGGCTCGGTTCGGATTATCTCGGCCGTGACATGTTCTCCCGCATCCTCATGGGCGCACGTTTCACGGTCGGCATCTCGCTTGCGGCCGTCACCATCGCCTGCACCGGCGGCGTCGTCCTCGGCATGTGCGCCGCCGCCATCGGCGGCTGGTTCGATGCGGCGCTGAGCCGATTTCTCGATGCGGTGAATTCCATTCCGAGCAAACTGTTCGGCCTCGTGGTCGTCGCCGCCGTCGGTTCGTCCATTCCGGTGCTGATCATCACGCTCTCGGTCATCTACACGCCGGGCGCCTATCGTTTCGCGCGAGCGCTGGCAGTGAATGTCAACACCATGGATTTCGTCACGGTCGCCCGCGTGCGCGGTGAAAGCCTGTTCTACCTCATCGGCTCGGAAATCCTGCCGAATATCATCCGTCCGGTACTTGCCGATCTCGGCGTGCGCTTCGTCTTCATCGTTCTGCTGTTGTCGGGCCTCTCCTTCCTCGGCCTTGGCCTGCAGCCGCCAAATGCGGACTGGGGCGCGCTGGTGCGTGAAAATATCGGCGGCCTGCCTTTTGCGGCACCCGCCGTCATCTTCCCGTCGCTGGCCATCGCCAGCCTGACGATCAGCGTCAACCTGCTGATCGACAATCTGCCGCAGAAAATCCGCGACAGGAGCGAAGCATGAACAATCTCGTTGAAATCCGCGGACTGAAGGTCGAGGCGACCACCGATTCCGGCCGCCGCATCGATATCATCAAGGGTGTCGACATCGACATCGCCGATGGCGAGATCGTCGCGCTGATCGGCGAGAGCGGCTCGGGCAAGACCACCATCGCCTTGACGCTGATGGGGCACGCCAGGCCGGGCTGCCGCATTTCCGGCGGCAGCGTAAAGGTCGCGGGCCGCGACATGGTGCAGCTTTCGGAAGCCGAGCGCGCCAAGGTGCGCGGCACGAAAGTGACCTATGTGCCGCAAAGTGCCGCAGCCGCCTTCAACCCGGCGCAGAAGATTATTGACCAGGTCATCGAAGTCACGCGCATCCACCATCTGATGCCGCCGAAGGAAGCGCGCACCCGGGCGGTTGAACTTTTCAAGGCGCTGTCGCTGCCAAACCCGGAGACCATCGGCGAGCGTTACCCGCATCAGGTTTCCGGTGGCCAGTTGCAGCGTCTCTCCGCCGCCATGGCGCTGATTGGCAACCCGCAGCTGGTGATTTTCGACGAACCGACCACCGCCCTTGACGTGACGACCCAGATCGAGGTTCTGCGCGCCTTCAAATCCGCCATGCGCAAGGGCGGCATTAGCGGCGTTTACGTGTCGCACGATCTTGCGGTCGTTGCCCAGATCGCCGACCGCATCGTCGTGCTGAAAGGCGGCGAGGTGCAGGAAACCGGCACCACCAGGGATATTCTCGAAAATGCGCAACATCCTTATACGAAGGAATTGCTGACGGCCTTTCATGACAAGGTCCGCGTCGTCGAACCAACCAAGCGGGAACGGGCAACACCGTTGCTGGACATTGAAAATCTAATCGCCGGTTATGGCACCAAGGGTGACGACAAGTTGCCGCTGGTGCGGGCGGTGGATTCCGTCAACCTTGCAGTCTATCCCGGCCGCAACCTTGGGATCATCGGCGAATCCGGCTGCGGAAAGTCAACACTTGCTCGGGCAATTGCCGGCATTCTGCCGGCGGCGAGCGGCCATGTCATCTTCGAAGGCCGCGAACTGGATCCCGACGCCAGACATCGGACCAGCGACCAGCTGCGCCGCATGCAGATCGTTTTTCAGTATGCGGATACTGCCCTCAACCCGTCAAAACCCATCGAGGATATTCTCGGCAGACCGCTGACCTTTTATCACGGCATGAAGGGCAAGGCGCGCGATGCGCGGATCGATCAGCTGCTCGATATGGTGAAGTTGCCGCGTTCGGTGCGCCATCGCCACCCCTCCGGCCTTTCGGGTGGACAGAAACAGCGTGTCAATTTCGCCCGGGCACTTGCGGCCGAACCATCGCTCATCATCTGCGATGAAATCACCTCAGCGCTCGATACCGTCGTCGCAGCCGCAATCATCAGCCTTCTGGGGGAACTCCAGCGCGAGCTTGGCCTCTCCTATATCTTCATCAGCCACGATCTTTCTGTTGTGGAGACCATCTGTGACGAAATCGTTGTGATGTATGGCGGGCAGAAGGTGGAGCATCTGGAAACGGAAGCGATCAAAGCGCCCACCCATCCCTACTCGAAACTGCTCTTTTCCTCCGTGCCAAAACTTGACCCGACATGGCTCGACAATCTTCAGCAGGATGCGGAGCTGGTGCGGGCGTTTTCGAAGAGGTTAGAATGAGATGATACGGCCCGGCAACGGGCCGTTTTCTCACACCTTACAGCGGAAACAGGCTGGTCAGCGGCATATGCGATTTGATGATCGGTGATTTCAGCACCACGAAGCTGAAATATTTGTCGATGCCGACATCCATATCCGTAAGCCGCTCCATGATCGACTGATATTCAACGATGCCTGACGTGACGAATTTCAGCAGATAATCGTATCCGCCGGAAACCAGGTGGCATTCCACCACCTGGTCGATCTTTTCAACAACGCCGAGGAAGCGGGCGAAATCGATCTGTCGGTGGTTCTTGAGCGTAATCTCCGTGAAGACCGTCAGCGTCTGGCCGAGCTTGTTGATGTTGATCTGCGCCGAATAACCTTCGATATAACCTTCAGCCTGCAGCTTCTTCACCCGCATCAGGCAGGGGCTTGGCGACAGATTGACAAGCTCCGCCAGTTCGACATTGGTGATACGACCGTTTTTCTGCAGCTCGTAGAGGATCTTGATGTCGATCCGGTCAAGTTTCATCATGTGCGGAACCCCTTTTTTGTTTTTTGTATGCGCAGCATAAAATTCTGGCGCGTGGACGGAAATCTTATCACACGGGCGAGGCCTGTCGACGTGGGGATATTTTTTTGATGCAGCATAAAGAGTTGCAGAAGCATCACCGAACAGCAGGAGATTCCGGTGAGACGCCCAGTCTGGCAGCGTTTACACATCGGCTGAGGTAAATTAGGACGAATATAAGGAGTCCGATTATGCCCGCCCCGCTGCAACAGATCACGACATCGCTGGAACTGCCGAAATCCGCGGACGCCGTCATTATCGGCGGCGGCATTGTCGGTGTCTTTACGGCCTATTACCTCGCCCGGCGCGGCCTGAAAGTGGCGCTGGTCGAAAAAGGCCTCATTGGCGCCGAGCAATCCAGCCGCAACTGGGGCTGGTGCCGACAGCAGAACCGCGATGCCCGTGAATTGCCGATCTCCACTGAGAGCCTGGCACTTTGGGAGCGATTTGCCGCCGAGAGCGGCGAAGACACCGGTTTTCGCCGCTGCGGGCTGTTTTATCTCAGCGACAATGAAGCGGAGCTTGCCGGCTGGGCGCGCTGGCGCGACTTCGCCATCACAGCCGGCGTAACGACCCATATGCTAAGCGCCGACGAGGCGAGCGAACGCGGCAGCACTACGGGAAAACGCTGGAGGGGCGGTGTCTTTTCGCCGACAGACGGCACGGCGGATCCTTCCATGGCGGCACCCGCCGTTGCGCGCGCCATCATCAAACTGGGCGGTACCGTACACCAGAATTGCGCCGCGCGCGGGCTGGAAACGGAGGGCGGACGCGTCAGCGCCGTCGTTACCGAAAAAGGCACCATCCGCACCAAAACCGCCATCATGTCCGGCGGGGCCTGGGCCTCCTCCTTTTGCCGCCAGCTCGGCATCCGTTTTCCACAGGCTTCGGTTCGCTCTTCCATTCTGTCCGTCACGCCAGGCGCGGAAGGCCTGCCGGATGCGCTGCACACCGCCGCCGTTTCGGTAACGAAGCGGCACAATGGCGGCTACACCCTTGCCATCAGTGGGCTGGGGCGCATTGACCCGACGGCGCAACAGGTGCGGTTTTCCCGCGAATTCGTTCCGATGTTCCTGAAGCGCTGGCGCAGCCTCCGTCCGGGCGGGCTGGAGGGCATTCGCGGTGGCCACGAGACCCTGAAGCACTGGCGCCTCGATGCGCCGACACCGATGGAGCGGGTGCGTATTCTCGACCCGAAACCCAACGCTGCCGCCATACAGGAAACCCACAAGAGGGCGCTGGAACTTCTGCCGGCGCTGAACAAAACGCGGATTGCCGCCACCTGGGCCGGTTTCATCGACAGCACGCCGGATGGGGTTCCCGCCATCGGTGAGACAAGCGAATTGCCGGGGTTTATTCTCGCTGCCGGCTTCAGTGGCCATGGTTTCGGCATCGGGCCGGGGGCTGGCCATCTGATCGCCGATATCGTGACGGGTGCAAACCCGATCGTTGATCCCGCGCCTTATCACCCCAGCCGTTTCAAGGGCTCGGCCTGGGGCAAAGTCGCGGATTTCTGAAGGTTCTTACAATACAATATCCGCAGGCCGGCCCGCGGATATTGTCGTCCACCGCATTTATTCGAGCAATCAGCTTTTCGGCAGGCCGGGCGGATTGGTGCGTGATTGCGTCATGACTTCGGAGCCGAGATTCCAGGCCACCCGCCGGCGAAGGTGCCGACGAGTTCGGTCTTCTTCTGGCTTGCTGCCTGTTTGTTCCATGCTGTGAGGAGATCAGAGAAAATATTGTTTTCAGTCAGGTTTTCGAAAGTAGCCCTGGTCAACGCTCTCGAAACTAACGAAAACCTTGCTCCAAAGCGCGGCAACAAGCCGCTTTCGCTGGAAATCTAAATGAAACGGCTTGCACCGGAATTCGCTAAAAACTACTAAGTAAGTTAAGAATAACGTGGTCCGGCATTGTGAATGTGCCGGTTCTCTTTTCGGATCAGGCGATGTTGACCAAAAAAGGCAAATACGGATTAAAGGCGCTTGTCGATCTGGCGCGGTTGCCCCAGGGCGAGACCGCCTTCGTGACCGAGATTGCGACCCGTAACAACATCCCGAAAAAATTCCTCGACACCATTCTTCTGGAACTGCGCAACAGCGGCATTCTGCGCTCCAAGAAGGGCCCGAACGGCGGTTATTCGCTTTCTAAAATGCCATCCGAAATCATGATCGGACAGGTCATCCGCACGCTGGATGGCCCGCTGGCACCCATTCGCTGCGCAAGCCGCACGGCCTTTGAAGCCTGTGACGACTGCGATGATCCCGAGACCTGTCAGGTCAGGGTTTCGATGACGGACGTACGTGACGCCATCGCAACCATTCTGGACAATATGACGCTCGCGCAATTCGTCGCAAAGGACGGCCAAGACCAGCGGTCCATCACGGCCAGCGAATAGGAATTCGCAGAGCTGGCAGCGTCCTCTTTATTGCCGGCGCAGATCATCCGCCAGCGATGCGATGAGCCCGGATTCGCTGACGCCCTCGATAAGACCAAGGCGCGCCATCAAAATTTCAAGGGTGATGGCAGTGTTGCGAACCGAACGACATGTGACGTTTTCCGCTCCGACCTGCGCCGCATCGATATGGGCCGCCAGACTTGATATCTGCGCCTTCAGCAGTTCGACGGCGAGAAATATCTCACCAATCACTGGTTTCGCCGCGCCATCAACGGAAAGCCTGCCGACCAGCAACCCCGAAAGCTCGCGCTGCTTTTGTCCAAGAGCCACAGCAGCCTTCAACAGGGTGGACACGGAAGCAGCAAGATTCTCTGCGCCCTGCGCGAGAAACACCACCTGATCGGCGCGCAACAGACCTTCCCATGAGCTATTCGGCCGATTGCGCAGAACGATTAGCAGGGGCTGACCGGATGTGTTGACGGCCGGCACGACGATCCAGTCGGCATTGGCCCTCGCCGCCCGGGCAATATCATCGGGAAGGCGCACGGCGTAATCGTCAGCCGTCACCGGGATCGCTTGCTCCAGCCCGCCATCGGATGTCACCAGCGCGAAGGTCTCACCAAGATCGAGGCGGGCGAAAAGAGCTTTGCGCTGCTCTTCACTGCCCGCATTCCGAAGGAATTCAAGCGCAGTGAAATGCTCGACAAGATCATGTGCCGCCTCGGCATTGGCCGCCGCAATAATCGAAAGCGCCTGCGAGAGGACGTCATTGGTTATATCCGCCCCGCCGATGTCAGTTGGAACAGAAAGAGCGAGAAGACCGGAGCGGGCGATCCGTGCGTGGATTTGCCCCGGATTTTCGATGGCGCAGTTTTCAGCGATCGTCCGGGCGACGGTCAGCACGTCAAAATCCGCACCGAGGCGTGGAGGAACGAAACGAAGTCTTTCGCCAAGAGGCGTGACGGATCCCATGCTCAACTCCCTCATACAATGACAAAATGAAAGCGCCAAAATGACCGACGCTCAGTCCAGTGAATGATAGCGTCCGTTCTGGTAGAGCAGCGAATGGCCGGAGCCGACACGGATCGCTTCCACCTTACCAATGACGATGACGTGGCTGTGACGCTCGATCGCCTCTTCTATGGTGCAATCGATCGCGGCTACGGCATCTTCGAGAATGGGTGCGCCGCTCGCCAGCCTTGTCCACTCCGCACCGCGATACCGGTCCGCACCCTTGAGGCCGCCGATACCAGCAAACTGGTTGGCAACGAACTGATGGTTCGAACCGATGATGTTGACGGCGAAATGACCAAAACGCTGTACCACCGGCCATGTGGACGAGGAACGGTTGAGCGCGACAAGGATTCGCGGTGGATCGATCGACAAAGCGGTGGCCGATGTTACGGTTGCACCCGTTCGCTCATCCCCTTCGCCAGCGGTAATGACGCTGACGCCGCCGCCGAGCGTCCGCAGCGCCGCCTTGAGGCTATCGGCATCCGCCGCCCTGCCGGCGACCGGGTCGCGCAGATTGATGAATTGTTGGTCCTTGGCCGCATATTGCAATGTCATCGCGTGGCTCCTGAAACAGCTGAATTGTTCAATAGCTAGCAGCGGTGGCGGGGGCTGAAATAGATATCGTTTTCCATAATCGTAATATTCTATAGAAATAATGTTTTATATGATGCCGCCGCCTCATATCCCGCTGCAAGCTTTTGTTGGATGGATCAGGATCCCGACACCAGCTTGACGTTCCCGCCATGCCCGCCACCGCCGAAAACCTGCTTGGCGCCGAACGATGAGCGGATCTCGTTTCGCGGCCCGCCAAGGCCGATTTCCGGGAACAGCAGTTCGGACAGGCGATAGGCTTCCTCGAGATGCGGATAACCGGAGGCGATAACGGTATCGATACCGAGCTCCTGATATTCCCTGAGCCGTGCTGCAACCGTCTTTGGCGAACCGACCAGCGCGGTGCCCGCGCCAGACCGCACGAGACCGATACCCGCCCACAGGTTCGGGGAGACCTCCAGCTTGTCGCGGCGGCCATTATGCAGCGCCTGCATTCTGGCCTGCCCGACAGAATCCGATGCCTTGGAGAAAACCTCCTGAGCAGAGGCGATGGTCTCGTCGGAAAGCTTAGAGATCAGCCTATCCGCATCGGCCCACGCCTCCTCATCGGTTTCACGCACGATGAAATGCAGACGGATGCCGAAGGTCACCTCACGGCCCTTTTTCGCGGCGGCCGCGCGAACCTTGGCGATTTTTTCCGCCACCTGTGCGGGCGGTTCGCCCCAGGTGAGATATTTGTCGGTAATCCCGGCCGAAAACTCGATGCCGGCATCGGAGGAACCGCCGAAATAAAGCGGCGGGCGCGGCTCTTGCACCGGCGGCAGCCCGAGCCTGGCACCCTGCGCCTTGATATATTTGCCGTCGAGATCTCCCTTGCCAGTCTCGATAAGCGAATTGAACACCTGGAAGAACTCGTCGGCGTGGTCGTAACGCTCGTCATGCGGCAGGAAGATGCCGTCACCGGCCAGTTCCTGCGCGCTGCCACCGACGACGATGTTGAGCAGCAGCCGGCCGTGGGAAACGCGATCGAGCGTGGAGGCGAGACGCGCATAATAAGCGGGTGATGCGACACCCGGCCGGATGGCAACGAGGAACTTCAGTTTTTCGGTATATGCAGCAAGATTGGCCGCGAGGATGAAAGATTCTTCGCAGGCGACGCCGGTTGGAATGAGCACGCCCGAATAACCCAGCCGATCGGCGGCTTGTGCGATTTCACGGAAATAGCCCGGATCGGAAGGGCGCGACAGATCGTCCGAACCGAGGTAACTGCCATCGCCGGAGGTGGGTATGAACCACAGGAAATCGAGTGGCTTGTCGTGTTTGCTCATCGGCAGGTCCTTTGCAATCCGCCCCTCGGGCGATGCGGGTGTGATGATGAAAGGGTAACCGGTTCCCCAGCGCGTTTAAGAAATTTTGTTCCAATTTCCATCCATCACAGGGAGTTTCTCTCCGGGTTGAATGGAGTCGAAAGGATAAGGAGCGCTCGTGCTCACAAGACCGGGTAAAAGCCCAGCAACGCAAAGTTCATTTCGCAGATCTCTTCCCGCTCAAGTTCGAGATCGCTTTTCCCCTGCCGGATGCGGCCGGAGTGCTCCAGCGGGTTAAGATGAACCGGTTCTTCTTCGCGGGGCTGACGCCGGGTCAAACCGAACAGATCGAAAGTAAACACATGAAGTCCCTGCGGCATGTGCGCCTCCTTTGCTCAACTCCGCCTTATCCTCCGGCGGCCGGCGAAAATCGTCAATATTTTCCATAAAATTACTATTCTATAATTGATGCTTCGCCGGCAAAGGTGGACCAAGGATGTCGCTGTGGGAAACATTCCGTTTCAGAGCGCACCAGCGTCGCTCTGAAGATGCAGACCCTGTATCGCCGGCAATCCGTGCAGTCTCGATCCTGTGGTGGCCTTTTCAGCGGTCGATTTCAGACGGTCGAAAAGCGCGTAACCTGTCGGCCACCGGCCAAAACCTGCGGCAATGTTGATGTGCCCGACGGCGCCAAGATTGACGAGATCGCTTCCCCAGCTGGTGGCGGTGCGCGCCAGCTCTTCAGCGCTCATATAGGGGTCGTTCATGCTGCCCACCACGAGACTGGGAAAAGCAAGCGGCTGCCTTGGAAACGCGCCGAACTGGACGATACAGGGGTGAATCGCCTCCACCCGGTCGAGATGGGCGGGAGCGACCAGAAGTGCGCCCTTGATTTTGGCAGTCGAAAGTCGCGACCCCATATTCGCCACAAGCAGGCAACCAAGGCTGTGGGCAACGATATAGGCACTTTCAACCGCGGTCAGCGCGGCCTCAAGACGGTCAATCCAGTCTTCGAGAACCGGGCATTGCCAATTGTCCTGATCGACCAGCTTAGCCTGAGGGTCATCCAGCAACCAGTGCCGCTGCCAATGCCCCTCATCTGAACCGTTCAGACCGGGGACAATCAAGGTGGTACACATGCCTACTCCGTGGTTTGCGGGCGATGTGTTACAAGAATGGCGAATCCGACGATTCCCGTCGACTATTGCCTTGCTCTCCTTCGCGAGCGACGGGGAAAATAAGACCATGTATTAATAGAAGCGTAGAAAACGGGTTCTCACGCAGGCTTGCGCCGCCCAAAAAACGAAATCTTTTATCTCAATTTTCTACATGGAAAATATGTGCGGCTGGTGCTACGATCCGCAGGAGAGGAAAACATGATCGACGTGACGCTTCTGGCCTTTGCCATGGTCGCCTTTATCGGCATAGCGACGCCCGGACCCACCGTTTTGCTGGTGCTAGCCAATGGCTCGAAGTTCGGCGTTCGTCGTGCCATGATCGGCATGTCCGGTGCCGTCCTTTCGGATTTCGTCCTGATCGGCGCAGTCGCGCTGGGATTGGGTGCCCTCCTGGCCGCCTCGGAATTCTGGTTCGGCGTCGTCAAATGGGTGGGTGTCTGTTACCTCGTTTTTCTCGGCATCATGCTTTTGCGCTCAAGGGGCACGCTTGATGGCGCTCTTGGATCTGGGGAGGTAAACGGGTCGACATCGGCGCGCTCGATCTTTTTGAAAAGCTTTCTCGTCGCCGTGACCAATCCCAAGGGATACCTCTTCTTTTCGGCCTTTCTGCCGCAGTTCATCGATCCCGCCGCGCCGCAAATCCAGCAATATGCCATGCTTGCACTGGTCTTCGCTGGCATCGATTTCATCGTGATGTTCGGATACGCCCTGTTCGGCGCGCAGGCGGTCAGACTATTGCGCAAGTCCGGCGCGCTGTGGCTTGACCGCATCTGCGGCGGCGCGCTGCTGACGCTCGCCGCTTCCCTTGCCCTTTACCGGCGGGCCAGCGCATAAAACCCAGAGGCGACGCGCCGCAGGCTCGCCACCTGAGGCGGGCGGAAATCCGCACCTGCTTTAATGCAAAAATCCTGTGTCCGAATAGTTTCGGACACACAGTGTTTTATGGGCCAGATGCGGCCCGAGCTCCATCCTTGCGTCACAAAACGAAGAAATCCCGCTTCTAGAATTCAATTTCGAATCTTCCTGAAAGAATCCCAGCAAGGCATTCGGAAAGGCAGCAATTTCCACCTTGCAAATTAACATTATACATTATATAATAATATATATCAATCTAGTCGACGGGAGAAAGCGATGAATGCCGTAAAGATCAACGAGCGTCTGACGGTCGCGGGTCAGCCCATGATTGCCGACTTCCCATCGCTCTCCGCCCAGGGCTTTAAAAGCATCATCAATGTCCGGCCCGATGGTGAAGAGCCCGGCCAACCGGGCAATGCGCAGGAAAAAAGCGCCGCCGGTGCAGCCGGCATGGATTACGGTTTCATCCCGGTCAGCGGTCCCACCATTACCGAAGCCGATATCCGCGCTTTCCAGCAAAAGATGGCAGAGGCCGAAGGTCCTGTTTTCGCCCATTGCAAGGGCGGCACGCGGGCATTGACGCTTCATGTTCTCGGTGAAGCCCTCGACGGGCGCATGCAGCGGAGCGACATCGAGGCTTTCGGCAAGATGCATGGCTTTGATCTTTCCGCCGCCACACGCTGGCTGGAGCGCCAGTCGGAGGCGGTGCCGCACATCAAGGCGTTCTTCGACGCGCGTACCTCGAGCGTGCAATATGTCGTTTCCGACCCTGCGACCGGTGGCTGCGCCATCATTGATCCGGTCTATGATTTCGATGAAAAATCCGGCGCCACCGGAACGATGAATGCCGACGCCATTCTGGACTATATAAAAAACCAGGGGCTTTCGGTGGAATGGATCCTCGATACCCATCCACATGCCGACCATTTTTCCGCCGCCCATTATCTAAAGGAGAAGACCGGCGCCAAGACGGCAATAGGCGCCAAAGTCACCGGCGTACAGAAGCTCTGGCAGGCGAAATACAATTGGCCTGATCTCAAGACCGATGGTTCACAGTGGGACCAGCTGTTCGAGGCTGGCGACCGGTTCAGCATCGGCTCACTGGAAGCCCGTGTCCTGTTTTCGCCCGGCCATACGCTGGCTTCCGTAACCTACGCGGTGGGTAACGCGGCCTTCGTGCACGATACGCTTTTCATGCCGGATTCCGGCACGGCACGCGCCGATTTTCCGGGCGGCAGCGCCAAAGAACTGTGGGCATCGATTCAGGATATCCTCGATCTTCCCGACGACACGCGGCTTTTCACGGGCCATGATTATCAGCCCGGCGGCCGTGCCCCGAAATGGGAAAGCACGGTGGGCGAACAGAAGCGCAGCAATCCGCATCTGGCCGGCATGACGCAGGAGGACTTCATTCGCTTGAGGGAAGCGCGGGATCGCACATTGCCGATGCCGAAGCTCATTCTGCATGCCCTACAGGTCAATATTCGCGGCGGCCGCCTGCCGGAGCCGGAGGCGAATGGCAAGCGTTATCTGAAATTCCCGCTCGACGTGCTGGAGGGCAGCATATGGTGAAGAAAAACGCGCTGGAAAAGCCCCGGCACATTGCTGAAATTCCCCTCCCCGCCATGGAAGAGCGGGCTGTCGAGGTCGCGCTGCTTCTGAAAACGCTTGCCCATCCCGCGCGGCTGATGCTCGCCTGCACGCTGGCGCAGGGGGAGTTTTCCGTCGGCGAGCTGGAAGTCAAACTGGACATTCGCCAGCCGACGCTGTCCCAGCAGCTGGGTGTCTTGCGGGAAGCCGGCGTGGTCGAAACCCGCCGCGACGCCAAGCAGATATTCTACCAGCTGAGCGAAGCGAAAGCGGCGCAGCTGATCGAAGCCCTTTACACCATATTCTGCGCGCCGGAGGAGGAGACCCCGTGAGCCCCTACTGGCCGTCTCTTTTCGGCGGAATGATGCTCGGTCTTGCCTGCATTCTGCTGTTTGTTTTCAATGGCCGTATCGCCGGCATTAGCGGAATCCTAGGCAAAATGCTCGGCAAGGAACGACGCCTTGCAGATCTCGCCTTCCTTGCCGGATTGTTGGCTGGGCCTTACATCCATGCCGCAGCGTTCGGCCGACTGCCTGTCCTCACCATCGCAGCACCATGGCCGCTTATCCTGATTGCCGGCCTGCTGGTTGGTTTTGGCACGCGCATGGGCTCCGGCTGCACATCAGGCCACGGCATCATGGGGCTGGCGCGATTTTCCCGGCGCTCCATCGCCGCAACCGCAACTTTCCTGATTTCAGGCATCTGCGCCGCGACGATAACAGGAGCCCTATCATGAAAAATCCCGGCGTGGCGCGTGTTGCCCTGGCATTGATCGCAGGAGCAATGTTCGGCTTCGGCCTATCGCTGTCAGGCATGATTGATCCGGCCCGTGTTTCCGGTTTTCTCGATGTGGCGAGCGGCCATTGGGACCCGAGCCTGATATTCGTTCTCGGTGGTGCAGTGATGGTTGCCGTGCCGGGTGTGCTCCTCAGCCGACGTCTTGCCAAGCCCATCCTAACCGAGGATTTCAGCCTTCCGGAAAAAACCCGCATCGACCGACCGCTTATAACAGGCTCGGCCATTTTCGGCGTTGGTTGGGGTCTTGCCGGTTTTTGCCCCGGCCCGGCACTATCGGCTCTCGCTCTCGGGCTGATGCCGGTTGTTCTTTTCGTCTGCGCCATGATTGCCGGCATGCTGGTCCACGACCGTCTCTACGCAAAACAGCCATAGCGCAAACACTCGTCACGAACGCGGAAAACGAACAGTCGCGCGGGGCTGGAGAGCTGCCGCGCGACTGAGTTTCATTAGAGGTCGATGAGGCTTCTACCCGTCATTTCCGGCGGCAGCGGCACATTCATCAGTTGCAGCAGCGTCGGCGCGACATCGGCAAGAATGCCAGCATGCAGCTTTGCGCCTTCCGGGCCGCCAAACAGGATCACCGGCACCGGATTGGTGGTATGGGCCGTGTGCGGACCACCCGTCACCGGGTCAACCATGGTTTCGCAATTGCCATGGTCGGCAATAACAAGCATCGCACCGCCCACCTTTTCCAGAGCGGCAACAACGGCGCCAAGCCCGCGATCCACGGCTTCGCACGCCTTGATCGCCGCCTGCAGATCACCGGTATGGCCGACCATGTCAGGATTGGCGTAGTTGGTGACGATCAGATCGTAGCCCTTGCCGATCACCTCGACGAATTTTTCCGTGACCTCGGCCGCACTCATTTCCGGCTGCAGATCGTAGGTCGCAACTTTCGGGGATTTCGGCATGAAGCGGTCTTCGCCCACTTCGGGCTCTTCCTTGCCACCGTTCAGGAAGAAGGTGACATGCGGATATTTTTCCGTTTCGGCGAGGCGGAACTGCGTCAGCCCCTGCTTTGCCACCCACGCGCCGAGCGTGTTGACGATATCGCGCTTCGGGTAAGCCGTCGTCATAAATTCATTATGGTGGGTAGAATATTCCACCATCCCCAGCAGTGCTGAAAGCACAGGCTTTTCGCGCGCAAAACCGTCGAAATCATTCGCACCGATGGCAAGGAGAATTTCACGGGCGCGGTCAGCGCGGAAATTCAGGCAGAACAGGCCATCACCGGCTTTGAAACCTTCATAACCATCGATCACCGTCGGCAGGATGAACTCATCCGTGACGTTGTTTTTGTAGCTCTGGGCAACAGCGCTCACCGCATCCCGCGCATGTTCTCCTTTGCCGAGAACCATCGCGTCATAGGCTTTCTCGACACGCTCCCAGCGATTGTCGCGATCCATCGCATAATAACGGCCGATCACCGTGCCAATGCTCGCCCCCTGCGGCAGGCTTGCCACCAGCGCCGCCACGAAATCTTCAGCCGATTGCGGCGCGACATCGCGGCCATCGGTGATGGCATGCACCACGACCTTCAGGCCATGACTGATCATCAGCTTCACCGCAGCCTGGCCGTGAAGGATGTGGCCATGGACGCCACCATCGGAAACCACGCACATCAGATGCGCCACGCCACCCGCAGCCTTTACCGTTTCGGCGAAATCAAGCATCGCCGCATTGCGGAAAAAGCTGCCATCCTCGATAGCCAGATCGATCTGTCCGAGATCCATGGCAACGATGCGGCCCGCACCAATATTGGTGTGGCCGACTTCAGAATTGCCCATCTGCCCGGTGGGCAGCCCGACATTCGGGCCGAAGGTGGTCAGCGTTGCATTGGGGCAGGTGGCGAAAAGCCGGTCCATGGTAGGCGTATTCGCCAGAACCGGCGCGTTGCTGGATGTGTCCTCGTTCAGCCCCCAGCCATCGAGAATAGTCAGGACAACGGGTTTGGGAGTGCGCATGGGAGGACCTTCTTCTTCATTCGGTTGCCGGCGGACAGCGGACCGCCGGGCACCGGAGCGCCCTCGTCCGCCACTATGATCATGATGAGAAAACATGCTTCTCGTTCTTCTCTTCTATACCCGAAGATGACGAACGCAAGCCTATACCGACAGCGAAACAGTTCCATGAAGGTCGAAAACGCGAGCGACGAAATGCGGTCATGACACGCATACACCCTCATTCCTCTGCTCGTCACAGGAATCCAGCCGACGCGCGTCTGCGCGGTGGAGAGAGTCCTTTCAGCCCAAAGACTTGGGCAGGCTGAATCCCTGTGACGAGCACAGGGATGAGGGAGCACCGATCGCCTTCACTCGATGAAAATAAGCGCGGGCTTCTCCAGCAATGCTTTGATGGCCTGGATGAAGACTGCCGCATCCCAGCCGTCGACGACACGGTGATCGAAGCTCGAGGAGAGGTTCATCATCTTGCGCGGTACAAACCGGATCCCGTCCCAGACCGGCCGCGTCACGATCTTGTTGACGCCGATGATCGCCACCTCGGGATGATTGATGATGGGCGTCGAAACAACACCGCCCAAGGCCCCCAGCGAACTGATGGTGATGGTGGACCCCATCAGCTCTTCCCGATGCGCCGTGCCGGTGCGGGCGGCTTCAGCGACGCGCGCGACTTCTTCCGCGCATTCCCAAAGGCCAAGCGTTTCCGTGTGGCGCACGACCGGAACGGTGAGACCGGACGGTGTCTGCGTGGCGATGCCGATATGAACCGCCTCGTAGTGGCTGACGACACCGTTCTCATCGTCGAAAGTGGCATTCATGCCCGGATGATCGGCCACGGCTTTCACCAGCGCACGCATCAGAAACGGCAGGATCGTCAGTTTCGGCTGGCCGGAACGACGGTTACCGTTCATGGTAGCGCGAAGATCCTCCAGATCGGTCACGTCGACTTCCTCGACATAGGTGATGTGCGGAATACGCGAAGCGGAGAGCACCATCTTCTCGGCAATCTTGCGCCGCAGTCCAGTTATCTTCACTTCCTCGACGGCGCTATCGTGCGGCGCTACAGGTTCAGGGCGTTCCGGCCGACCCCGCACCGTTAAAAACCCATCGAGATCGGCATGGGTGATATGCCCGTCAGGCCCCGTGCCCTTGATCTTGGTGAGATCAATATCGAGATCATCGGCACGCTGGCGAACGGCGGGGGATGCGAGCGGCTTGTGATGCGGTTCGGCGGCGGGCGGCGGCGGCGCCTCCTCGGGCTCTCGCGCCATCGGCTGGGCTTCAACGGGTGGCGGCGTGTCCGTCATGTCGGCAGGCGCTTCCCTCATCTGGGTCGGTACT
This sequence comes from Pseudomonadota bacterium, assembly GCA_023444445.1. GTDB lineage: Bacteria > Pseudomonadota > Alphaproteobacteria > Rhizobiales > Rhizobiaceae > Agrobacterium. Next base: position 15,621 of record JAEXMK010000175.1, on the reverse strand, counting down.
TCCGCTTCCGGTACACTGCCATTGGGAGCGGCGGCGGCGGCATCGGTTTCGATGCGCAGGAGCGGTGCCTTCACCGGCACAGTATTTCCGACCGTCACGGCGAGCCAGGTAACGACGCCCGCCACAGGGGATGGGATTTCCACCGTCGCCTTGTCCGTCATCACCGCGGCCAGCACCATGTCCTCATGGACGATATCGCCCGGTTTAACGTTCCATTCCACCAGTTCGGCTTCCGCCACCCCTTCACCGACATCAGGCATTGTGAGAACGAATTCCGCCATAATCAGGCCTCCATGACTTCGACAAGGGCGCGCCCAACGCGGGCCGGTCCCGGAAAATAGTCCCATTCCTGCGCATGGGGGTAAGGCGTATCCCAGCCCGCGACGCGGACGACAGGAGCCTCAAGGTGATAAAAACAATGTTCCTGCACCAGAGACACGACTTCGGCCCCAAAGCCGGAGGTCAGCGTCGCCTCATGCACCATGACACAGCGGCCCGTCTTGGAGACCGATTTTACGATACTATCGAGATCAAGCGGCAGCAGGCTGCGAAGGTCTATGATTTCGGCATCCACACCGGTCTCTTCCGCCGCCGCCAGCGCCACATGCACCATGGTGCCATAAGCAATAACGGTGACAGCGTTTCCAGGACGGCGTATCTCGGCCTTGCCGATGGGAACGGTGTAATGACCTTCCGGCACCTCCCCCATATCGTGTTTGGACCACGGCGTTACCGGCCGGTCATGATGCCCGTCGAAGGGACCGTTATAAAGCCGCTTTGGCTCCAGAAACATCACGGGGTCGGGATCTTCGATGGAGGCGATCAGCAGCCCCTTGGCGTCATAGGGATTGGAAGGGACGACAACCTTCAGCCCGCAGACATGGGTGAAAAGCGCTTCCGGGCTCTGGCTGTGCGTCTGCCCGCCGAAAATGCCGCCACCGGTCGGCATGCGAAGAACGATGGGGCAGGTGAAATCGCCATTGGAGCGATAACGGATACGCGCTGCCTCCTGGGTGATCTGGTCATAGGCGGGATACATGTAATCGGCGAACTGGATTTCGACACAGGGCCGCAACCCATAAGCAGCCATGCCGATGGCCGTGCCGACAATGCCGGATTCACTGATTGGCGCATCGAAACAACGGGTCTTGCCGTATTTTCCCTGCAGCCCCTGCGTGGCGCGGAAAACCCCACCGAAATAGCCGACATCTTCGCCGAACACCACGACATCGTCGCTGCGCTCCATGGACACATCCATGGCGCTGCGGACGGCTTCAATCATCGTCATTCTTGCCATGTCTTACCATCCTGCCTTCTGGCGCTGGCGGACGAGATGCGGCGGCATCTCGGCATAGACGCCTTCGAAAATATCCTTTTTCGGCGGTTTTTTGCCTTCATGCAGCGTGCCGTGGCTTTCCGCTTTGCGTTGCGCTTCAAGCACTTCGTCGGCAATTTCCGCTTCCGCCTGCCGGTGCCGCTCCTTAGACCAGACGCCGCGCAGGATGAGATGTTTCTTCAATCTCAGAACCGGGTCGCCCAAAGGCCATGCCTCGGACTCGGTCTTCGGGCGGTAAGCGCTCGGATCGTCTGAGGTGGAATGAGCGCCGACGCGATAGGTCACATATTCGATGAGTGTCGGGCCGAGATTGCGGCGGGCCCGCTCCACCGCCCAGCGCGCCACGGCATAAACAGCGAGATAATCGTTGCCATCAACCCTGAGTGCGGGAATGCCAAAGCCCAGCCCACGCGCCGCAAAGGTGCCGGAGCCGCCGCGTGCAATGCCCTGAAAAGTGGAAATGGCCCATTGATTGTTGACGATATTGAGGATGACCGGGGCCTTGTAAGTGGAGGCGAAGACCAGCGCGGAATGGAAATCGGACTCCGCCGTCGAACCGTCACCAATCCAGGCGGCCGCGATCTTCTTATCACCCTTAATGGCCGACGCCATGGCCCAGCCGACCGCCTGCACATATTGCGTGGCGAGGTTGCCTGACACGGTAAAGAAGCCATGCTCCTTGGAGGAGTAAAGAACCGGCAATTGCCGCCCGTGCAGCGGGTCGAGTTCGTTGGAGTAGATCTGGTTCATCATGGTGACAAGCGGATAGTCGTCAGCGATCAGCAATCCCGCCTGCCGGTAGGTTGGGAAATTCATGTCGCCCTTCGAAAGAGCCTTGCGGAAGGCGCAGCTGACAGCCTCCTCCCCCAGATGCTGCATGTAAAACGAAGTCTTGCCCTGCCGCTGCGCCATCAGCATGCGCGCATCGAAAGCCCGAAGCCGCATCATGTTTTTCAGGCCGACCAGCAGGTCGTCATCCGAAAGCAGCCCTGCCCAGGGTCCGACCGCCTCACCCTGATGATTGAGAACGCGGATGATCGAATAAGCAAGATCGCGCATGCTTTCCGGCGCGGCGTCAACCTCCGGGCGCGGCACGGAACCGGCCTTGGGTATTTTCACATTGGAGAAATCCGGCTCCCCGCCGGGCCGCACCGCAGGTTCGGGAACATGCAGGCTGAGACGTGGCGTTTCTGATATATCCATTCTACTCCTCCCGTCACGGTCTCCTCCAGACCGCGAAACAACGCTCAAAGGTTCCGCGCGATCACCATCCGCTGGACATCGCTGGTCCCCTCGTAAATCTGGCAGATGCGCACATCGCGATAGATCCGCTCCACCGGATAATCCGCCATGTAGCCGTAACCGCCGTGAATCTGGATTGCGTCCGAACAGACCCGCTCGGCCATTTCGGACGCGAAGAGCTTGGCCATCGAGGCCTCCGAAAGACAGGGTTCACCCGCTTCCTTCAGCGCCGCCGCATGCAGCACCAGTTGCCGCGCGGCCGTAATCCGCGTTGCCATATCCGCGAGGCGGAAGGCGACCGCCTGATGTTCGATGATCGCCTGTCCGAAGGCCTTGCGCTCGCGGGCATAATCCCGCGCCGCCTCGAAGGCCGCCTGCGCCATGCCGACGGCCTGTGCGGCGATGCCGATGCGGCCGCCTTCCAGATTGGCGAGCGCGATGCGATAGCCCTGCCCCTCTTCGCCCAGCCGCAATTCGACTGGGACCGCCATCTCCGTGAAAGCGATCTGGCAGGTATCGGACGAATGAAGACCAAGCTTCTCTTCGACCCTGATCACCTCGTAACCCGGCGTATCTGTCGGCACGATGAAGGCGCTGATGCCCTTCTTACCCGCAGCAGCATCGGTCACGGCAAAAACGATGACGACATCACCATTTTTACCCGATGTGATGAACTGTTTTGCCCCATCAAGAATATAGCGATCGCCATCGCGCCGGGCACGGGTCTTCAGGTTGGAGGCATCGGAACCAGCCTGCGGTTCGGTCAGCGCGAAACCGCCGATCCATTCGCCGGAAGCCAGTTTCGGCAAAAAACGCTGCTTCTGATCTTCCGTGCCGAATTTCAGGATGGGCACGCAACCGACCGAATTATGGACGCTCATAATGGTGGAACAGGCCCCGTCACCGGCGGCGACTTCTTCCAGCGCCAAGGCGTAAGCGACGGCACCGGTTTCCGACCCGCCATAATCCTCCGAGACCAGCATGCCAAGGAAACCGAGGTCTCCCATTTCCTTCAGTTCGTCTTTCGGGAACCGGCTTTCCCGATCACGCGAAGCTGCACCAGGGGCGAGCCGCTCGCGGGCGAAATCGCGGGCCATGTCCCTGATCTGCTGCTGGGCTTCATTCAGGATCATCACCGCCTCCCCCTAATGCCGCTCGATGCCGAGCGCGGTTGCTTCACCGCCGCCGATACAGACGGTGGCCACGCCGCGCTTCAGCCCGTGACGCTGCAGGGCGGCCAGCAGGGTGACAACGATCCTCGCGCCGGAAGCGCCGATGGGATGGCCGAGCGCACAGGCGCCGCCATGCACATTTACCTTCTCATGCGGCAGATCGAGATCGCGCATTGCCGCCATCGCCACCACAGCAAAAGCCTCGTTGATTTCGAAAAGATCGACATCCTTCGCCGCCCAGCCAGTTTTATCGAACAGCTTTTTCATCGCGCCGATGGGAGCCGTTGGATATCCGGCAGGGGCATCCGCATGGGAGGCTTGACCGATAATGGTCGCCAGCGGTGAAAGGCCACGCCTTTCCGCTTCGGAGCGACGCATGAGAACGAGAGCGGCCGCGCCATCGGAAATCGAGCTGGAATTGGCCGCCGTCACCGTTCCGCCATCGCGAAAGGCGGGCTTCAGCTGCGGGATTTTCTCCGGCCTTGCTTTGCCCGGCTGCTCGTCCACCGAGATATCCCTGACGGGCACTACTTCCGCTTCGAAAGCCCCCTCAGCGATGGCATGTCTGGCACGCTCCAGCGAGGTCAGCGCATAATCATCCTGCATGGCGCGGGTGAATTGATAGGTTTCAGCGCAATCTTCCGCGAAAGTGCCCATCAGCCGGCCCTTGTCATAGGCATCCTCGAGACCGTCGAGAAACATATGGTCGATGACCTTGCCATGACCGAGACGATAGCCATTTCGAGCGCGATCCAGCAGATAGGGCGCATTGCTCATGCTTTCCATGCCGCCCGCGATCACGATGGAAGAGCTTCCCGCCGCGATCTGGTCATGGCCCAACATGATCGCCTTCATGCCCGAGCCGCACATCTTGTTGATGGTCGTCGCGCCAACCGAGTTGGGAATGCCGGCGGCAATGGCTGCCTGTCTGGCAGGGGCCTGTCCCTGCCCGGCCGTGAGCACACAGCCCATCAGGACATCATCAATGTCAGAAACCGAAATAGCAGCCCGTTCGACGGCCGCACGGATCGCAGCCGCCCCAAGATCGGGCGCAGCCACCGATTTGAATTCGCCCTGGAACCCACCCATAGCAGTACGGGCGGCCCCGACGATCACGACAGGGTCATGCGCAGCCAAATTCACCTCCCTCTGGCCGCACTCCGCTTGAGAGAACGACCATCATCGCGATCTCCTCCAGACCTCGACAAAAGCATCGGACCGAAAAGTGTGCCGCGGTTTTCGGATAATCCGATGCCAAGCAAAAACCTAGAGCGGTCCATCGCTCTAGGTGAACGCTATCACTATCTCGAATTCATTTCAAAGCTATTTTGATTGACAGTTTTTTGATTGGCGATATCTTTGATCCAATAAATAGTCATATCATAGAGCAAATGATCCATGATTGAGCTCGACAGTTTCGACCGCAAGATTCTGCATGTGCTCGGCGATGATGGGCGGGTGAGCTGGCGCGATCTGGCAGCGCGGATAGGTCTTTCCTTCACGCCGACGTTGCGGCGCGTGCGCAAGCTGGAAGAGGAAGGCATCATTCGCGGTTATACCGCCGTGTTCGATGAGAACCGGCTGCTCGGCAATATGGGTGTCTTCATCTCCGTCACGCTGGAACGGCAGATCAAGGAAGCGCTGACGACCTTCGAACACCATGTCGCCTCCATTCCCGAAGTTGTAGGCGGTTATCAGACCAGCGGCAGTTCCGACTATCTGATCCACGCCATGGTGCGGGATTTGCCACATTATCAGGAGCTTCTGGATTTCCTGACCACGGTTCCCGGCGTGTCGCGCATCCAGTCCAATTTCGCCATCAAGACATTCGTGCGCCGTTCCGCCGCCTTCACCGGGGGTGACACGCCATAAGCAAGGGTTGCCGGCGCAGAGGAGGTGCCGGCTGCTGACAAGAGGGACGGCATGCCGTCCGGAGGAGGAGACGCGATGAGTTTGAACCTCGCCGCCATTTTCGATGCCGATCTCGGCCCGGAAATCGCAGCATTGCGCGATAGCGCAAGTGCATTCGCAGATGATAAAATCGCTCCGCTGGCGGCGGAGATCGACAGGAACGACCGCTTCCCGCGTCAGCTCTGGCCGGAGATGGGTGAGCTCGGCCTGCACGGCATCACCGTTTCGGAAGAGTTCGGCGGTGCTGACATGGGTTATCTCGCTCATTGCGTGGCGATGGAGGAGATAAGCCGGGCTTCCGCTTCCATCGGCCTTTCCTACGGCGCTCATTCCAACCTCTGCATCAACCAGATTCACCGCTGGGGAACGAATGAGCAGAAGCACAGATATCTGCCGAAGTTGGTCTCGGGCGAATATGTCGGCTCGCTCGCCATGAGCGAGACTGAGGCCGGTTCGGATGTCGTGTCGATGCGGCTGAAGGCGGAGCGCAGAGGCGACCGCTATGTGCTGAACGGCGCGAAAATGTGGATCACCAATGGCCACGAGGCCGATACGCTGGTGGTTTACGCCAAGACGGATATGTCCGCCGGCCCACGCGGCATCACGGCCTTCCTGATCGAAAAGGGCTTCAAGGGGTTTCGCCCGGCCCAGAAACTCGACAAGCTCGGCATGCGCGGCTCACCCACATCAGAATTGGTGTTCGAGGATTGCGAGGTGCCGGAAGAAAACATTCTCGGCCACCTCAATGACGGCGTGACGGTGCTGATGAGCGGGCTGGACTACGAGCGCGCCGTGCTGGCCGCAGGCCCCGTCGGTATCATGCAGGCGGCCATCGATCTGGTGCTGCCCTATGCCCGCGAGCGCAAGCAATTCGGCAAGCCGATCGGCGAATTCCAGCTGGTGCAGGGAAAGCTCGCCGATATCTACTCGTCCATGAATGCCTCCCGCGCCTATGTCTATGCCGTGGCGCGGGCCTGCGACAATGGCCGCATCACAAGGCAGGACGCCGCTGGCGCAATCCTCTTTGCCGCCGAGCGGGCGACGCAGGTGGCGCTGGATGCGATCCAGCTTCTCGGCGGTTCAGGTTATGTCAACGAAAGCCCGGCCGGACGGCTGCTGCGCGACGCCAAGCTTTACGAGATCGGTGCCGGCACCAGCGAAATCCGCCGGATGCTGATCGGCCGCGAACTGGTCAAGGGCAACGGGTGAGGACACGCGATGAAGCTACCATCCAGCCTGAACCGCGACCCCACCTTCGCCGCCAATGTCGATTTCATGTCGGGTCTGGTCGATGACCTGCGGCAGCACGTCGAGAAAATCTCCAGAGGCGGCGGCGACAAGGCTCGCGAACGGCATCTTTCCCGCGGCAAATTGCTGGCGCGCGACCGCATCGAAGCGCTTCTCGATCCCGGCAGTCCATTCCTGGAATTCTCGCAATTCGCGGCTTACGAGGTCTATGACGAACCCGTTCCCGCCGCCGGCATCGTCACCGGCATCGGCCGGGTCTCTGGCCGCGAATGCGTTATCGTTGCCAATGACGCGACGGTAAAGGGCGGCACCTATTATCCGCTGACCGTGAAGAAACACCTGCGCGCGCAGGAAATCGCCACGGAGAACCGCCTGCCCTGCATCTATCTGGTGGATTCCGGCGGCGCGAACCTGCCCAATCAGGACGAGGTGTTTCCCGACCGCGATCATTTCGGCCGCATCTTCTACAATCAAGCCAATATGTCGTCGGAAGGCATCGCCCAGATTGCCGTGGTGATGGGTAGTTGTACGGCGGGCGGGGCCTATGTGCCGGCCATGAGCGACCAGTCCGTCATTGTCAAAAACCAGGGTACGATTTTCCTCGGCGGCCCGCCGCTGGTGAAGGCGGCGACCGGGGAGGTGGTGAGTGCGGAGGACCTGGGTGGTGCGGATGTGCATTCGCGGCAATCCGGCGTGACCGATCACTATGCCCACAACGACCGCCATGCGCTGGCGCTGACCCGGCGGATCGTTTCCACCCTCAACCGCCGCAAGCAGGTGGAGCTGGATATCCGCGAGCCGATAGAGCCACTTTATCCAGCAGATGAGCTTTACGGCATCGTTCCGGCTGACACGCGCAAACCCTTCGAGGTGCGTGAGATCATCGCCCGTCTGGTGGATGGTTCCGAATTTGATGAGTTCAAGGCGCTTTACGGTACCACGCTGGTCTGTGGTTTCGCCCATATCCATGGCTATCCCGTCGGCATCATCGCCAATAACGGTATCCTTTTTTCGGAATCGGCGCTGAAGGGAGCGCATTTCATCGAGCTCTGCGGCCAGCGCGGCATCCCCTTGGTTTTCCTGCAAAACATCACCGGCTTCATGGTCGGCAAGGCCTATGAGGCTGGTGGTATCGCTAAGGATGGCGCAAAGCTCGTCACCGCAGTTGCGTCAGCCAAAGTGCCGAAATTTACCGTCATCATCGGCGGCTCCTTCGGGGCCGGTAATTACGGCATGTGCGGCCGCGCCTATTCGCCACGCTTCCTGTGGATGTGGCCGAATGCCCGCATTTCGGTGATGGGCGGCGAGCAGGCGGCGTCCGTTCTGGCGCAAATCCGCCGCGACGGCATCGAGGCCGATGGCCGCCACTGGTCGAAGGAAGGCGAAGAGGCATTCAAACAGCCGATCCGGGAAAAATACGAACGGGAAGGTCATCCCTATTATGCCAGTGCAAGGCTGTGGGACGACGGAATCATCGATCCGAAGGATACACGCCTCGTGCTTGGACTTGGCCTCTCCGCCGCGCTCAACGCACCCATAGAACCCACCCGTTTTGGCATATTCAGGATGTGAGGCGACGATGTTCTCTAAAATACTGATCGCCAACAGGGGCGAAATCGCCTGCCGTATCATCCGCACCGCCAACCGCATGGGCATCCGCACCGTGGCGGTCTATTCGGATGCCGACCGAAACGCCATGCATGTGGTGCTGGCCGACGAGGCCATCGCCATCGGCGCCGCACCGGCGCGCGCCTCCTATCTCGATGCGGAAAAAATCATAGCAGCGGCAAAAACAACCGGCGCGGAGGCGATCCATCCGGGTTACGGCTTTCTCTCCGAAAATGCCGCGTTCGCCGAAGCCTGTGCCGCCGCGGACCTCATTTTCATCGGCCCACCGCCACAGGCAATCCGCGCCATGGGTGGAAAGAGCGAGGCGAAGGCGCTGATGACGGAGGCGGGTGTTCCCGTCGTTCCGGGTTATCACGGCGATGAGCAGGCCGAAAAACGGCTGGCGGCCGAAGCAGACAAAATCGGTTATCCGGTGCTGCTCAAGGCCTCGGCCGGCGGCGGTGGCAAGGGCATGCGCGTCGTCAGGCAAAAGCGCGACTTCGCGGTGGAGCTTGCCGGCGCAAAACGCGAAGCGCTTGCCGCCTTCGGCAATGACCGCATGCTGATCGAAAAATACCTCGAACGACCGCGCCATGTGGAAGTGCAGGTCTTTGCCGATGGCCACGGCAATTGCGTCTCACTTTTTGAACGCGACTGCTCGATCCAGCGCCGGCACCAGAAAGTGATAGAGGAAGCTCCCGCCCCCGGCTTGTCCGACGCCTTGCGGCAACGGATGTATGATGCGGCAACCGCCGCCGCCCGCGCCATCGATTATCGAGGTGCGGGAACGGTTGAGTTCCTGCTCGATCGATCCGGCGACTTCTATTTCATGGAAATGAACACGCGGCTTCAGGTCGAGCATCCGGTGACGGAATATATTACCGGTCTCGATCTGGTTGAATGGCAGATCCGCGTCGCGAATGGAGAAGCCCTGCCGGAAGACTGGACCGGTCTGCGCATCAATGGCCACGCCATAGAGGCCCGGATTTATGCCGAAGACCCGGCACATGATTTTCTGCCGTCGATTGGCATGATCAGCCATCTCGTCTTTCCCGACGAAGACCCGCATCTCAGGATCGACAGCGGCATCCGCACAGGTGACGCCATCACCGTGCATTACGATCCGATGATAGCCAAGCTGATCGTCTGGGATCATGACCGCTCCGCCGCCGTACGGCGTCTAAAGGGGGCGCTCGAAAAGCTGGCGATCTGCGGTGTCACCAGCAACGTCGCCTTTCTGACCCGGCTTGCGGGGCTCGATGCTTTCGCCGCCGCCGATCTGGATACCGGCTTCATCGCGCGCAACGACGCAGCCCTTTTTGCACCGGAGGCCGTGGGCGAAAAGGAGATCGCACTGGCTGCGCTCGGCCTCCTTCTCACCCGTAAAAACGAAAGCGCCAACCCGCAAGCAAAGGCCGACCCCTATAGTCCCTGGAACACCACCAATGCCTTCAGGCTGAATGCGCCCGCGCGGGAAACGCTGCATTTCACTCTTCAGAACCAGCCAATCGACCTTTGTGTTACCCATGAAGAGGACGGCTTTTTGCTGGAGACCAGCGGACAGACAATCCGCGTCCGGGGCAACCTCTCAGACAGCGGCCGCTTTCGCGCGACGGTCAACGAGAGGACGTGGCAGGGCTATTTCTTAGCTGAGGGTGACGGCCACGCCCTTTTTCTGCGGGGCGAACACTATCGCATCAGCCAGCCGGATCCGGTCGATATTGCGGATTCTCCCGGCTATACCGGCGGTCTGGAGGCGCCCATGCCGGGCGTTATCCGTGCCGTGCTCAGCCAGAGCGGCGCGGCCGTCGAGACCGGCGATGCGCTTGTCGTGATGGAGGCGATGAAGATGGAGCATACGGTCCGCGCCCCGTCGAAAGGCACCGTCACCGCCATCAACTGCGCTGAAGGCGACATGGTCGTCGCCGGTGCGGTGCTGGTGGATTTCGAGCCGGAGGGTGTGTGAGATGGGCTGGCCTGACAAGGTGAAGATCGTTGAGGTGGGCGCGCGTGACGGTCTGCAGAACGAAAGCGCCGAGGTTTCCACTCCCATCAAGATCGAGCTTGTCGAGCGGCTCGCAGCAGCCGGCCTGCAATCGGTGGAAACGGGCGCCTTCGTTTCTCCCAAAAAAGTGCCGCAAATGGCGGCTTCGAGGGAGGTGTTTCTGGGCATCGAACGGCGGCCCGGAACGGCCTATCCGGCGCTTGTTCCCAATATGAAAGGTTTCGAGGCGGCCATCGAGGCAGGTGTTGCGGAAATTGCCGTTTTCGTCTCCGCCTCGGAAGGTTTCAGCCAGCACAATATTGGCTGCTCGCGCGCCGACAGCCTTGAGCGCCTGCGCGACGTCGCGGAGGCGGCCGCCAGCCGCAACATCAGGATGCGCGGTTACGTTTCCTGCATTGCCGGTTGCCCCTATGATGGGGCAGTTGCGGCCGATGAAGTGGCTGCGATGGCCGAGGCGCTTCTGGCCCTCGGCTGCTATGAAATCTCGCTCGGCGATACGATCGGCGTCGGTACGGCTGGCCAGGTCCGCAAGGTCATTGAGCGTGTGGCGACCGGCATTTCGCGGGAAAAAATCGCCATGCATTTTCATGACACCTATGGGCAGGGCGTCGCCAATGTGCTTGCCTCGCTTCAGGAAGGCATCGTCGTTTTCGACAGTTCCGTTGCCGGGCTGGGTGGCTGCCCCTTTGCGCCGGGGGCGAGCGGCAATGTCGCAACGGAAGATGTCGTTTATTTGCTGCAAGGACTTGATATTAAAACCGGTATCGACCTGATGGCGGTCGCGAAAACCGGTGAGTGGATCAGCCGGCTTCTCGGCAGGCCGAACGCGGCCCGCGCCGGAAAAGCGCTGCTTGCCGCAAACCAGGAGGGTGACCTGCATGGCGGATGAATTGCTGCAGGAAACACACAAGGACGTTCTCTGGCTGACGCTCAACCGGCCCGCGGTTCACAACGCCCTCAATGCCGCGATGACGGATGCGCTGACCGCTGCGATCCGCGCGGCATCAGGCGACGGCAGCCTGCGAGCCGTGGTGATAACGGCAGCGGGAGACCGCAGTTTCTGCTCGGGAGCCGATCTGAAAGAAAGTGCCGGCGGCATGTTCCTTTCGCGCAATGGCACAAACCCGATTGCCGACGTGATGCGCGCCATAGAGAGCTGCAACAAGCCCGTCATTGCCCGCATCAATGGTCGGGTTCTGGCCGGCGGGCTCGGCCTTGTCGCCGCCTGCGATCTTGCTTATGCCGCGGATCATGCCGAATTCGGCCTGCCGGAAGCGCGGATCGGGCTTTTCCCGGCCATGGTGGCGGCAAAACTGCTGGCAAAGATACCCTTGGGCCGGCTTCAGGAAATGGCCTATCTCGGTCAGCCGGTAAGCGCTGCGGAGGCCACACGTCTCGGCCTCGTCAATCGCACCGCGCCCCTGGCCGAACTCGATAGTTTGATCGAGCATGTTCTCACAAAGTTGCGGCAGAACGCGCCGGGTGCCATCGCGGCCGGAAAGGCAGCCTTGCTGGCAATGCGCGACATGCCATCCGATAAACGGCTTGCCTTTGCAGAAGACGCCATCGCAGCCGTTAGCGGCAGCGATGAAGCGCGTGAAGGGCGGCAGGCTTTTGCCGAAAAGCGCCCGCCAGCATGGGTCGGCAAATCCTGAACCGCAGCACTTCAAAGCGACGGCGCCTCTTCAGCTGTTAATCGATATAATGCTCGCGGCCGCGTTGACCCCGTTCAGCAAATCGCGTTCTATCCACCACCTTTCGCCGGATGGCGATCGGGCAGCCGGAGGAGACCCCATGCGCCTTGTCAAAACCGTCGCCGAATTGCGGGATGCAATCGCCGCCTTTCGCCGCGAAGGCAAAACCATCGGCTTTGTTCCGACCATGGGTTTTCTGCATGTCGGCCATCTGACACTGGTTGCCAGAGCCAGGGCGGAAAACGACGTGACGGTGGTCTCCATCTTCGTTAACCCGTTGCAGTTTGGCGCGAATGAAGATCTGGCGCGTTATCCACGCGATCTCGCGCGCGACAGCCAGCTTTTGCAGGAGGCGGGTGTCGATATTCTGTTCGCTCCTGACGTTACGGAGATGTATCCGCGCCCGATGCAAACGGTGGTGGATGTGCCGGAACTGGGCAGCCAGCTGGAAGGTGCGGTGCGCCCGGGGCATTTCGCCGGCGTTACCACCGTCGTGACCAAGCTGTTTAATCTCGTCCAGCCGGACGCGGCCTATTTCGGTGAAAAGGACTATCAGCAGGTGACGCTGATCCGGCGCATGGTGGAAGACCTTGCCCAGCCGGTGCGGGTCGTTCCCGTCGCCACGGTGCGCGAGGCCGACGGGCTCGCCTGCTCGTCTCGCAATGTCTATCTGACGCCCGAGCAACGCGCCGCCGCCGTGATCGTGCCCCGCGCGCTGGATGAGGCCGAACGGCTTTATGATGAAGGCCTTGATGACCCGGCAGCCTTTGAAGCGGCGATAGAAAAGTTCATCGCAGCCGAGCCGCTGGCTTCGCCGGAGGTTGTTGCAGTGCGCGATCCCGATACGCTGGCACCGGTTACCTCCCTGCAGGCAGGCCCCGTGCTGGTCGCGCTGTTCGTACGCGTCGGCAGCACGCGGCTTCTCGACAACCGCGTCATCGGCCGCGACAAGACCGGGAAACAGGAGGCCGCCCAATGAGCGCCCATGCAAAACAAAAGCGGCTGACCACGGTGTCCATCCGGCAGATGAAAGGCGAAGCGCGCATCGTCTGCCTCACTGCCTATACGACGCCGATTGCCCGGCTGCTCGACCCGCATTGCGATCTCTTGCTGGTCGGAGATTCGCTCGGCATGGTGCTTTACGGCATGGATACGACGGTGGGTGTGACGCTCGACATGATGATCGCCCATGGTCGCGCCGTCATGCGCGGCGTCGACCATGCCTGCGTCATCGTTGACCTTCCCTTCGGCACCTATCAAGAATCGAAAGAACAGGCCTTCCGCAACGCCGTGCGGCTGATGCAGGAGACCGGCTGCGACGGCGTGAAGCTGGAAGGCGGCGAGGAAATGGCCGAGACCATCGCCTTTCTGGTGGCGCGCGGCATTCCCGTTTTCGGCCATGTCGGGCTGATGCCGCAGCTCGTCAACACTGCCGGCGGCTTCCGCTCGCTCGGACATTCGGATGCGGAAACCCAGAAAATCTGGCGCGACGCAATTGCCGTCGATCAGGCCGGCGCCTTCGCCATCGTCGTGGAAGGCACCGTCGAACCGCTTGCCCGCGAGTTGACCGAAAAACTTTCCGCCCCAACCGTCGGCATCGGCGCATCGCCGGCCTGTGACGGACAGGTGCTGGTTTCCGACGACATGCTTGGCCTGTTTTCCGATTTCAAACCGAAATTCGTCAAGCGCTTCGCTGATCTAAGCCCAATGGTTTCCGAAGCAGCGGCGGCCTATGCCGATGAAGTTCGCTCGGGGGCGTTTCCCGGGCCGGAGCATACTTTTCAGGTGCGCCGGCAATCGCCTTCGGGAACGTAATAAAGGCGCGCAGCGAGCCGGCGAGTTCGTCACCAACACCTTCCTTCATCATGCTCGGCCTGTCCCGAGCATCTGCTGCCTATCGATTTTATGCGACGCTAGCAGATCATCGGCACAAGGCCGAGGATGACCTCGAGATAGAGGCAAGGTGTGTAGTCAGCCTCAGCTTTATCCCATTCCAGCGATACCGAACTTACACAATACCGCCGCTGCCGCCGACCGAAGCAGGCCGTTGCGCCGCCACCCGCTTGCGATAGCCGCTTGCCCGATAGGCCGCAATCGGATCGATCGCGCCGCCTGCCAATTGCCGGGCCTGCGCAAGGATCGGCTCGACATCGGTGCGGTAGGCCCGCTTCAACATATCTGAAGCCATCAGCGCGTCATTCTCCTGTTGATAGCCATCGAGAGCCACGCGATCCACCAGCAATGCCTCCGCATAAGCACGGCGGATTTCATTGGCGCTGGAGATCAGGCTTTCGATCGGGTCCGTCACATTATGCGACTGGTCGATCATATGGGCGGGATGGAAACCCGTCACGCCGCGATGTCCGGCGTCCACCAGTTCGTTAAAGACGAGGAACAGGCGGTAGGGCTCGATCGAGCCGGCATCGAGATCATCGTCGCCATATTTACTGTCGTTGAAATGGAACCCGCCGAGCTTTCCGAACTGGATAAGCCGGGCGACGATCATCTCGATATTGGTGTTCGGCGCATGATGGCCGAGATCGACGAGGCAGAAGGCCTTTTCGCCCAGCGTATTGGCGATGAGATAATTGGTGCCCCAGTCCTGCACCACGGTGGAATAGAAGGCCGGCTCATACATCTTGTGTTCGGAAAAGATGCGCCAGTCATCCGGCAGCGCCTTGTAGATATCCGCCATGGCCGCGAGATAACGTTCGAAACTTTTGGTGAAATTGCTCTGGCCGGGGAAGTTGGAGCCATCGCCCACCCACACCGTCAGCGCCTTTGAGCCGATGGCGTTACCGATTTCGATACATTCGATGTTGTGTTCCACGGCCTGCCGACGCGTGGCGGCATCCGTATGGCTGAGGGAGCCGTATTTGTAGGAATGGCTTTGGCCGGGCGCATCCGAAAACGTGTTGGAGTTCATGGCGTCGAAGCCGAGGCCGAGCGCATCGGCATGGGCCTTCAGCCGCTTCGGGTCTTCCTTGTCCCACGGAATATGCAGGGAGACATTCGGTGTAGCGCGCGTCAGCTGGTTGATGACGGCGCAATCATCGAGCTTGTCGAAAATGCCGCGCGGCTCACCCGTGCCCGGGAAACGGGCGAAACGTGTACCACCCGTGCCGACGCCCCAGGACGGCACGGCAACGAAAAATTCCGCCACCTTGGCCGTAACGGCATCGATGTCGATGTTGCGGCGCGCTAGCTGGTTGCCCAGCGCCTGATAATCATCCTTCAGCGCGGCTGCACGCTTTTCGTTTTCCGCCGCGATGACATCGGCAGCGATTTTTGTCTCGGTCATCTCTTCCTCCCAGGCAATGAACACAACAGGTGCTTCGGCCCGCGACGCCACCACCCCGTCATTCCGGCCTTGAGCCGGAATCCAGCCAGCCCAAGTCTTTGGGC
>JAEXMK010000164.1 GCA_023444445.1 Pseudomonadota bacterium | reverse complement strand
TCTCATGCACCGGCGACGCACCGATCGGCTTCTCAAGCCGCCACCAGACAAACCCACAAACCAAAACCAGATGGCCTTCCAATGGCCGCAAATTTAAACCGGACAGCAGTGGGACAGGCCCGAGCATGACGAAGGCGAGTTTTTTTGGACCTTTCGACGGTAGCGGCAAACCTTTCACCGCTGGCTCAGACGATCAAAACGCGGCCTTCCGAAACGCCGTCGTTTCGTCGCTGTCACTGTCTCGCGACACCACGTCCTCGACGGGCCGGTCCTCCGTGGAGGGAGGTGGTGGGATATCCGTGCTGACAGCGGCGGAGATTTCCACTTCGCGCACCCATTCGCGCCAGATTGCCACCAGCAGCGCCATCAGCACCGGGCCGATGAACAGGCCGAGGAAACCCATGGTCTTGACGCCTCCGACGAGGCCGAAAAAGGTGGGCAGGAAGGGCAGCTTGATCGGTCCGCCAACGAGCTTCGGCCGGATGGTCTTGTCGACGATGAAAAGTTCGACCGAACCCCAGACGAAAAGCGCCAGACCGTGGGCGGGAGAGCCGCTGGCGACCAGATAGACCGACACCAGCGTAAACGAGAGCGGCGCACCGCCCGGAATGAGCGCCATGACGCCTGTCAGCACGCCGAGCGTGACGGGCGACGGTACGCCGGCGATCCAGTAGGCGATGCCGAGAATGATGCCTTCACCGATGGCGATCAGCGTCATGCCGGTGACAGTGGAACTGATGGTCGCGGGCACGACGCGCGAAATACGTTCCCAGCGGCTCGGCAGGATGCGCTCGCCCACCAGGTCGACCTGGCGGGTGAAGGCGGCGCCGTTGCGGTACACGAAGAACAGCGCGATCAGCATGAACAGCAGGGTTAGCACTAGGTGGAACGCGCCATTGCCGGCGGCGAGGATCGCCCGGTAGATATTGCCGATATTGGCGCCGCTGACGAGCTGGATGAGTTCGCCGATGGCGCCCGGCGTACCGATATATTTCACCCATTGTTCGCCGAGCCAGGGGCCGACGGCCGGAAGGGCGGCAATCCAGTCCGGCACCGGAGCACCGGTCTTGTTGACGTGCACCGCCCAGCCGAACCATTCGCGAATTTCGGTTGCCGTATAGGAGGCGGCGATGAAGATCGGCACCACGAGGAAGGCGATGATGAGGATGATGGCGATGGTGGCGCCGAGCGTGGTGTTGCCGCCCACCTGCCGCAGAAGCCGCGTATAGACCGGCCAGCTGGCGAAACCGATTACGAGGGCGGCGAGAACCGGGACCAGAAAGCCGTTGAAGAAGTAGATTCCCGCAAGCACGACCAGAAGAAGCAGCCAGCGCGCAGCCGAAATAGGCGGGATCAGGGCGATCCGCGTTGGGCTCGCGGGACCAAGCCATCTCGGCTCGCCATTCTGCTTACGGCTATCAATATTACTCACGGCAGGCTCTTTCTCGCATTCTCCCCCGCAGGGGTGCATTCACTCTGTCACACCGATACATATAAGTGCAATATAACCGGATCACATTACCGTTGTGTGTGTATTGTGTAGGCTATTGAAGGATTTTGGTAAAAATAGCGCATCAGTCTTGGCGGGCGCCATGAAATATGACAGTTAAACTCCGTTTTATGCGGTGTCAGATTGCCGCGCCCGATCCCCAGGTCATGCCATGCTCCGCCGTTTCTTCGCCTATTATCGCCCCTATCGCGGTCTGTTCATTCTCGATTTTTCCTGTGCAGTCTTGTCGGGCGTGCTGGAACTCGGCTTCCCGATGGCGGTGAAGGCCTTTGTCGACGTGCTGCTGCCGGGCGGTGAATGGGCCATCATCCTTGCCGCTTCGGTCGGGCTGCTCCTCATCTATGTGCTGAACACCGGGCTGATGGCGACCGTCACCTACTGGGGACACATGCTCGGCATCAATATCGAGACCGATATGCGGCGGCTCGCTTTCGATCATCTGCAGAAGCTTTCCTTCCGCTATTTCGATAACCAGAAGACCGGCCATCTGGTCGGGCGGCTGACCAAGGATCTGGAAGAGATCGGAGAGGTGGCCCACCATGGGCCCGAAGACCTGTTCATCGCCATCATGACCTTTATCGGCGCGTTCCTGCTGATGCTCTCAGTCAATGTGCCGCTGGCGCTCATCACCGCCGCCGTGGTGCCCGTCACCGCTTGGGTGACCAGCCGTTACGGCGGTCGCATGACGCAGAATTTTCGCGCGCTCTATGGCCGGGTTGGTGATTTCAACGCCCGTATCGAGGAAAATGTCGGCGGCATGCGGGTAGTGCAGGCCTTCGCCAATGAAGACCAGGAGCGGGCGCTGTTCGAGAAAGACAATCTGAAATACCGCCGCACGAAGCTTGACGCCTACAAGATCATGGCCGCCAGCACCTCGCTGAGCTATATGAGCATGCGGCTGACACAGATGATCGTGATGATCTGCGGCGCCTGGTTCGTGCTGAATGGCGGCCTGACAGAAGGTGGCTTCGTCGGCTTCCTGCTGCTGGTCGGCGTGTTTTTCCGCCCGGTGGAAAAGATCAATTCGGTCATCGAAACCTATCCGAAGGGCATTGCCGGTTTCCGCCGGTTCACCGAGCTTCTCGACACAGCGCCCGATATCGTTGATGCGCCCGATGCGGTGGAGGCGCCGCTGCTGCGCGGAGATATCGAATATCGCCATGTCGGCTTTGGTTATGCCGAAGGCAAGCAGGTTCTCACCGATATCGACCTGAAGATCAGCGCCGGCGAGACCGTGGCTTTCGTTGGCCCATCGGGTGCGGGCAAGACGACGCTGTGCTCGCTGCTACCGCGGTTTTATGATGTGACCAGCGGTGCGATCACCATTGACGGCGTGGATATCCGCAAGATGAAGCTCGCCTCGCTGCGCAACCAGATCGGCATCGTGCAGCAGGATGTCTTCCTGTTCGGCGGCACGATTCGTGAGAATATCGAATATGGCCGGCTCGGCGCTTCAGACGAAGAGATTATGGATGCCGCCAGCCGCGCGCGGCTGGATGGCGTCATTGAGGCGATGCCGCTCGGGCTCGACACCATCATTGGCGAACGCGGCGTCAAGCTTTCCGGCGGACAGAAGCAGCGCCTCGCCATTGCCCGCATGTTCCTGAAAAATCCGCCAATCCTCATTTTGGACGAGGCGACTTCGGCGCTCGACACGGAGACCGAGCGGGCCATCCAGCAATCGCTGACGGAGCTTGCCAGGGGCCGCACGACGCTTGTGATCGCCCACCGGCTGGCGACGATCCGGGACGCGTCGCGCATTGTGGTGGTGGACCAGACGGGCATTGCCGAGACAGGTGCGCATGCCGAGCTGCTGGCTGCCAAGGGCCATTATAGCCGCCTGCACGAGGCGCAATTCAGCGGTCATCTTGCCGGCCTCAGCTAACCGACCCGCACGTCTCTTAGCCTTTTACTGCCTGTTCTTCGACGATGCCGGGATTTGGCTCCGGCTTGCCGGGATGGCTGCTGACGAGGTAACCCATGGCGACCGCGGCCGCGACGACGAAGAGCAGCAGGACACCGCTGATCGTCATCAGCCATTCGCGGGGCTTTCTGTGCCCCATGATATAGTTCGGCCAACGGCTTGGATGGTTCACCACGTCGTTATTCCGGTGCTGTAACATGAACGTCCCCAGATTTAAGCGTTTTGGTGAAAGATCAACGCCAGCGCTACCGCGACCGTTCCGTTCGGGTGGCGAACAGGTGATGACAAGGACGTGAGTCCGGTCATTCAGTCTCGGGAAGGCCGATCAGGCGGATTGAATGGCGATCCGGTTTCCCTCGGGAGGCGCTGGTCATCACGTTGCTTGGCGTTATCGCTGTGTGTTTCGCCATTCAGGTGGCGCTCGCCGACCCTGACTGGGGGCAGGTGATCCTTGGTTTTGCGCCGACGACCGAGATCGTCACCAATCCTGACATGCTCTATCTGGCGCTCGGTATTCTCGGCGCGACCGTCATGCCGCATAATCTCTATCTGCATTCCGGCATCGTGCAGACCCGCGAAATCGGCGAGACGATTGCCGAAAAACGCGAGGCGCTGAAATTCGCGACCCTCGATTCCACCATCGCTCTGATGTTCGCGCTTCTCATCACCGCCTCGATCCTCATTCTGGCGGCGGCGACCTTCAACAAGGCGGGACAGACCAATGTCGCCGAACTCGGCGAGGCGCATAATCTGCTGGCGCCTCTGCTCGGCCTTGCCATTGCCCCGACGCTGTTTGGCGTGGCGCTTTTGTGCTGCGGCATCAATTCCACCGTCACGGCCACACTTGCCGGCCAGATCGTGATGGAGGGTTTCCTCAAGATGCGGCTCGCCCCGTGGCTGCGCCGCCTCATCACCCGCGCTATCGCCATCATCCCCGCCGCAGGCGTGACTATTCTCTATGGCGACAGCGGTACGGGCGAACTGCTGATCCTGACGCAGGTGGTCTTAAGCCTGCAACTCTCCTTCGCCGTCTTCCCGCTTGTCATGTTCACCGGTGACAAGGCCAAGATGGGCGAGCTGCGCTCACCGCTCTGGCTTTCCGGCTTTGCGTGGCTGATTGCGTTGGTGATAGCGGCGTTGAATGTGAAGTTGCTGACGGATTTTATGGGGTGAGTTTACTCATACCAAGACTCCCGTCTTTTACTCAAGGAAATATACATCCGGGAAAAATAGCTAATCCCAGTTTAATGTGATGATGATCATCAGCGCATTGGACAAAGAGACGAAAATAGAAAAATCCGGGCCTATCCAACGACTTGAGGGAGGTCCCTTACGTGAACATTATCTTTTGCGGCCATTTCGAGCGCAGAAGAGTACGCCATTTTTTGCTGCTCTTCAAACAGTGCGGCGCCAGCTGTATTAGTCATTTCTTGGAGTATATCCACGAGTTCAATAAAATCTGGGCATCGCGCGCCCAACGTTGATTTCAATTTTCTCAGGTATAGATTTTTGAATCCTTTTAATTTGAAGCCGATTATGGATCGGTCTTCTAACGAAAGGACGAGAGTTAATCTCGAGTCAACTCTTCTATATATAGAGGGTGTCGAAAAGCGAAGATATTCTAAGCTATCTGATTCTTCATTGTAGATAGCTGCTGGCTCGTAATCCTTCAAAGCTATCAGGTCGACCTTCATCGCAGTCTCATTTCGCTACCAGTTTCTTTTTCTATAGCGCTCTCTGCTGTCGATTGGCAAAAGACCCGTTTCATCAGCTTCCACTAGCTCCCAATGTGTAACGATGCCACGGCTCAAAACAGATTTCTTCGCCAATGGACTCCGACCGTTCGGAAAATCCATTCTTACGTAGGTCACGCATACCACGTCACAGGGTATTTCTAACGGTTCAATAACGCAACTCATTGAAGGTGCGTATTTGAACATCACCTTTGGCTTGGTAACATAAGCGTAGACGTCGAACCCTTGATCGTCGTCACCAACGGGTCTTTTTATACCACGAAAACAAGCATGAGCGCTATCAATAGATTTTAGCTGGGATTTTACCTCAGTGGTTCCCCACTTTATCAACGCGTTATTAACAGGCGGGATTTGACCTAGAACCAACGACCACAGATCAAGCAACGGTTGCTTATTCCCAGACTCTAGCGCTTTTTTGACGCCATTCATTCCAATTCGAAATGAACAAGGATCTGAAGGACTTGCCGGTGAAATCCCTATTACGGTTTGCGGTATGTCGATCCAGGCGGAGGGCTTTCGCCCTCCACCTTCGATAACTTGGAACCGACGGTTATCCACAAGCCGCTCCATAAGCGACCTCTACTTACGAGCAACCGCTCGTCGCACCACAAGTATCGCACTTCTCGCAAGTGCCGTTCCGCACCATCGTGAAGTTCTGGCATTCCGAGCACATGTTGCCCGTATACCCCTGTGCAATCGAGCGCATGCGGCGTTCGTTTTCGACCTTCTTGGCTTCCGTCTTGGCCGAAGCGGCGTCCGCGGCGGCCTTGTCGGAGAAGAGGGCGGTTGCCGTCTGCTGGGCTTCCTGGACGACCTCGTCGATCACTTCTTCGGCGATTTCTTCGGCCAGTTCTTTGGCGCGCTCTTCATAGTCCCGCTTGAAGGAGACGATTTCGGAGGTTGCGATGGCGACTGTCGGTTCCAGCTTGCGGGCGGCGGAGCCGGCGAAAGCCGTCACGTTGGCCGAGGCACGGGCAGGGGTTGCCGTTGCAGAACCCTTGGGCTCGGAAGCGGTGCGTTCGCCGTCATTGCGGGACACGATGGTCGGCTTGTAACCGCGGGTCCAGCCGGTGGAAACGAGGTTGGTCTTGCCTTCCTGGATACCCTTGCCGAGCGCCGTGTTGGAGAAATCGGACGTATCGACATGGGCGAGATCATGGCGGCCGAGATAGGAGACGGCGAGTTCGCGGAACACGTAGTCCAGGATCGACGTGGCGTTCTTGATCGCGTCGTTGCCCTGCACCATGCCGGCCGGTTCGAACTTGGTGAAGGTGAAGGCCTCCACATATTCTTCCAGCGGCACGCCATATTGCAGGCCAAGCGAAATGGCGATGGCGAAGTTGTTCATCATCGCGCGGAAGGCAGCGCCTTCCTTATGCATGTCGATGAAGATTTCGCCGATGCGGCCGTCACCGAATTCACCGGTGCGCAGATAGACCTTGTGACCGCCGACAGTTGCCTTCTGGGTGTAACCCTGACGGCGGTTCGGCAGCTTTTCACGCTCGCGCGAGACGCGCTCGATGACGCGCTCAACGATCTTTTCGGTGATCGTCACGGCCTGCTGTGCGGCGGGCTGCTGGATCAGCTCTTCGATCAGGTCTTCTTCGTCCTCGTCTTCCACCAGCGACGCATTGAGCGGCTGGGACAGCTTGGAACCATCGCGGTAAAGGGCGTTGGCCTTCAGCGCCAGCTTCCAGGACAGCATGTAGGCTGCGCCGCAATCTTCCACCGTCGCATCGTTCGGCATGTTGATCGTCTTGGAGATCGCGCCGGAGATGAAGGGCTGAGCCGCCGCCATCATGCGGATATGCGATTCGACCGAGAGGTAACGCTTGCCGATCTTGCCGCAGGGGTTGGCGCAATCGAAGACGGGCAGGTGCTCGTTCTTCAGGAACGGTGCGCCTTCCAGCGTCATCGCGCCGCAGACGTGCACGTTTGCTGCTTCGATGTCTTTTTTGCCGAAGCCGAGGTGCTCGAGCAGGTTGAAGCTCATGTCGGAGAGCTGCTCGTCGGAGACCTTCAGCGTTTCCTTGAGGAAGTCGGCGCCGAGCGTCCACTGGTTGAAGACGAACTTGATGTCGAAGGCGCTTTTCAGCGCGCCGTTGACGGCTTCGATCTTCTCATCGGTGAAGCCCTTGGCCTTCAGCGTCGAGGGGTTGATGCCGGGAGCCTGGTTGAGATTGCCATGGCCGACAGCATAGGCCTCGATCTCGGCGATCTGGCTTTCGGAATAACCGAGCGACCGCAGCGCATCGGGAACCGCGCGGTTGATGATCTTGAAGTAACCGCCGCCGGCGAGCTTCTTGAACTTCACCAGTGCGAAGTCAGGCTCGATACCGGTCGTGTCGCAATCCATCACGAGGCCGATGGTGCCGGTCGGCGCGATAACGGTCGTCTGGGCGTTGCGGTAGCCGTGCTTTTCGCCAAGTTCCAGCGCCTTGTCCCAGGCGGCCGTCGCGTGGGCGATCAGGTCCTGATCCGGGCAGTCGCCATGGACGAGTGCGACCGGGTTGACCGACAGGCCCTCATAACCTTCCGACTGGCCAAGGGCGGCGCGGCGGTGGTTGCGGATGACGCGCAGCATGTTGTCGCGGTTCGGCGCAAAGCCCGGGAAGGGGCCAAGCTCGCCGGCCATTTCGGCCGAGGTGGCATAGGACACGCCGGTCATGATGGCAGTGAGCGCACCGGCAATGGCGCGGCCTTCGGCGCTGTCATAGGGAATGCCCGAGGACATCAGGAGGCCGCCGATATTGGCGTAACCGAGGCCCAGCGTGCGGTACTCATAGGAGAGTTCGGCGATCTGGCGCGAGGGGAACTGCGCCATCATGACGGACACTTCGAGCACGACGGTCCAGAGGCGAACGGCGTGTTCGTAGTCAGCGATATCGATGCGCTTCGTCGCCTGATCCTTGAACTGCAGAAGGTTCAGCGAGGCAAGGTTGCAGGCCGTGTCGTCGAGGAACATGTATTCCGAGCACGGGTTGGACGCGCGGATCGGGCCGGCCGCCGGCGAGGTGTGCCAGTCGTTCATCGTCGTGTTGAAGTGCAGGCCCGGATCGGCAGACGCCCAGGCGGCGTGGGAAATCTTTTCCCAGAGGTCGCGGGCCTTTAGTGTCTTCATGACCTTGCCGTCCTTGCGGGCGGTCAGGTTCCAGTCACCGTCATTTTCGACAGCGCGCAGGAAGTCGTCCTTCAGCGAGACGGAGTTGTTGGAGTTCTGGCCTGATACCGTGAGGTAGGCTTCCGAATCCCAGTCCGTGTCATAGGTCTTGAACTGGATGTCCTTGTAACCCTGCTCGGCGAACTGGATGACGCGCTTGACGTAGTTTTCCGGCACCATGTCCTTCTTGGCAGCGCGGATTTCGCGCTTCAGGGCAGGGTTCTTGGCCGGGTCGAAGCAATCGCCATTGTCAGCCTCGCAGTTGACGCAGGCCTTCATGATTGCCTTCAGGTGCTTGGCGACGATCTTGGAACCGGTGACGAGAGCGGCAACCTTCTGCTCCTCGTTCACCTTCCAGTCGATATAGGCTTCGATATCCGGGTGGTCGGCATCGACAACGACCATCTTGGCCGCACGGCGGGTCGTGCCGCCGGACTTGATGGCGCCGGCTGCGCGGTCGCCGATCTTGAGGAAGCTCATCAGGCCGGACGATTTGCCACCGCCGGACAGCTTTTCGCCTTCGCCGCGCAGATAGGAGAAGTTGGAACCGGTGCCGGAGCCGTATTTGAACAGGCGCGCTTCACGCACCCACAGGTCCATGATGCCGCCTTCATTAACGAGGTCGTCCTCAACGGACTGGATGAAGCAGGCATGCGGCTGCGGATGTTCGTAAGCGGACTTGGACTTGGTCAGCTTGCCGGTGAAGGGATCGACATAGAAGTGGCCCTGGCCGGGACCATCAATGCCATAGGCCCAATGCAGGCCGGTGTTGAACCATTGCGGGGAGTTGGGGGCAACACGCTGGGTGGCGAGCATATAGGCAAGCTCGTCGCGGAAGGCGAGGGCATCTTCTTCGGACGAGAAATATTTGCCCTTCCAGCCCCAATAGGCCCAGGTGCCGGCCAGACGATCGAAAACCTGGCGTGCATCGGTCTCGGAGCCGTAGCGCTCGGCCTCCGGAACGTCCTTCAGGGCCTTTTCATCGGCAACGGAGCGCCAGAGGAAGGAGGGAACGTCGTTCTCTTCGACCTTCTTCAGGAACTTCGGCACGCCGGCCTTGCGGAAATATTTCTGCGCCAGAACGTCGGTCGCAACCTGGCTGAACTGCGCGGGAACGTCGATGTCAGCCAGAC
The DNA here is from genome assembly GCA_023444445.1 of Pseudomonadota bacterium. Taxonomy (GTDB): domain Bacteria; phylum Pseudomonadota; class Alphaproteobacteria; order Rhizobiales; family Rhizobiaceae; genus Agrobacterium. The sequence continues at coordinate 9,527 of JAEXMK010000164.1, read as the reverse complement.
GGAACACGATCGATCCATCCGGGTTCTTGATTTCACTGACGGCCTTGCGGAAGTCGATTTCCGCGTAAGGCGATTGGCCGGGCTTCGTGAAGCGGCGTTCAATGCGCATGGTTTCTGTCCTCGTCCATTGGGCGCCTGGTAAAGGGCGCAAAAATTCGTTCCAGCCGTGCGATGCCTTCGCGCAGCCGGTTGTTGCCGATCTGGTAGGGATGTTCATCCTTGGATGTCACCCCTGTATCTCGTGTTTAAGTTGGCCGCAAGCCTACTAGATATAGTATTAACGCATTCTTGCTGCCAGTCCCCGCGTGATGTTTTTGGCGGTTTCCGAAGGCGCAGAAGAGCCATCGGCGAACCGCCCCCTCATGGCCGGGACGCCGTTTGGACATGCGCGCTGAAGATGGAGAAGAACCGGCCTCGTTACTTTCCGGTCCGTTGCCGCCGCAACATAAGTGTCACTTTCCTCTCGCGGCACAGATTCGTCAAGCCATAGATTGAAACCCATTTTTAACCACAAGATATTGTGTGGAGTGCCTGTGGAAAACGGGGATAGGAAAAGCTCTCAGAAAAATCAGTGACTTGGCGAGAGAATTTGAAGCTTGCGCGAGGCTGGTTTCCGCAACGGAAAGGCAAAACCCCACATTTCCGGGGTGAGGCATAATGGCGACACTGCGGTTTTTCCGTGTTTTCCGCACCTGTCAGAAAAGATCTTTCTCCACAAAAAACCGCCCTCGGTGGGGCGGCTTTTCCTGTCGGATTTTGCTTGAAGGCAGCCCTTAGCCGCGCGATCCCTTGGCGATCGGCTCCTGATAGGTGAAACCCATGTCCCAGGGGAAATAGATCCAGGTGTCCTGGCTCACTTCGGTGACGAAAGTATCGATGGTCGGCACGCCCTTCGGCTTGGCGTAAACGCAGGCAAAATGCGCTTTCGGCAGCATCTCGCGCACTTCCAGCGCCGTCTTGCCGGTATCGGTCAGATCGTCGACGACAAGCACGCCTTCGCCGGCGTCGCTCGTCAACTCGGGGGCCACGCCTTTCAAGAGGACCGTATCACCCTGGTTGACGTAGTCATGACGGGTGGCGATGCAGACCGTGTCGATCATGCGGATGTTCAGTTCGCGGGAAATGATCGCCGCCGGAACGAGGCCGCCGCGGGTGATGCAGACGATCGCCCGGAACTCTTTGTCGAGACCGGCAAGACGCCAGGCAAGCGCACGGGCGTCGCGGTGAAACTGGTCCCAGGAAACGGGAAAGGCTTTATCGGGAAGGGACATGTCGTCTACCATCTGGTCAAAATTGTCGATGGCTTTGGCTAATAGCCGCAAGACCGGCAAAAAGGCAAGCTTTGCGCTTATCAGCCGTGATTTTGGCTAGGAAAATGCCGCTTGTTTCTTCTCCCCTCGGGGGAGAAGGTGGCCCGAAGGGTCGGATGAGGGGGCCACGTTGCTGGATTTCGGAGAGCGAACCCCCTCATCCCGCTGCCGCGGACTTCTCCCCGGCGGGGAGAATAAAAATGCGGCAGACGCTCGTTTAAAGCGAGATGGCGGGGGCCGACGGCGCCATTTGCGCCGCATCCATATTCAACGCGACAGCAGCGTCATCGCCGTCATGGAATCGAGCAGCGTGCGGGTGACGCCGCCGAACAGCAGTTCCCACCAGCGGGAATGGCCATAGGCGCCCATGACCAGAAGGTCGATGCTGTGATCCGACAGACGGTTTTCGATGGCGGCCTGCGCCGAGATTCCGGCGATCTTTTCCTGCGAGGTGACCGTGACGTTGACGCCGTGGCGCGCAAGCGTGGCAGCGAGTTCGGTGCCGGCGAGACCTGATGATTGCGTTTCGCTTTCGGCCTGATCGACGGAGAAAATCTCGACGCTGTCGGCGGCTTTCAGGAAGGGCAGGGCGTCAAAAGTGGCGCGCGTCGCTTCGCGAGAACCGTTCCAGGCAATCAGGACTCGCTTGATCGGTTTGGCCACCGTCAACACATGCGGCACGAGGAGAACGGGGCGACCGCTTTCATAAAGGAAACCGTCAATATCGGAACGGCTGTCTGACAGTGCCGACGAGTTGCTCTGGCGGGCGACGACGAGATCGGCACAACGGGCGCTATCGATCGCGGATGCAGAGGCGTAACCGACAGAAGTCACGAAGCTGCGCCATTCATGCGAGATGCCGTTTGCTGAGAGCGTCCTTTCAAAAATGGTCCCGACTTCGGTGGTTTCCTTGTGCGCCACATCCTGCAGCGCCTGCACGGTGGCGGGGTCGGGAATCTCCATCGGTGCGACGAGCGGAACCGCTGCCAGCGTTTCCATGTGCAGGCCGATCACATGCGAGGAAAACTGATCGGCAAGGCTCACCACGAATTCGCCGAGCTTCTGCGTGTTCGAAGCATTATCGACCACTGCCAGTATCGTTTTGTAACCCATTTTTCTCTCCTCGGTGACATCTGGTTTCTGTGGGGAGAATGGCCATCTTTGCCGATGGCCACCTTGATTTTGGTCAACTCCCGCACCGCCTTTGAAACTTCTGTCTCAGGCGGTTGCATCGCCCTCGCTGGCGGCCAGCTGCTTTTCCTGGCCGATCGCCTCAATCATGGCCGCCACGGCATCCGCGGCCGCCTTCAGCACGCCGGCGTCGCGGGCGCGCACGACGATCTCCGTCGAAAAACGCTGCCCGTCATATTTCGGATAGGAGCCGATGCTCGTTTCGGGATGGGCCTTCTGGATGGCCGTCAGCGGCGTACCGATATCACCCTCGCCATAGGGGGAGCGCACCGCCTGCGACATGACCTTCGCGCCGGTGCGCAAGGTGGGCATGACATTATCGAGCATGGCCTGAAACACCTGCGGCACGCCTGCCATGACATAAACATTGCCGATAACGAAGCCGGGGGCGACGGAAACGGGATTGGCGATATGGGCGGCACCTCTCGGCATGCGCGCCATGCGCTTGCGCGCCTCGGTGAATTCCATCTCACGAACACGGTACATGTCGCCCAGCAGGCGCAGCGCCTCGGTATCATGTTCGCAGGGCAGGCCGAATGCCACTGATACCGCGTCTGCCGTGATGTCGTCATGGGTCGGACCGATGCCGCCCGAGGTGAAGACATAATCATAACGGCTGCGCAGTGCGTTCAGCGCCTCGACGATCTGCTCTTCCTCGTCGGCGACGATACGCACTTCCTTGAGGTCGATCCCCGACATGGTCAGCACATCTGCGAGATGCCCGATATTCTTATCCTTGGTGCGGCCCGACAGCAGCTCGTCGCCGATAGCAAGCATGGCAGCGGTGACAACGGAAGAGGTGGAGGAGGGGTTGGACATGGGTGCACTCGTCAACTGTTTTACCAAACGTTAGCCCCGCGCCAGATGAATGCAAAGCGGTTTTGAAAAAATGTATTTTCGCAAACGGTTGACGTTCCGAATTTCCGTTCACTTATCGTGAACAGTGCGTATGCCAATCCCCGGCTGGCGGGATAAGGGTCCGTCAGCTACCTTTTTGTCATATACATTTCACGGGTCAACGCCGATGATCATCGAGTTTTTGAAGAAGCTTCTGGCCGGTACGCCGGAAACAGTTCCAGCAAAGGAAACGAAGAGAATGACAAAGGTTCTGGTACTTTATTACTCCTCTTACGGCCATATCGAGACAATGGCCTATGCCGTCGCAGAAGGTGTTAAGTCAGCCGGCGCGGAAGCCGTGGTCAAGCGCGTTCCTGAACTGGTTCCGGAAGAGGTCGCCAAGGCCTCGCACTTCAAGCTGGATCAGCAGGCTCCGGTGGCAACGGTTGATGAACTGGCCGAATACGACGCCATAATCGTCGGCGCTGGCACGCGCTTCGGCACGGTTGCCTCGCAGATGCGCAATTTCTGGGACCAGACCGGCGGTCTGTGGTTTAACGGCAAGCTGGTTGGTAAGGTCGGTTCGGCCTTTACATCGTCCGCCACGCAGCACGGCGGCCAGGAATCGACCATTCTCGGTTTCATTCCAACCTTCCTGCATCACGGCATGGCCGTTGTTGGTCTGCCCTACGCGTTCCAGGGCCAGATGGGGGTAGACGAAATCAAGGGTGGTTCGCCCTATGGCGCGTCCACCATCACCGATGGCGACGGCTCGCGTCAGCCTTCCGCAATTGAGCTGGAAGCCGCGCGTTATCAGGGCGCGCATGTCGCCAAGCTGGCGGCCAAGCTTTCCGCTTGAGACCGGGCTGATTGAAAAAGAAATGCGGCCCAAAAGGCCGCATTTTCTTTGCGCCGGGATTTTAGAGAAACCCGACCGCTTGACTAAGAATTTTTAAGCTGGTCAAATCGGCGGATTGACCATGAAAAAGCAGCTTGCGATCACGAAGCCGAGCATCGAAATTTCGAGAAAACCGTTCAATCCATCACGCATTTCTATCCTCCTTGTGAGTGGCGAAAAGAGAACGGACAGAGCTTCCCCCAGTTCCATAACAGCAAAATGAAATTTAGGATTTTTTAAGGCGCGGTCGGCTCGCGGCGCGGGGCGGCTTATCCCGTGACGACGAAGGCGACCACGAGGTGGCCGAGAAGGCCGATGGCGAGGCAGGAGAGGAGGAAAATGAAGAGTGCTTTTTTCATGTTCGCGGAAGCTTCCATCTGTTTTTCCCTTCGAACTCGTAGGTCTTGAAGTTTTTGCGCTACAGGGCGCATATTTTGGCCAACCGGGGCGATATTCTCAGGCCTTGATGTCGAGGCCGGCCTCGATTGCGGCGGCGATGAAGGCCTTGCGCGCATCTTCCGGCTTTTTCTTACCCGCGTCGACCGCGGCGCATACCAGCAACGCCTTGTCCAGAGCATCGCCGTCTTCTATCGGCCAATCCTCGATCAACGCCCAGGATGCCGCCTGCGTGGTCTCGATGCTCGTATAGTCGCCCGGCGTTTCAAACGCGATCAGGACGGGTTTTTGCCAGCGCGTGTTCATCGCCTATCCATCGTGGTTGTTGCGACCGGCTCTAAACGAACGGGCCAGGATGCGCAATCCCGTTCCCGGCCCGTTTCTTGCCGCCAAGGTGCGGTCAGTCGTCGCGGCCGAACAGCCATTCGCGAATGATGCGGCGGTCGATGAGTTCGAGGGAACGATCCGGCGCGATGCGATAGGTCTCTACCGCCCTTGTGCTGCCATCGATGCGGAAGTCATGGGTGAAGGTGCTGCCGATCGGCGATTTCGTCAGCTTGGTACGCGGCTGGCCCCTATAGATGATGCTGCCGGGGATGGGCTCCACATAGGGCGCAGGGCCGGTGTAGGAACCCGGTCCGGCGGTCGTGCATCCTGAAAGTGCCAGTGAAAGCATAATAGCGGCCGATGATGGGAGCGTTTTCATCCTGTCCTCCGAAGTGCGTCTTTAAAAACGAAATGGAGGCGCAGCGGTTCCTCACTGGCAAGAAAATAGGGAACAATTCGTCCCGGCTATTTGCCTTTCGGATTTTGAATGTCGCGCGCGACCCAGCGGAAGAAAACGTAGACGAGGAAGGCGAAGATGAAAAGCGGGATGAGGTTCGCAAAACCGAACATATGATTCTCGTTCCTCCCTCCCTGTCCGGGGTCTAGCCGGAGTGAAACCGACAAGGCAAGGGGAGCCGCATATCATCGCCGGTAAAATATCCGTGTGACTGTCTGCAAGAATTGGTTAGGGGCGGGAGAGATCTGGCGCACTGCCAGTGGGGCCAGATCTCTCCGTCTCCCGCCAGTTTCAGGGGACGGGGGAGTTTTTCCACTATGACGGACAACAGCCAATCTACATAGGCCGAGAAATTACCTCGAATAAATCGCTGCCGCTGTCCGGCCTGTCTAGTAGCCAGCGGTGGACGCATCCAAACTCGAAGGACTGCGCGGTCTGACGCCGACGCTTTTTATCCGGCAAATTACCTTATACGGCAGGCGGCAACGGCACGATCTGCCACTCCGTCTCTGATGATCGCTTAACCCTTTGACACCGCTGGGGGTGGGCTCCTCTGAACATGCTGCGGGGAGAGAAGCGCAAGGGAACTTTTTTCACGCCGCATCATTGAAGCCGTCAGACACATGCCAAGAGTGGAGGGTTACACATGCTCGGCACCATCCTCGTCATCCTGCTCATCCTGTTCCTGATCGGCGCGCTGCCGAGCTGGGGATATCATAATTACGGCTATGGCCCGTCGGGCGGCCTCGGGCTGGTTCTGGTCATCGTGCTGATCCTGGTCCTGCTCGGGCGGATATGACCGATCACCCACGGCAATATCTCATGCCCGCATCGCCGCAAACGCGCGATGCGGGCATCGTTTCTTCTGAAATATGAGGAAGATACAAAAAACCACGCAATCTTAAGCGCTTAGAGTTTTCCTCATCTGTGTCGGCAAGAGGGTTCGAAAAAACATCACATTCAGAACGAACCCTCTTGCGCCCAAAATGGATTCGTTCTAAATGCCCGCCATCGCTTGAATTAAAGAGCGTGTGAGGCCTCGTGGCGGAGTGGTGACGCAGAGGACTGCAAATCCTTGTACCCCGGTTCAATTCCGGGCGAGGCCTCCAAAAAATTCACCAATAAAATCAGATATTTACTGTTGATTTTCTTTCTGGCGACGTTCGTGTCGTTGCTGGTTGCACGCTGATTTCACAAGTTTTCGGGCAGGCTCAGGCGGTGATGTGTGTGTCATGGATTGGACGTGTAACGTTCCGCCCGGTCATTTATTCGTATCGCTTTCAGGAAATCGTCATTTCTTTATCTAACTCTTTCATAGTCCGTTTCAGAATCTTGTAGCTCACTCTATATTTCCGGAAAAAAGTACTCCGTGTGAGTATCGTCTGAGTTAATGCGGCGAAGTTAGCTGATTTGAGACACAAGCCAAACCTTTCGCGTTTTCGCAAGGCTCAGATGCCTGGATCGGTATCAAGATGCTTTGTAGGTATTGATTTCAACGCAGAGAAATCGCGGTAGTGCTTTCTTGGGATGCACTATTCGTCTTCCGCCCAAAAAATGAATGACCCGCTCGTACTCTTCATTGAAGATCCACCAGCGCCGTCAAATTGGGTAGCCACGACTTGACTAGCGCGAGCATTCTGACAGGTTGCGGAAATGCGACATGCGAGGCGGGGCGAGGTGAAGAAGCAGTGAGCGATGAGGAAGGGAAGAAAGTTGTGAGTAATAAATCCCAAACAGATGCAGAGGAGCAGGCAAGTAAAGATCAGCTTGATGCTGTTTGGAGCGAATTGGCGGTTCCAAGCCGAAAGGAACTTTCGCTTGACACTCAGCAAATCGACAATTTGATTGCTACTTTGTTTAGGATTCACTCTGCAATTTTTCGTCTTTCCACGACAATTAGCCAAATAAATGTTGGAGACATTGATGCGGCGAAGAAATCCAACGCTGACGCTGTTGAGATTGCAAGTAAGTCTTTGGATTCTCTGAAAGAATTATATGACTCGATAAAATTGTCATACCAAAAGGCTAACGACCTTGAACACAAATAGCGACAATATCCTGGCTTTTCGGGCTACCGATGCTTTGAACGAAGCTCTAAAATCTCTATATTCAGCAGAGACGCGAAAAGGGATCGAAGAACCTACAATGTCCGAAGTTGACGCCAAAATCGCGGCAGCAGAAGCGAGAACCGATACAAAGTTCGCTGAACTTCTTGGTGAGCTGAAACTCCTCAACCAGCGCATGGAACATGTTGAGCGATCAACCTCTGGAATGCGTTCGACAGTCGTCGGGACTGGCATAGGTGTCGTTGCTGTCGTAATTGCGGTTATGGCCTATGGCGCCCAATGGTTTGGTCTTGGCATGGATGCTCAGCAGGTAGCTGAACGCGCGGTGCAGTCTTCTACACAAAATCTTCAACCGCAGATTAATTCCCTCACGACAAGCAATGTAGAGCTCAATGCGAAAATGGATGCGCTAATCCGAGGATTGAATGATCGAATGATGGAAAGTGGAGGGCAACAACCCGCACCTTTCCAAGACCCGCGCAAGTGAACCCATCCGGCGTTTTTCTCATCAGGCGGGAAATGATCTGATTCGAATTGTCATAGAAAAGATTTCAGCCATGGTGACCTTTCGTGTTTTGTCCGAGAGCGACCTTGCTCGTCACCATCGAGAACAGAACAAAGCACAAGTTCCTTGAAGTAAGCGAGGCACGGCGCATCTAGGGAAATTTGGGAGAGCGGCTCGTTGTCAAGAAGGCCGACGTCATCATCTGCATCGTAATTATATCTGAGATCCGTTGATGATGCGGATACGCATCGTTTTGGCCAGAATGCAGGAGGAGAGCGTGGATCAGGATCAGCGGGAAAATGCGGGCAACGACAGGAAGCGAAGGCTCTGGCCATGGCTGCTCCTTGGTGTCGTTACTGTCTTGACGATCTACGCCTATACGATGACGGTGCAGATGATCGAGGGCCTGACGCAGCTTTGGAGTGATCTCGTTCAGCTTTTCTGGTGGATCATGCCGGATGTTCCCGCCTCCTGACGAGGTATTTCATGCCTGTCGCGAGAAATTTGCATCACCCGCCTGTGCTTTTTGGGATCGCAGTCAATGAGCGCGCTTGAAAGCGCAGCTTCTGGCAATTATGAGATTGTTTTAACGGTCGGCTGCATCTTCCGACTTCGGGCTGGTTTCCAGCCCCTATCCTTGAAATTGAGGCGATAAGGACATGATGGATTTCGAAACCGCACGCGCCAATATGGTCGACAGCCAGTTGCGCACGACCGACGTGACGTCGCATTCCGTGCTGAAGGCGTTTTTGAGCGTGCCGCGCGAGGCATTCGTGCCGGCGGGTGTGCGGCAGATTGCCTATGCGGATGAGGATCTGCAAATCTGTCCGGCGCTCGACGGTCGCCCGGCCCGCTATGTCATGAAGGCCTCGCCGCTGGCGAAGTTGCTGCAGCTTGCCGCGGTCTCCAAGGAAGATGTCGTGCTGGAAGTTGGTGGTGGCTCCGGTTATGCGGCCGCCATCCTGTCCCAGCTTGCCGGTTCGGTGGTTTCGCTCGAAAGCGACGAAGCGCTGGCCGCACAGGCAACCGAGACCCTGGCGTCGCTTGGATATGACAACGTCGCCGTAGTGACCGGCGATCTCGAAAAAGGTTATGCCGGCGAAGCGCCTTATGACCTGATTTTCATCAACGGTTCGGTCGAGGAAGTGCCTGCCGCACTGACCGATCAGTTGCGTGATGGAGGACGTCTTGTCGTCGTCGTCGGATATGGCAATGCCGCCAAGGCCACTGTCTATCGCCGTGATGGCAACAGCACCTCGGCTGCAAGCTCCTTCAACGCCTCGGTCAAGCCGGTGCCGGGTTTTGCCAAGGCGGCCGAGTTCGTTTTCTGATCGATAGGCGATCGTTTTCTTTCCAGGGCCGGGGTGGATTTTTCGCCCCGGCTTTTTTGTGGCCGACGTATCGGCAAACTGCGTCGACCCGGACGGTTTTCACAAAGCTGTGCATCACCGCGAAACTTGTCGAATCAGTGATTTAGTTCCTGACTATGCTGCCCTAGACTAAGGGTGATTCGGGGTGTGCGTATTTCTGCCCCGCATGA
>JAEXMK010000111.1 GCA_023444445.1 Pseudomonadota bacterium | reverse complement strand
CACCAATACGGTGACGTTCAGCACGGGCCATGGACAAGTCCATGTCGATACCGGATTCATTGTGTATAACGAACAGACTTATCCCAATCTCACCGCGCTTTTCCAGAAATTGGGGGTGGCGACAGCGGCGTCGAACATGTCTTTCGCCGTTTCTTTGGATAATGGCGGTTTCGAATATTCCGGCGGAACCGGCCTTGGCCTCCTGGCCCAGAAATCCAACATTCTCAGGCCACGTTTCTGGACGATGCTTGCGGACCTTTTGCGCTTTTACCGCAACGCCCCCCGCGATCTGCATTTGATGGGCGATCTGTCTCTCGACGAATATCTCTCCCGCAACCGGTAAGGTTCAGCGTTCCGCGATGATCATCTTTATCCCATGGCTGCGGCCATCTGGTCCACGCCGGCCATGGAGGTCGGCCGTTATCCGGCGGCGCATTTCATCAAATTCTGCCGCAATCACGGCCTGCTGTTGCTGCGCAACCGGCCGGTCTGGCGCACAGTCGTCGGTGGCTCGCGCGAATATGTGAAACGCATCACCGCGCCGTTTGCCGATCGAATTTTCCTCTCGACGCCGGTGAAGCACATCCGCCGCCTGCTCGATGGCGTCGAAATCACCACTGCGGACGGCAAAGCCGTGCGCTTCGATGACGTGGTGATCGCAACCCATGCGGATCAGGCGCTCAACATGCTCGCGGATGCAACACGCGCCGAACGGCGCATTCTTGGCGCTTTTTCCTACACCCAAAACCGCGCCGTGCTTCACACCGACAGCAGTTTCATGCCGCGACGCCGCGCTGCCTGGTCAAGCTGGAACTATGTGGCCGACACGCGCATTAAAACGAGCCAGCCTAGCATTACCTACTGGATGAACAGGCTTCAGCCGCTGGGTGAAGCTCAGGACATTTTCGTAACGCTGAACCCGGTGCGGGAACCGGATCAAGGAAAAATCATCGCCGAGGAAACCTATCACCATCCGGTATTCGATGGCGGCACCGAACGGGCGCGTCAGGAGCTATGGGCCTTGCAGGGTCTGAGAAACACCTGGTTCTGCGGCGCTTATTTCGGATCCGGTTTTCATGAAGATGGTCTTCAGGCCGGTCTTGCCGTCGCCGAAGATCTTGGCGGTGTCTCCCGTCCATGGAAAGTTGCCGACGACAACGGTCGGATCATTCGCCTGGATTCGGCGACGATTGCGACAGACACGGAAATCATGGAGGCGATGGCATGACGTCACCCTTCACCTCGGCGCTTTTTCCCGGCCATGTAACGCATGTGCGCTTCAAGCCGAAAACCCATAGTCTCGCCTATCGGATTTATTCGCTGCTCCTCGACCTCGATGAGCTGGAGACGCTCGACCGGAAATTGCGGTTTTTCTCCGTAGACCGGTTCAACCTGTTTTCATTTCATCGTAAAGACCGCGGCAACGGCAGCACCATTGGGCTGCGCCAGCAGATTGAGACGGCAATGAAGTCGGCAGGCATTGCCGTGGATGGGGGCCCTATTCGCCTACTCACCATGCCGCGCCTGTTTGGCTGGGCCTTTAACCCGCTCAGCGTGTTCTTCTGCTATGGGCGCGAGATGTCGCTTAAAGCCATTCTCTGGGAGGTCGACAACACCTTTGGCGAACGACACGCCTATCTGATCCCGGTGGAGGCTGGCGCGGGGGCCGAGATCGTCCAGCGCTGCGGCAAGGCATTTTACGTCTCGCCCTTCATGGATATGGACCTCAAATATGTTTTCCGCGTTGTCCCGCCCGGTGACAGGCTGAAGATCGTCATTGAAACTTTCGACGACGACGGTGCCGTCCTCACGGCCCGGCATCTTGCCAAACGGGTCGAACTAACCGACGGCGCGCTCCTGAAAGCCTTCATCACCATCCCCTTCCTCACGCTGAAAGTCGTTCTCGGCATTCACTGGGAAGCCCTGAAAATCTGGCTGAAAGGCGTGCGGCTGAGAAAACGTCCGCTGCCGCCCGCCGAGCCCGTCTCCTTCGTTTCCCCTTCATCGTCGCAAATCGAGGCCAGAATTCATGACCCCGTTTGAAAATCTCTCGGAACTACCGGCGCAGAATGCTCCGCTCAATGGTCGCATGGGCATGGGCACATGGCTCATCAATCGCCTGCTGAACAACATCGACAGGGGTCGGCTGCGGATAATCCTTCCCGGCGGCAGTACCATAGAAAAATCAGGAAAATCGGAAGGCGTCGAAGCCGCACTCATGCTGCACAATTGGCGCGCAATCCGCCGGCTGATCGTCAATGGCGACATAGGCTTCGCGGAAGGCTTTATCGAGAATGACTGGTCGACGCCTGACCTGACGGCGCTCATTCGTTTCGCCGCACAAAATAGCGAGGCATTTGAAAGGTCGATGCAGGGCAGCCTGCCGATGCGCGTCATCAACCGGCTTACACACCGGCTGAATGCCAATACCAGACGCGGCAGCCGCCGCAACATCGAAGCCCATTACGATCTCGGCAACGAGTTTTATCGGCAATGGCTTGATCCCTCCATGCTTTATTCCTCGGCGATTTTCGATGAAACGACACCGACCCTCGAGGCGGCACAGCTGAAGAAACTCGAGCGCATTACCGAAAAGCTCCGACTGGGTGAGAACAGGAACGTGCTGGAGATCGGCTGCGGTTGGGGAGCGCTCGCCATCCACCTCGCCACCCGTGAAAATGCCAATGTCACCGGCATCACCCTGTCTCCATCACAGCTGCGCTGGGCTAAAAATGCTGCGGAAAAGGAAGGCGCAGCTGACCGCATGGATCTTCGTCTGCAGGATTATCGCGACGTCAAAGAGAAATTCGACAGCATCGTTTCCGTAGAAATGTTCGAAGCGGTGGGCGAAGCCTATTGGCCAAGCTACTTCGAAACGCTGAAGCGTTGCCTGAAGCCCGGCGGTCGCGCAGTGCTTCAAATCATCTCCATCGAGGAGAACCGCTTCGCCACATACAGGCGCAAGGCCGACTTCATTCAGAAATATGTCTTTCCCGGCGGCTTTCTGCCTTCAGACTCCGCTCTTGAAAAAGCGATTGGTCAGGCGGGGCTGAAACTGACCGAGGTGGAGCTTTTCGGTCGGTCCTATGCGCTCACGCTCGCGGAATGGCGCCAGCGTTTTCATGCAAAGTGGCAGACCATCTCTCTGCTCGGTTTCGATGACCGCTTCCGGCGGCTCTGGGACTATTACCTCTGCTATTGCGAAGCAGGTTTTGCAGAGGGAGCGATCAATGTCGGCCTGTACACGGTCGAACACAGGTAAGGCGGGGCCAACAAACGGAGAAAGACGATGAAAGTCAGTGCATTGGCAATTTTATCCGCCCTGTCCCCAATGCTGGTTGGCCTCAGCGCCACAGCAGCGGAAATCGACGGCAACTGGGCACGCGGCGACGGCAATGCGAAAGTGGTGATTGCGCCCTGCGGTGGGAAGATATGCGCCACCAACACCTGGATCAAACCCGGTACACCCAAGGAAAAGACCGGCGACCGCCTGATTATGGATATCAAGCAAAGCGAGGCAGGTCGCTATTCTGGAACCGCCTTCGATCCGCAACGGGATAAGTCCTACAAGATAACGGTCACCGTTGACGGCAACAGCATGACCACCAAGGGCTGCATCATCGCCGGCCTGTTATGCAAGGGAATAAGCTGGACGCGGATCGACTAGCATACGAACTCAACCACGCAGCCATTTGTTTGATTATAGACGATAAATCGTACTGGCCGCCCTCTAGGTGCCTGGCAAAGGAAAACAACGATGAAGACCTATTTCGCCGCCTATTTCTTCACGCTCGTCGCGTTTCTGGTGATCGATTTCATCTGGCTGAGCACCATGGCGTCGCGTCTTTACCGCCCGGCTATCGGCGATCTTCTCGCTGACAATTTCAGACTCGCGCCAGCGGTCGTTTTTTATCTCATCTATGCAGGCGGCCTCACCTTTCTCGCCGTGCGCCCGGCCCTTCTATCAGGGGGATGGACGACGGCGCTGCTTTACGGCGCGGTTGTCGGCTTCATGGCCTATGCCACCTATGACCTGACCAATCAGGCCACGTTGAAGAACTGGTCCACCACGCTCACAATTGCCGATCTTCTTTGGGGCACCTTCGTTTCCGCAGCGGCGGCCATCATCGGTTATCTCGTCACGGTGCGCCTCCTCGGCCCGCTGGAAAATTCGGCGGGCGTATCATGACGACACTTCCTCTTGGCCGCGGCGTCAGTGCGATCTTCCTATCGCCCCCGCATCACGAACTTCCTCTTCTGCAACCCTTGTCTTCGTATGAAAGACGACTTTATAAAGGAAGCGCAGCAAGGAAGGTTCGAATGCAGGCCACAGAGATCGCAAGCCTAATCAACCGTGTCGGTATGGGTGATCGTTCGGCATTCGTCTCGCTTTATCAGGCAACCAGTCCGAAGCTTTTCGCGATCTGCCTGAAAATCCTGCGCGACAGAACGGAAGCCGAGGAGGCGCTGCAGGAAATCTATATCAAGGTCTGGCAGCGGGCCCGAACATTTGCCGCCAGCGCCGGCAAACCCGCCACATGGCTGGCCGCCATTGCCCGAAACCATGCAATAGACACGATCCGCGCCCGCAAGCCCATTACCGACGACATCGAGGAAGCCTACGATCTTGCCGACGAGAGCATCCGCGATCCTGAGCAGCAGATCGTTCTCGCCGATGAAGGCCGCAGGATCGAAGACTGCATGCGCGAACTTGAGACGGTGCACGCGCAGGCGGTGCGCCGGGCCTATGTTGAAGGCTTGAGTTATCTCGAACTCGCCGAAGAATTGCGCGTGCCGCTTAACACGGTCAGAACCTGGCTACGGCGCAGTCTTCTCAAACTCAGAGAGTGCATGCAGCGATGACGAAGGGCGAACAGAGCGGCGGCAAGCATTCGCGCGACGACATCCTCGCCGGCGAATATGTTCTGGGCGTCGTGCCGCTGGAAAAGCGCCGTGAACTGGAACGACGCATACAGAACGACGAGACTTTCGCACAGCTGGTGCAGCGTTGGGAGGCGGAATTTTCCGACTTCAATGCCGATTACCAGGAGCAGGCACCGAGCGCCACTGTTCTTGCGCGTATCGAAGAACGCCTGTTCGGCAGCAGGACCGTCAATACCAATGGCAGCCTCTGGAATTCCGCGTCCTTCTGGCGCTGGATCTCGGTTGCCACCAGCGCAACCGCCGTTGCCGCCATCGTTTACGCCGCCTTCCCTGAGAAGTGGCAGGGCGCCACCCCGCTGGTGGCCGAACTTGCAACGACCGACAGCCAGGTTAATCTCCTCGCGTCCTACGATGCGGAATCCGGACGGATGCACATTGTGCCTGTTGCAACCGGCAAGACCGACGAAAAGTCGCTGGAACTGTGGCTGGTGATGGATGGCGGCAAGACCCGCTCGCTCGGCGTCTTCCAGCCCGGCACGAATGGCGATCTTATAATCCCCGCAGACATGCGCAACAGCATCAGCGAAGGCACTACCTTCGCGATCAGCGTCGAACCTTTCGGCGGCTCGCCGACTGGTCAGGCAACCGGCCCTGTTATCGCCGTCGGCACAGCGCGATGGGGATGAATGTCAGAAGCTTCACGATTTCGAGCTGAGGCCGGATCACGCTTCACGATCCGATATGGATCGTAACCGTCAGTCTCCGCAGCCGACGATGCCCTTCATCCGCCGTCGAATGATTTGAGACTTTTCGGGTTTGGGAAGACTGGAGTTTCCGGCTCGGTGCTAGTCGATTTAAGCCGCTCCGGCGTGATTGTTCAAGCGGCGCCGTGATCGTGTCTCGTTTGATCCCTTCACGTGCGAGCAGCACTCTGACACCAAACCTTTGACTGCCGGGACGTAGAGTTATCCGGCTCTTTCACGATTGCGGGCTGGTTGCGGGGGCAGGATTTGAACCTGCGGCCTTCAGGTTATGAGCCTGACGAGCTACCGGGCTGCTCCACCCCGCGTTACCAGCGGATTCGGCAAAGCCGAATGTCGCGTCTACGTCGTTGCTTTAGCGACGACGGATTTCTGCCGGAGTAAATCGCGGAGCAATTTACTCCTGTAAGGGGCGCACGTGATTTGTGCGCGGTTTTATTGCTTTTAAAGCTTTGTCTTAAACTGCAAAAGGCCGCTTTTGGCGGCCCTTTTTTTTCGGCTGGGCCGAGGAATGTGCTGAGAAGATAGATTGTTGCGTTTTGCAGACCTGGCAGCGACCTACTCTCCCGCGTCTTGAGACGAAGTACCATTGGCGCTGGGGCGTTTCACGGCCGTGTTCGGAATGGGAACGGGTGCAGCCGCCC
>JAEXMK010000249.1 GCA_023444445.1 Pseudomonadota bacterium | reverse complement strand
GGTTTCCCGGCGGCACTTCTATTTGGGAGGAACACATGAAAAGCAGATTGCTGGTAAGCGGCGCAGAGCGCACCTTCATCCTCGTCATCGATCCCGATGAAGAAGCCTTCGAGGCCATCAGGCGCTTTGCCAAGGCCGAGAACATCAACGCCGCGTCGGTAAGCGCTATAGGCGCCTTCGCCACGGCAACACTCGCCTTTTTCGATCTTTCGACGCAGGACTATAAGGAAATACCGGTCACCGACCAGAGCGAGGTTCTGAGCCTGCTCGGTGACATCACCCTTGACGAGAAAGACATGCCCAATCCGCACCTGCATGTGGTTCTGGGTTTTGCCGATGGCTCCACGAAGGGCGGCCACTTTCTGAAGGGCATGGTGCGTCCAACGCTGGAAGTCATCATCCGCGAAACACCTGCGGAATTGCGGCGCAGCTATCGCCCGGAATTCGGCATCGCTCTCATCGATCCAGCGCGATAAACGCAACGGAACCAGAAAAACACGCTCGCGTTATTGCTCCAGACTGGGGGCAGAATGGCGACAGCAATCGATCGTAAAGACGCGGGAGACGACGAAGTCAGGCAATTCCTGATCGGCCTTGCGCGCGGCACCGCGGGTGCGCTGCTGTTTGCCCTACCCATGCTGATGACCATGGAAATGTGGTTTCTCGGGCTTTATATCAACCCGTGGCGGCTCTTGCTGCTCTGCATCCTCAACCTGCCGCTGCTGCTTTTTCTCGCCCGCCGCATCGGTTTCGAGAGTGTTCACTCCTGGCGCCAGGCGCTGCGCGATGCGATAACGGCCTATGGGCTGGGCATTGCCGTCAGTGCTGCTGTGCTGCTGCTGTTCGGCGTTCTGAACGACCAGATCACCGCCTCCAATATCGTCGCCAAGATTGCGCTGCAATCCGTTCCAGCCAGCATCGGCGCGCTGCTTGGACGCAGCCAGCTCGGCCAGCGCTCTGACGATGAAGACGAGGAAGAAGGCGAATATTTCGGCGAGACGGGTTATCTGCACGAACTGTTCATGATGATGGTCGGCGCGCTTTTTTTAAACCTGAACGTCGCCCCAACTGAAGAAATGATCCTGATCGCCTACAAGGTAACGCCCTATCACATTCTGGCGCTTTGCCTGCTGTCGATCGCCATCATGCATGGCTTCGTCTATGCGCTTCACTTCAAGGGGTCACATCAGTTGCATGAGGGCCAGCAATGGTGGCAATCTTTCATCCGCTTTACCCTCCCCGGCTACATCATCGCCATCGCCATCAGCATCTATACGCTCTGGACCTTCGAACGCCTCGACCACACATCGCTGTCGCAGATCATGAATGCCGCCGTCATTCTCGGCGTTCCCGCCTCGATCGGTGCGGCCTCTGCCCGGCTGATCCTGTGAGGACAAGATGACGATATCCAAGGGCCGCAAACATACGGAAAGCCCCGAGCCCCATTGGGTGGAATGGCTGACGGGCGCCATCTGCACGCTTCTTGTCGCCGCCATGCTGGGCGGGATCGGTTATGACATCTATCGCTACAGGCCGGAGGATGCCCGCTTCGAAATCGCCGTCACGGGTGTGGAGGCGCAGGCTGGGCAATACCGGGTGCGGTTCGATATTCGCAACCTGTCCATGACGACGGCGGCGCAGGTGCAGGTGCGCGGCGACCTGCAGCAAAACGGTGCGACTCAGGAGAGCGCCGATGTGACGTTCGATTACGTCGCCTCGGAGTCTCGCGATACAGGCACGCTTTTCTTCCGCAACGATCCCCGCAGCGCAACGCTCACCATCAATGTCGCCGGCTATACCGAGCCGTGACACCTTTCAGGATGATTTCATGCCGACATCGAAACTGACGAAAGAACGCGATCTCAGGGATTCAAAGCCGCTCTGGGCCGATACCCCGCGCATAGGCGTCCGCAGCAGGCACACACCAACCGTCAACCACTACGACACGATCGTGATTGGCGCCGGCATCAGCGGCGCGCTGGTATCCCACGCCCTGCACAGGCCGGGACAGACGATGCTCATCATCGACCGGCGCGAACCTGTCATGGGCAGCAGCGTGGCTAGCACCGCCATGATACAGCACGAGATCGACACCCCCCTCACCGAACTCAGAAAGATGATCGGCCGGGATGCGGCCGACAGGGCGTGGCAACGCTCCGCCCGCGCCGTGCTGCGTCTGGAGGAAATCGTTTCCACGCTCGGTATCTCCTGCAGCATGAAACGCAAACAGGCGCTTTATCTTGCCGGAGATGAAATGGGAGCGCGCGCGTTGAAAGCCGAGGCAGCCGCGCGCGAAGAGGCTGGCATCGAAGCCCGCTTCCTGTCCGCTGCTGAATTGCGGGAGCAATATGGGCTGGACCGGACCGCCGCAATCCTCAGCGATATCTCGGCTTCCGCCAATCCGGCACAGCTGACGGCCGGCCTGCTACGCCATACGGCGGCGACGGGCGCCGAAATCGTCTCGAAACTCGAGATTACCGATCTTAGAAGCCTCGGCGACGAGGTAGTCCTCGCCACCGCCGACGGCAAGATCCTTTCCGCCCGCAACGTCGTTTTCTGCACCGGCTATGAATTCCTGAAAATGCTGGAGAGCCCGAAACACCAGATCATCTCCACCTGGGCGCTGGCGAGCAAAAAGGGGCTCGATCTGCCCGACTGGCTGGAAAGCCACATCGTCTGGGAGGCGTCCGATCCCTATCTCTACCTGCGCACCGACCGCGACGGGCGGATGATCGCTGGCGGCGAGGATGAGGAAAACCCTACCGCCTACCAATCGGAGCGCAAACTGACCTCGAAAGCTGAGACGATCCGCCGCAAGATCGAAAAACTTCTGGGCATCGATTTGGGTGAGCCGGAATATCGCTGGGCGGCGGCTTTCGGCACCACCACCACCGGCCTGCCGCTGATCGGCGCCGTGCCGGGCATGAAAAACGTCTATGCGGTGATGGGCTTCGGCGGAAACGGCATCACCTTCAGCCAGATCGCCGCCGAAATCGTCGCGGCCGCCGTCAATGGCGGAAAGGACCCCGACGCCGATCTTTTCCGCCTCGGTTGATGGCCTTCATTCTTCCTTGATACCTGCTACCACCTGCACGCGGCGAAGCGTCCCGAATTTACTTACACTAACGCGAATATAAACGTTGTGCACAACCAACCCGGAACCATAGCAGCGGCAAAAAGTTTGTCTTCCGTGCGCATGACGCACTTCATGCAATTCACTTCATGGGAGAAAGACCAATGGCCGAGAAGAAACTCGACGACCTTTTTTATGATACGCTGAAGGACATCTATTATGCCGAGAGGCAGATCCTGAAGGCCCTGCCGAAAATGGCGCGGGCAGCGACCGATCCGAAGCTGAAACAGGCTTTTGAAAAGCACAAGGAAGAAACCCAGGGTCATATCGAACGCCTGCAGGAAGTGTTCGAGATCATTGGCAAAAGGGCGCAGGGCAAGACCTGCGAAGCCATTCAGGGCATCATCGCCGAAGGCGAAGAGATCATCGACGATTTCAAGGGCACGCCAGCGCTCGATGCTGGTCTGGTTTCCTCGGCACAGGCGGTCGAGCATTACGAGATCGCCCGCTACGGCACGCTGAAAGCCTGGGCGGAGAAGCTCGGCCATACCAAGGCCGTCTCGCTGCTGGACGCAACGCTCAAGGAAGAATCCAAGACCGACGACGCGCTGACGGCGCTTGCCAAGACCTCGATCAACGCCGCTGCAGAGAAAAAGGCGGCGTAAAGCACGCACCTAAAACAAAAACCGGAATGGTCACCCATTCCGGTTTTTTTTGCCTGAAATCCCGTGGACCTTACGGCAGGGTATAAGCGATGACGTAATCGCCAGGCTTTGTTCCAACCGAACCGTGGCCGCCTGCGACCATCACCACATATTGCTTTCCGTTCTCAAGCGAATAGGTCATGGGCGTTGCCTGACCGCCCGCGGGAAGACGCCCCTCCCAGAGCTGCTTGCCCGTGGTGAGATCATAGGCGCGCAGATAGTTGTCGACGGCCGCACCGAGGAACGCGACGCCGCCCTTGGTGATCATCGGTCCGCCAATGCCTGGCACGCCCACTTTGAATGGCAGCGGCAGCGGCGTCATGTCATAGACCGTGCCGTTCTTGTGCTTGTAGGCGATATCGCCGGTGCGCAAATCAGCACCCGCGACATAACCCCATGGCGGCGCCTGGCAGGGAATTTGCAGCGGACCTAGGAACGGTCCCATGAACACGCCATAGGGTGCACCATCATTGCGGTTAAGGCCCTGTTCGCTGCCCTTTTCATCCTGTCCCTTCGGCGGAATCTGGGCGCGCGGTACGAGTTGCGACGTGAAGGCGAGATAGGTCGGCATGCCGAACATCACCTGCCGTTCGGGATCGACCGCCACGCTGCCCCAATTGAACGTGCCGAAATTGCCGGGATAGATGATCGAACCGTTGAGCGACGGCGGCGTATCACGGCCCTTGTAGTTCAGCTGATGGAAGCGGATACGGCAGGCGAGCTGGTCGAACATGGAGACGCCCCACATGTCCTTTTCCTTCAGCGGCTCCGGCTTGAAGGACAGCGCCGTCGTCGGCTGCGTCGGTGAGGAGAAGTCCTCGGGGATCGTGCCTGATGGTGCGGGTTCTTCCGTGATCGGCAAAAGCGGTTCGCCGGTGCGCCGGTCCAGCACGTAGATGTCGCCCTGCTTGGTGGGGCCGACCAGCGCTGGCACGGTCTGGCCATCCTTGGTGATGTCGAGCAACACCGGCTGGGCAGGCACGTCCATGTCCCAGAGATCGTGATGGACCGTCTGGCGTACCCAGCGGTCCTTGCCCGTGTTGATATCAAGCGCGACAATCGAGGAGGAATATTTCTCCACATTCTCGCTGCGGCCCATCCCCAGCTGGTCCGGAACCTGGTTGCCGAGCGGAACATAAACGAGGCCGAGGCCTTCGTCATAACTCAGCACCGACCAGCTGTTGGGCGAGTTGGTCGTATAGGTCTCGCCCGCCGCGATCGGCTCGGTTTTTTCCGGGTTACCGGAATCCCAGTTCCAGATGAGAGCGCCGCTGTTCACATCAAAAGCGCGGATGACGCCCGACTGTTCCTGCGTGGAATAATTGTCGTTCACCGCGCCGCCGATGATGATCTTGCCCGCCGCGATGACCGGCGGCGAGGTCGAATAATAATAACCGGCGGGATTGTATTTCATGCCTTGCTCAAGATGCAGCACACCCTGATCGGCAAAGGAAGTGCAGACCTGGCCGGTGGCCGCATCGAGCGCGATCAGGCGTGCATCCGAGGTCGGCAGGTAAACGCGCTGGGCACAGGTCGTACCGGCAGCGGCGTTTGGTTCGGCATAATAGGAAACTCCACGGCACGTCTGGTGCTGGCGGTCCGGATTGAGACTGACATTGGGATCGTATTTCCACTTTTCCTTGCCGGTGGCCGCATCGATGGCAATCGCCCAATTGTGCGGTGTGCAGATATAAAGCGTATTGCCGATCTTGAGCGGTGTTACCTGATAGGTAGTTTCGCCGACATCGTCAGGCAGCTTCACATCACCCGTCTGATATCGCCAGGCCTCTTTCAGCTGCGAGACATTGTCGACATTCACCTGGGTCAGCGGCGAATAACGCTGTCCATAGGGAGTACGGCCATATTGATGCCACTCTCCGTCAGGCACGTCACCGCCATAGGCCGGTGCCGCAGATACCGTCTCCCGCGGCAACGAGCCCGCCTGATCATGCGGGTCCTGCGCCATGGAATATCCTGCAACCGCAACGGAGGCGAGAACGGATAAGGCAAGCGGCCAGGCATTCGGGCCGTAGCTGTGCCCCGTCGGACTGGAAAAACCAAGCGGTTTTCTGACCCACGGCATCAGCAGCCAGAGACCGATGACGATGATGACGCCGCCCCGTGGGCCAAGCTGCCACCAATCAAAGCCAACTTCCCAGACAGCCCAGGCGAGCGTGGCAACAATGAAGAGAGCATAGACGTGAAGGGCGGCGCGATTGCGCTTGAATAGCAGAACGGCCGTCAACAGAAAGGCCAGTCCGGAAAGCACATAATAAAAGCTCCCGCCCAACATGACGAGCTCAGAGCCGAAACCGAACAGCGCAAGGCCGATCAGCGCAAGGAAAACTGCAGTGACGGTGACTGCCATGAATGAAACCCCCGATTCCTGTCACTTTGTGTGAAATGGAATCGGGCGCAATCTGGTTCCATACAAATTATCATGATGGGAATTTCATGCCGCGATCATGGATTTCGCGGTGCTCCGGTCGAGTCCTGAGCTGTAGGATTGGTCTCGGTCGATGCCGGCGGGACCGCGCGGCCATTGGCCGGATTGTTGTCGAATGTGCCTGATCCCGACGGCTGCTGCGGCACCGGTGCAGTTTCCGTCTGCGGGTTCTGCGGCAGGTTCTCGTCCGGTTTAAAAACCGCATATTCCACGACAGCCCACACTACGAGCGCAAGAAAAAGGCTGACGATCAGGATGACGAGGACCGGACGTCCCTTTGATCCCTGCCGTGCACGCGTTGCCGTCTCGCTTTTCGGGGCACCCCGGCCATCGAGATGACCGATATTTTCACTGGCCATGTCTTTCACTCCCTGTAACCCTTTGGGACTTAATCCCGCTGGGTAGGGTTTTGTTCCAGACGGCGGAAGAACGACCTTAACCGCACTCGGCCGGCAGACGGGATCGGCTTGAACCGTCACAATCCGCCATCTCCACCGCGCTGAAGCTTTGCCCGAGGCCGAGCCAGGAGACCGGCTGCGGGGCTTGGTCCTCATTCGCTTCCCACGGACAGTCTGTGGAACTATCGGAACTCGCCAATGGAAAGGCCGGTGTCATGCTCTGAAATTCAGAGCCGGAATATGAAAAGGGGAGATATTTTTTCACCGATTGGCGCCACCCGCGCCAAAGGGTCAACAGGTGTCGGAAAACAGGCGTGCTCAACATCATGATCATCAGCAATATATCTAAAATAATATACTCAGTCTGGCACACCAGACGTCCACGCGCATCCCCCGTTGCTGCGCAACTGCAGCGAATGGTCGGATTGTGCCAACAAACCGTCATAAAGTGTCAGGTCAGACCCGACGGATCGGGATCAGCGACCCAACTGCACGATCCAGCGCGTCCACTCCGCACTGTCCGGCTTCAGAATATCTGAGGTGACGTCGCGGTTTTCCAACGCGAAATGCCGCATCTGGCGCGGTGAGAGACCAAACGTCCTTTTGAAGACGCGGCTGAAATTTTCCGGATTGGTGAAACCATAGGACGCCGCCACCTCGGCAATCGTCATATGCGCCGATTGTGGTGCCCGCAGGAAATCCATGGCGCGCTCGAGGCGCCGATGGGTGATGCAGGCCGAAAAGCCGCCGAGCGGCTCGAAGAGCCGATAGACCGTGCGCCGGGATACGCCGAATTCGCCCATTACCTTTTCTACCGACAGGGTGGGATCGAGAAGGTGGTTGTCGATATAGCGCCGGATGGAGGCCCGCAGTGCCCGCTGCACGCCCTGTGCATTGTCCTGCCCGACATGATTGTTGATGGCCGCCGTGGCGAGTTCCAGAAGCGGCGAGACCGTGGCCGCACCGTCATTCGCGTTCATGACATCGAAATGGCGATAGATGCTCGTCATCGTTTCGCGCAGGAGCGATACCAGCGGCAGACCGGCCGGCAGCACACGTTCATGATGATTGCGGGAGCCGATAAGCCTGCCTTCCAGCAACCGGCGCGGTACCACGAGGCTCAGGTGATCGTGGTCGGTCGTCGCGGTGGCAAGCGGTTGCGCCATGTCGATGATATAGAGGTCTCCTGGACCGGCCGTTTCGCCCGCGCCTCGCCGCGACATGCTCTTTCCGCTGGCATAAAATTGCAGGAGAAACGCGTCCATGCCGTCACGGGCAAGCTTGTTACGCGATCGGTCAAAATCCTGCGAGGAGGACTGCGTGCGGCCAAGCGCGACATTACCGAGGAACGCGGCATCCACACTCGCGAAAAAGCCGTCATCTCGCGAACGTCGCAGCCGGGCATCGAACAGCACGTTTATCGAATCTCGCCACAACCCCATGGCATCGCGTTTCGGCACCTGGCGCGTATCGAAGCGCGAGCGCGCCAATGGCGCTTCAAAAGACCCTGCGTTCATCATGCCGTTTTTCCGTGAACACGGCGCTGACCTCGCCGTCCACGAAAACTATACAGGATTGAAATCGCCCAACAATACCGGAAGGCGTCAAGATGGTTCGCCGCAAGCAAACGCGTGAAAATTACTTCGCCGTCCAGCCGCCATCGATGGAAATGGTCGTGCCGGTGATGGAGCGCGCCATATCGCCCGCAAGATAAAACGCCATTTCTGCCACTTCCTCCGGCTGCACGAACCGTCGGGTCGGCTGTGGGGCCAGCATCACCTTCTTCACCACATCCTCCTCACTCATGCCATGCACCCGCGCCTGATCGGCAACCTGGGAGGCAACGAGCGGCGTCCAGACATAACCGGGGCAGATGGCATTGCAGGTGATCCCGAGTTCCGCCACTTCCAGCGCCACGCTTTTTGTCAGCCCCACCACAGCATGTTTGGTCGCCACATAAGGCCCCTTGAAGGGCGAGGCGCGCAAACCATGCGCCGATGCGATGTTGACGATGCGGCCCCAACCTCTTTCCTTCATGCCCCTCAGGGCCGCGTGGATGGTGTGAAAGGCACTGTCGAGCGAGATGGCGACGATGCGGGAAAAATCGGCGAAATCGAACTCGTCGATCGGTGCGACCTTCTGGATGCCGGCATTGTTGACCAGCACATCGATATGGCCGAACTCGGCGATGACGGCGTCAGGCAGATGCGCGCTCTCGTCATAATGGGCGAGATTGGCGGAAAAATAAACCGGCCGGTGCCGCGCCACTTTCGCAACCGCCTCAAGGGCCTGTGCCCCCTCCTCCGCCGTCTCCACGCCGTGGACGGCAACCAGAAACCCGGCTTCGGCAAAACGTTTGGCGATGGCGAGCCCGATGCCACTGGTGGAACCCGTGACCAGCACGGTCTTAGGTTGATCCTCCATCGGCCTAGTCCTTCAGCTGCGGCAGGTTGCGGAAAAGCTCAAGCGATTCCGGATTGGCGAGCGCATCGGCATTCTTCACCGGCCGACCATGAATGGTGTCGCGCACGGCGATTTCGGAAATCTTGCCGGAGCGTGTGCGGGGAATGGCGCTGACGGCGATGATCCTTGCCGGCACATGCCGTGGCGTGGCGCCTGAACGAATGCGGCTGCGGATGGTCTTTTCCAGCTCTTCCGTCAGGGCAGCACCACCCTTCATTCGCAGGAAGAGAATAACCCGCTGGTCACCCTCTATATCCTGCCCGACGGCAATGGCCTCCTCCACTTCGGGGACGGTTTCCACCTGCCGATAGATCTCGGCCGTACCGATGCGGACGCCGCCGGGATTGAGCGTCGTGTCCGAGCGGCCATGGATGACATAACCGCCGGAGGGGCGCTGTTCGGCGAAATCGCCATGCGCCCAGATGCCGGGGAAACGGTCGAAATAGGCGGCCTGATACCGTGAACCATCGTCATCGCCCCAGAATTTGACTGGCATTGACAGATGCGCATTGCGGCAGACCAGCTCACCGGCAACGCCGCGAACAGAACGGCCCTCATCGTCAAGCGTATCGATATCCATACCGAGCATGGCGCCCTGCAATTCACCGCGATGAACCGGCTGCAGCGGATTGCCGCCAAGGAAACAGGCGCAGATGTCAGTACCGCCGGAAATGGAGGCGAGGTGCACGTCGGCTTTCCAGTCGCGATAGATATAATCGAAGGATTGCGGGATAAGCGGCGAGCCGGTGGAGAGAATTGTCCTTAGCGATGAAAGGTCGTGGCTTTCACGCGGTTTCAGCCCGGCCTTCAGGCAGGCATCGATGAATTTTGCAGAGGTGCCGAAGGTTGCGATCCGTTCGGCGTCGATGAGATCGATCAGCCGCGCGGGGTTGGGATAACCGGGATTGCCGTCATAGGTGACGAGTGTTGCGCCGAGCGCCAGACCGGAGACCTGCCAGTTCCACATCATCCAGCCGCAGGTGGTGAAATAGAAGAAACGCTCGCCTTCTTGAATATCGGATTGCAGTTTCAGCTCCTTCATGTGCTGAAGAAGCAAACCGCCGCCGGAATGAGTGATGCATTTCGGCTTGCCGGTCGTGCCGGAGGAATAAAGGATCGCCAACGGCACCTTGATGGGCAGACGGTTGAAAGCGATTTCATCCGGCTCAAAGGGTGCGACGAAATCCGAGAGCGTCACGCAGCCGAGATCGGAAAGGCCGGGAGGAACCACGTCACCGACCAGCACGATCTTTTCGGGCCTCGCACTTTCCGCCACCGCCCGGATGGTCGGACCAACATCGATGCGCTTGCCGGCATAACCATATTCCGGCACGGCGATCAGGATTTTCGGGTCGATCTGCGACAGGCGATCCGAAGCACCGGCCGGACCGAAATCCGGCGAGCATGACGACCAGATCGCACCAATCGCGCTCACGGCCAGATAGCTGACGATCGCCTCTATATCATGGGTGACGATGGCGCCGACCCGATCGCCTTCCGTCACGCCAGCATGAACAAGCGCCTGTACCATGCGGGACACGTCGTCATAAAGAGCCTTGCGGCTTATCTCGCGTCGAGTGCCGTCGTCGCGATGGGCGATGATGGCAAGACGTTCGTCGGCATCGCGCAGCAGGTTTTCCGCATAGTTTAGCCGGGCGCCGGGATAAAACTCAACATCCCGGATCGTCGCACCGGCTTTGAACGCCGTTTCTCTGCGTGTGCCGATGATGCCGAGTTCATCCCATAACGCATCGTAAAATTCATTCGGCGCGTCGATGGACCAGCGCAGCAGGCCGGCATAATCATCGGCGGCCACCCCATGCAGTTTTGCGGTTTTCTGTGCGAAGGAAAAAAGCGCCGAGCGCTCCAGCCTTTCCCTCGGCGAGACCCACAAAATATCGGAAGGCGCGGTGTCCATCATGCTTCGCTCCCGCGCAGCATCTCGACAATGGCGGAAAAATCGCGCCCGCCGCCGCCCTCGCCGACGAAAGTCTCATAAAGCGTCGATGCCGCAGCACCAAGGGGGGTGGAAGCCCCCGCTCCATTGGCGGCCTCCTGCGAAAGCTTCAGGTCCTTCAACATCAGGGCGGCCGCAAAACCCGGCTGGTAGTCCTTGTTTGCAGGTGATGTCGGCACCGGCCCCGGCACGGGGCAATAGGTGGTGAGCGACCAGCATTGCCCTGAGGAAGTGGAAGCAACATCGAACAGCGCCTGATGCGAAAGGCCAAGTTTTTCACCAAGCACGAAAGCCTCGGAAACCGCGATCATAGAAATGCCAAGGATCATGTTGTTGCAGATCTTCGCCGCCTGGCCGTTACCGCCCTTGCCGCAATGCACGATCTTCTTGCCCATCGCCTCCAGAACCGGCTTTGCAGCCGAAAAAGCATCGGCCTCCCCGCCGCACATGAAGGTCAGGGTTCCTGCCGCCGCACCGCCCGTGCCGCCAGAGACGGGTGCATCAACCGAGGGGCAACCGGCGGAAGCGGCCAATTCATGGGCCTTCAGTGCGCTTTCCATATCCACGGTCGAGCAATCGATGAGGAGCGTTCCGGTAGGTACATTTCGAACCAGATCGCCATAGACCGAAACGACGTGTTCACCCTTCGGCAGCATGGTGATGATCACCTCTGCCGCATCTGTCGCTTCGGCAGAATCCACCGCCACGGGAATACCGGCCTCCGCCGCCGCCGCACGGCAGGCTTCGGCGAGATCATATCCCCTGACAGGGTAACCCGCCTTGACGAGATTGGCGGCCATCGGCAGGCCCATATGTCCCAGCCCGAGAAAAGCGACGGTCGTCATCGGCAAGCTCCTTTCAGCGATTATGTGCGGGTTATCATAGTCGCTCACAATCTTCTCCACACGCCACCCGTGCCGTATCGTCACGGACGCGGAATAGGTTTTTCAAGTATTCTCAAAATTGGCTAGCTGCGGTGCTGGAAGCCGAGTTTTCTCCCGAGCCGCGACGCATAAAATTCACCGATCAGACCACGTCGGAACACAAGAACGCAGGCCATGAAAACAAGGCCGGTAATGATGGTGACCGGGAAGTCCGAGGTTGCGAGATAGTTCTGCAAGGTGACGACGAGGCCCGCGCCAAAAATCGGGCCGATCATGGTGCCGATACCGCCGAGCAGCGTCATTAGAATGACCTCCCCGGACATCTGCCAGGTCACATCCGTCAGCGTCGCGAACTGGAAGACCAGCGCTTTCAGACCGCCTGCGAGCCCGGCAAGCGCCGCCGACATGACGAAGGCACCCAGCTTGTAACGCTGCACGCTGTAACCGAGCGAAATGGCGCGCTGCTCGTTTTCGCGGATGGATTTCAGGATCATGCCAAAGGGCGAATTGACGAAACGCCAGATGACCAGCAGCGCGAGCACGAAGGCGGCCAGCACCGTATAATAGATGTTGAGCGGCGCGTTGAGATCAAGAAGGCCGAAGAGGTGGCCGCGCGGCACGCCCTGCAAGCCATCCTCGCCGTGGGTAAACGGTGCCTGAAGGCAGAAGAAATAAAACATCTGCGAGAGCGCCAGGGTGATCATGGCGAAGTAGATGCCCTGACGGCGGATGGCGAAGAAACCGATGACGAGGCCAAGAAGGGCGGCACCGGCCATGCCGATGACCAGACCGATTTCCGGCGTCACGCCCCATTCCTTCACCGAATAGGCCGTAAAATAGGCTGCACCACCGAAAAACGCCGCATGGCCGAAGGACAGCAGTCCCGTGTAACCGATCAGCAGATTGAAGGCGCAGGCAAAGAGCGCAAAGCACAGGAGCTTCATCAGAAAGATAGGATAGACGAACATCGGCGCGGCGATGAGCACGGCAAGGCCAGCCAGAATGAGCACTGTCTTGATGGTTCCCGCAGTCGTCGAAACTTCCGTATGCGGTATTGCGCCAGCTGTTGGGCTATGGGTGGCTTTGGACATATCAGGCGTCCTTTCCGAAAAGTCCGGCGGGGCGGATGAGCAGCACAAAGGCCATGATGACGAAGATGACGATGTTGGAGGCCTCCGGGTAGAACACCTTCGTCAGCCCTTCGGCAATGCCGAGCATATAGCCGGTGACGATGGCCCCCATGATCGACCCCATGCCGCCGACGACGACGACGGCGAAAACCACGATGATGAGGTTGGTGCCCATCAGCGGCGAGACCTGATAGATGGGCGCCGCCAGCACGCCGGTGAAGCCTGCGAGGCCGGCACCCAGCGCGTAGGTCAGCGTCAGCAGCACCGGCACATTGATGCCGAAAGCCTGCACGAGAGTCGGGTTCTCCGTCGCGGCCCGCAGGTAGGAGCCAAGCCGGGTCTTTTCGATCAGCGCCCAGGTAGCAAGGCAGGCAACCAGCGAAATGACGACAACGAAGGCGCGATAATTCGGCAGGAACATGAAGCCGAGATTGGTCCCGCCGGCAAGCTCCCGCGGCACCGAATAGGGCTGGCCGGCAGCGCCGTAAAGCCAGCGGAACGTGCCTTCCACCACAAGCGCCAGGCCGAAGGTGAAAAGCAGCCCGTAAAGCGGATCGAGATCATAAAGCCGCGACAGCAGGAAACGTTCGACAATCGCGCCGAACAGCGCAACCACCAGCGGCGTCACCACCAGCGCCACCCAGAAATTGATGCCGAAATATTGCAGGCCGAGGAAGGCGACGAACGCGCCGAGCATATATTGCGCGCCGTGGGCAAAATTGATCACCCGCAGCAGGCCGAAAATGACGGCAAGGCCGAGTGACAGCAGGGCATAAAACGAGCCGTTAATTAGGCCGATCAGCAATTGCCCGAGCAAGGCCTGAATTGGAATGCCGAAGATCATCGTCATCGTTAAACCCCCAGCACTTTGTTAAGTTCGCCCATGCGGCCGGAAAGCTCGCCCACCGGAAAACTGCTGACCATCTGGCCATGATCCATCAGGTAGAAGCGGTCGGCAATGCGGCTTGCAAAGCGGAAATTCTGCTCCACCAGAACCACGGTCATGCCGCGGCTCTTCAGCTGTTGCAGCACTTCGCCGATGCGCTGCACGATAACGGGAGCGAGCCCCTCCGTCGGCTCATCAAGCAGCAGCACCTTCACGCCGGTGCGCAAAATGCGCGCCATGGCCAACATCTGCTGCTCGCCACCGGAAAGCTTGGTGCCGGGGCTAGTGCGGCGTTCATGGAGATTAGGAAACAGTTCATAGATTTCATCGAGCGTCATGCCACCGGACGCGACGACGGGCGGCAGCATCAGATTTTCCTCGACACTCAGCGTCGCGAAGATGCCGCGTTCTTCCGGCACGAAACCGATGCCGTATTTCGCCGTGCGATGTAGCGGCACCGGCATCATATCCTTGCCACCAAGCTTGATGACGCCCTTGCGGTTGCGGATGATGCCCATGATGGTGCGCAGCGTTGTGGTTTTGCCCACACCGTTACGGCCGAGAATGGTGATGGTTTCACCCTCGCCGACCGTCAGATCAACACCATGCAGGGCCTGGCTTTCGCCATACCAGGATTTCAGGTTGGAGACTTCGAGCATCGCCGCCATATCAAGCCTCCTCCGTACCCATATAGGCCGTTCGCACGCGCGGATCGGCGGAGACGGTCGCGTAATCCCCTTCCGCCAGAATTTCGCCGCGCTGCAACACCGTGACCTGGTGGCAGATATCCGCCACGACTTTCAGATTATGTTCGACCATCAGCACTGCGCGTGTTTTTGCCACCTCACGAATAAGCTCGGCGACGTGAGAAACATCTTCCCCGCCCATGCCTGCCATCGGCTCGTCCAGCAACAGAACCTTGGGATCGAGCGCCAGCGTGGTGGCGATTTCGAGAACCCGCTTGCGACCGTAAGAAAGATCGGCCGCAAGCGCATGTTTTTCCCGTGTCAGGCCAACCGTTGCGATCAGGTCCTCGGCGCGCGCATTCAGCCTGTCGAGCGACGAGAGCGGCAGCCAGAACTGCGTTGCAAGGCCATTCGGCCGCTGCAGCGCAACCCGGACATTTTCCAGAACCGTCAGATGCGGAAACACCGCCGATATCTGGAAAGACCTGACGAGGCCGAGACGCGCCACCTTGTCCGGTGGCGTCTTTGTTTTTTACGTTCCCATGAAGGTGATCGCCCCGCCTGTCGGCTGGAGAAACTTGGTCAACAGGTTGAAGACCGTTGTCTTGCCGGCGCCGTTGGGGCCGATCAGCGCATGGACGCGGGCGTGATGCACGTCAAGATCGACGTTTTTCACGGCTGCGAATGCGCCGAAGGTTTTGGTGAGACCACGCGCCGAAAGAACGACGCGGCGTTCAGCCTGCCCGGCGGGGGCGGGAGCGATCGTCATGAAACTTTCCCCTTTATTACGTCAGTCTTTTATTGCGTCACCAGCGGGCAACCGCTCTTTGCGGGGTCCATGAATGCTTCCTTGCCGGGGATGGTGGCGAGAACCTTGTAATAATCCCAGGGCTGCTTGCTCTCATCAGGCTTCTTCACTTCCATGAGGTACATGTCGTGGATCATGCGACCATTGGCGGCAACATGGCCGTCCTTGGCGAAGACATCGTTGACGGGCAGTTCCTTCATGGCTTTCGCAACGGCATCGGCATCATCAGTGCCTGCCTTTTCAATCGCCTTCAGATAATGCAGCACGGCGGAATAGGTGCCGGTATGGATCATGTTCGGCATGGCACCGGTGCGTTCCTTGAAGCGCTCGCCAAATTTGCGCGATTCATCGTCGCGGTCCCAATAAAAACCTTCCGTCAGCGTCAATCCTTGAGCTGCCTCAAGACCGAGGCCATGCACTTCGGCGAGCGTGAAGAGAAGGGCGGCAAGCCGCTGGCCACCGGCAACGATGCCGAATTCGGCTGCCTGCTTGATCGCGTTGGAGGTATCGAGACCGGCATTGGCGAGACCGATGACCTTTGCGCCTGATGACTGCGCCTGCAGCAGGAAAGAGGAGTAGTCAGTCGATGCCAGCGGATGGCGGACGGAGCCAAGCACCTTGCCGCCATTAGCCTTGACGAAATTGGACGTATTTTCTTCCAGCGAATAACCGAAGGCATAGTCTGCGGTGAGGAAGAACCAGCTGTCCCCGCCCTGCTTCACCAGCGCGCCGCCGGTGCCGACCGCCAGCGAATAGGTGTCATAGGCCCAGTGGAAACCATAAGGGCTGCACTGTTTGCCGGTCAACTCGGTGGTTGCCGCCCCGGTATTGATGGTGATCTTCTTCTTGTCCTTGGAGAGCGCCTGCACCGCAAGCCCCACCGACGACGAGGTCAGTTCCATAATCGAATCGACCTGCTCGGTGTCGTACCATTGGCGGGCAATGTTGGAGGCGACGTCGGCCTTGTTCTGATGATCGGCGGTGACCACTTCCACCGGCGCTCCAAGCACCTTGCCGCCGAAATCCTCAACCGCCATCTTCGCGGCTTCGTAAGAGTACTTACCGCCAAAGTTGGCGTAGACGCCGGACTGGTCGTTCAGGATACCGATCTTGACCTTGCCGTCCGAAATCTCGGCGGCATAAGCGGCGGTGCCGGCGGCCAGTGCCATGGCCGTGGATAAAACGATACTCTTGCGCATGACTTCTCCTCCCA
>JAEXMK010000220.1 GCA_023444445.1 Pseudomonadota bacterium | reverse complement strand
CCTCATTCCTGTGCTTGTCACAGGAATCCAGCCGACGCGCGTCTGCGCGGCGGGAAGACTCCTTTCCGCCCAAGGACTTGGGCTGACTGGATTCCTGTGACAAGCACAGGAATGAGGGTGGGGGCTTAGGCGACCTGTAATATCAGCGTCCGCCTTACCGATGCTCCGCCGCAAAAACCTGAAGTTCCGCTTCAGCTTCCGGACCAAAGAGGCCGAGGCTTTTCAGAATTTCCACAGCAAAACTCACCGGCGCGCTGCCAGGTGCAGTGATGATGCCGCCATCGCTGACCGCGTTCGGCTGGTCGCGATAAAGACCATCGCCACGATAGGCCGGATAGGCCTTGTGTGAGGCGAGCGAATTGCCGGTATGGGCAACATCGTTCAGGATACCAGTTCCCGCCAGCGCGCTTGCCGCCGCACAGATACCGGCAACCAGCCGGTCCTTTTCGCGAAAGCGCTGCACCAGCCCGCCAAGTTCGACAGCCGTTCCCTTTTCCCAGCTGAGACCGCCGGGAATGACGAGCGCATCGATGTTATCAGGATCGAGCGCATCATAGGATGTATCCGGTGTTACATTCAGCCCGCCCATCGACGTTACCGGCCGCCCGTCCGGGGTCGCATAAACGATCTCGACGCCGAGATAGCTGCGTGCCGCCGCAGTGAGCAGCGCCGGCTCCCAGTCCGCAAAATCCTGTGCGAGCGCAATGGCGATCCGTGTCATGGCCGTCTCCGTGGTTTTTAATCAGGCGATGGACTGCATGTAGCGCATGCCGGTAACCGGACGCGGCGCGAAATCCATGTTTTCGTAGAAACGATGCGCCGCGACATTGCCCGTCGTGGCGCTGACGGAAAGATAGTCGCAGCCGAGACGCTTGGCGATATCGCGAGCGCGGGAAACCAGATGCTGGCCGGTGCCATGGCCGCGATGACCGTCACGCACGAAGAGATGATGCAGCTCCAGCCCGCGCCGGCCTTCCTGCGCCCTGTAGAGCGGCAGAAGCAGCGCGTAGCCGATCAGAGCACCATCGGCTTCGGCGACGAGACCATGCACCCAGGGCAGGGCGCCGAACAGGTCGCGCTCAAGCTTAGCCGGCGTGATCGCCGCCGCATCGCCATGGTAGGAGGCAAGCAGCGTGATCATTTCATTGAGTTCGGGCAGATCGGTCTTGCGCGCGCCGCGAATGATGACGACGGGCGGTCTTTCCAATGTGAGGGAGCTATCTTCGGTCATTTTTTCGGTCCTTTGGTCTTATCGGTGCCGTCAGGACGTTTGAAAACAACAAAGCCGCCTGACGGCGGCTTGTTGACAATATGATCTGTCGAGCCGCCCTTAAAGGAAGGCCCAAAAGTACGAGCAGGAGATGGGTGCGCGTTCGTTGATCATGAGAGATGCAATGCGCCCGAATCCGTCATCTGTCAAGCCCGGTTGTCGGCTCAATGCTCGCCCTCGCACATGCCATGGTTGGAAAGCGCGCGGATGACATAACAATCCTCGATCGAATGGCCGTGGCAATGGGAGACGATGCGTTCCAGCTCGTGTTCCAGCTTCTTCAGGCTGGCAATCTTCTCGCGCACATGGGCAAGATGCTCGGCGGCGATGCGATCAGCACCCTCGCAGGGCATCTGCCGGTGCTGGCTGAGCGCGAGCAGCTCACGGATGGCCTCGATGTTCAGGCCGAGATCGCGCGCATGGCGGATGAAGGCCAGCCTTTCGAGGTCAGATTTTTCGTAACGGCGCTGGTTGCCATCCGAACGATCCGCCTCGCGGATGAGGCCCATCTGCTCGTAATAGCGGATCGTCGGCACCTTGACGCCGGTGCGTTTCGACAGTTCACCGATGGACAGCATGGCTTTCTCCATATCTCCAGTCTCTAGAGATATGGCTTTTCCGTCCCCGGTTCAATGGCTTTAAGCGGCGTCGCTGACGCCAAGCGCCTGGGCCAGTGCCTTCAGAATCTGCGATTCGAGGCTTGCCATATCCGGCTGGGCGGAAGCGGCCACCTCAGCATTGGCGCCAGTGGAGGCGGAGGCGCCGCTGTCCATGTTCCAGAGAGCAGCAGCCAGGCTCGCGGAGGCACCGGCGAGCGGAGCGACGGTGGTGGCGACATTGCCTGCCACCGAAATGGCGCGATGGGCCGCCCGAGTCAGCTCCTGCAAAGCCTCGGTGGTTGACTGGCTCTCCCGGTTATGCGCAGGCGCGATGCCGCGGACGGGAGAGGCGAAATTGATGCTGCTGGTTGGTGCGATAGTCGTCATGACTGTGAGTCCCCTAGTTCTGATGGACCATTTTTAAGGTCCGAAACATTCGCGAAGATTGCGTCATGCTCGCCTTGCGCAAAAAATAACAGCAATATACTATACCCCCCTATAGTATATGAGGTGCTCATGTCCCATACGATCCGCAACAAGGACAAGCTGCTTGCCCGCATCCGCCGCCTGAAAGGGCAGATGGAGGCGGTGGAGCGTGCGCTTGATGATGCCAAGCCCTGCGGCGAGGTGCTGCAATTGCTCGCTTCGGTGCGCGGCGCGCTTTCAGGCCTGACGGGAGAGGTGATGCAGGAGCATCTGCACGAACATGTCGTGCATGCTGAAAATGAAGATGAGCGGGCGCGGGCGGCGGAAGAGCTGGCCCAGGTGCTGAAGACCTACATCCGGTGAATCGGTGCATGCCGGCGGAATGAAGAGAGGCCGGCAGAGTTGAAAGACGGGTTGAGTTGAGAGGATTAGCGACATGACGACGACTTACGAACCTTTCGCCACGGCGGAGCACCACCATATTTATCTCGGCCAGAATCATGAGCGCAATGAAAGGCGCGTCTGGATGGTCATCGCATTGACCACCGTCATGATGGTGGCGGAGATCGTCGCCGGACACTGGTTCGGCTCCATGGCGCTGACGGCGGACGGATGGCATATGTCCACCCATGCGGGCGCGATGCTGATTTCGGCGCTCGCTTATCTCTATGCAAGGCGCGAGGCGCGCAATCCGCGCTTCAGCTTCGGTACCGGCAAGTTCGGCGATCTCGCCGGTTTTGCCAGCGCTGTCGTGCTTGCGGTCGTGGCGCTGCTGATTGCCGTCGAAAGCGGCATGCGCCTCATCAGCCCCGTCGAAATCGATTTCAACCAGGCGATTCTCGTCGCTGTCATCGGTCTTGCGGTCAATCTCGTCAGCGCCCTGCTGTTGAAGGATGAACATCACCACGATCATGGGCATGGGCATGGACACGGGCATGGCCACGCCCACGGTTCACATGCCCATCACGATCACGGTTCGCATGCGGAGCATGGTGCAAAAGGCGGGCGGGACAATAATCTGCGCGCCGCCTATCTGCATGTGCTGGCGGATGCGCTGACCTCGGTCCTTGCGATCGTCGCGCTGCTGCTCGGAAAGTGGAACGGCTGGAACTTTCTCGACCCGCTGATGGGAATCGTCGGCGGTCTGGTCATCGCCCGCTGGTCATGGGGGCTCATTCGCTCCACGGCAACGACGCTTGTCGATGCGGTGCCGCTGGCGGACGACCTGCCGCAGGAAATCCGTGAAACCGTGGAAACGGAAGAAGACCGCATCACCGACCTGCATGTCTGGCAGGTAGGCCCCGGCCACCACGCGGCCATCGTGGCGATCCATTCGCAGGCGCCGAAAGCGCCGGCATTTTATAAGCAGAAACTTGCCGCCATACATGAACTCTCGCATGTGACGGTGGAAGTGAGCCCGGCAAGGGCCTGATCGGACTCGCCTATTCGGTATATTCCGAATAGGCGCTTCGCACCCATTCGACCTGCGCGTCCGCCGTGTCTTCGGCGGAAGCCGCAGGCGTATCCTGACGGGCGGGTGCGCTGCCATTACCGACAGCCCACAGCACATTGGCCAGCGACTTGGAAAGAATGGTGCTGGAAACGGTGGGGTTGCCCGGGCCGCGCTTCACGGTCTGCTCTTCCGGCGCGCTTTGCGCACTGCCAGCTTTTTCGATGTCGCGGATGCGACCCTGATAGTTATATCCGCCAATATTGCTTTCGATCTGCATGTCGGTGATTCCGCGTTCAAAAGTTAACGAATGGTTAACGGCGGCGACTTGTCCGAAACTTGCGCTTGCTGCGCTGCAGCGACGGGGAAGGGTTGACATCAGGCGAAGTGGTGCTTCGTTTTTGCATTTGGGGCGGAGGCGGGCCGTGGATTGGCGAATGAGCCCCCCGGACGTGAGTGAACCGTGCGCGGTCAGATTTAAGGTGGACCGCACCAGATGTGCCAAGGTCATCTTCGGGCTTGTCCCGAGGATCTGCGACGTCTTGGTCATCTCGACGTGTTTGGATCCTCGGGACAAGCCCGAGGATGAGGGACAGAGGTGCTAGAGGGTAAGCAGGCAGATCACGCCGTCTCCTTCTCCGCAGGTGCCGCCGCTTGCCGCACGGCCTCCGGCTCCTTTTCCACAACATCGACCGTCGCAGCCGCTTCCTGCGGCGCGGGCGTCACCATCGCAGCCACCAGCGTATCAAGCCCGATGCTGCCGACAGGCTTGCCATCCTCGTCCACCACATGGGCCTGAGTCTCGTTGGCTTCCGACATGTCGCGGGCAATGGTTTCCAGCGTTGCGGTTTCCGGCACGGGCATGCCTTCCGGGCGACTTTCTAGCGGCCCCATGACAGTGTTTGCCTGCAACACGCGGCCACGATTGACGTCGCGCACAAAGTCGGTGACATAGCCATCGGCCGGCGAAAGGATGATGCTCTGGCCGTCGCCCTGCTGCACCACTTCGCCGTCTTTCAGAATGGCGATATGGTCGCCGAGCCGCAAAGCCTCGTCGAGATCATGGGTGATGAACACCACGGTCTTCTTCAACTCCTGTTGCAGATCGAGCAGCATGGTCTGCATATCCACACGGATCAGCGGATCGAGCGCCGAATAGGCCTCGTCCATCAGGAGAATATCGGCGTCATTGGCGAGCGCCCGGGCAAGACCGACACGCTGCTGCATGCCGCCGGAAAGCTGGTTCGGATAATAATCCTCGTAACCGGCAAGGCCGACACGCTCCAGCCAGTAGCGGCCCTTTTCCTCGCTTTGCTTGCGTGGCACGCCCTGGATATCGAGGCCGTAGACGCTGTTTTCGAGCACGGTGCGGTGTGGCAGAAGGCCGAATTTCTGGAACACCATCGCCGTCTTGTGGCGGCGGAATTTCCGGAGCGCCGAGGTGCTCATGCCGCAAATGTCCTCGCCGTCATAGAGAACCTCGCCGGCTGTCGGGTCTATCAGCCGGTTGATGTGGCGGATCAGTGTCGATTTGCCGGAGCCGGACAGCCCCATGACGACGGTGATCTTGCCGCCCGGCATGGTGATGTTGATGTTGTTGAGGCCAAGAACGTGGTTGTGCCTGTCGTTCAGTTCGACCTTGTCCATGCCTTTACGCACCGCTTCGAGGTATTTCTCGGGATGCCTGCCGAAGATCTTGTAAAGATTCCTGATTTCAATGCTTTTAGCCATGGGAGACCTCGCGGTATTTCTGCAGGCGCTTGCCGAAAGCCTGGCTTGCCCTGTCGAACATGATGGCGATGGCGACCAGAGCGAAACCGTTCAGGAAGCCCACCGTGAAGAACTGGTTGTTGATGGCCTGCAGCACATTCTTTCCAAGCCCACCGACACCGACCATGGAGGCGACGACGACCATGGCGAGCGCCATCATGATGGTCTGGTTGATGCCGGTCATGATGGTCGGCAACGCCAGTGGTAGCTGCACATTGAACAGCTTCTGCCCGTTGGAGGAGCCGAAGGCGTCTGCCGCCTCAAGCACTTCGCGGTCCACCAGGCGGATGCCGAGGCTGGTGAGGCGAATGACGGGCGGAATGGCATAGATCACCACCGCGATCAGGCCCGGAACCTTGCCGATGCCGAAAATCACCACCACGGGGATGAGATAAACGAAGCTTGGCAGGGTCTGCATCACGTCGAGCACGGGATTGATGAGGCGTTGCAGGCGTTCGGAACGACCCATCAGAATGCCGAGCGGCAGGCCGATGACGATGGCGATCAGCGTGGCGATGGCGACGATGGAGAGCGTCGTCATGGCGTCACGCCAGAGGCCGACGGCGCCGATCATCAGCAGCGAGATGGCGGTGCCGCCTGTTATCTTGAAGCTGCGCCCGGCCAGATGCACGATGGCCAGAATGACCAGCATGGTGATGATCCATGGCGTCTGGATGAACAGACGCTCGGAGGAATTGAGGAAGAGTTGCAGCGGATGCACGACGACATCGATCGCATCGCCGTAATTGCGCACGATATCGCGAAAGCCGTCATCGATGGTCTTGCGTGCCACGCGCATGGTTGAATTGTCGATTGCCGGGAACTTGCAGAGCAGGTCCGGCAGGTAGGTGCAGAGGGCCATTATTGTTGTTTTCCCTTTGGGTTATGGGATGGTGCGGCGGAGGTTGGTGCGTGCGGGCACCCCCCTCTGTCCTGCCGGGCATCTCCCCCTCAAGGGGGGAGATCGACCTGCGGCAGGGCCTCGCCCATCTCGATGGTTC
The DNA here is from genome assembly GCA_023444445.1 of Pseudomonadota bacterium. GTDB lineage: Bacteria > Pseudomonadota > Alphaproteobacteria > Rhizobiales > Rhizobiaceae > Agrobacterium. The sequence goes on along the minus strand of JAEXMK010000220.1, from coordinate 6,290 downwards.
AGGATGAAGCGGTGCTAGCGCGCCCAGCCGATCTCCCTCCTTGTGGGGGAGATGCCCGGCAGGGCAGAGGGGGGTAAGCCACGGTTACAAACCGAAACTTTCCCGCTCCATTATCCCATCACATCGAAGCCTTGATCTTCTCCGCCACCTCGGGCGAAACCCACTTCGTCCAGAGTTCCTCATGGTTCTCGAGGAAATACTCGGCCCCATCTTCGTTGGTGCCCTGGTTCTCGTCCATCCATGCCAGAACCTTGGCAACGGTGTCGTTATCCCACTGCCGCTTGCGGATGTAGTCGATGGAAGGGCCGGCCTTTTCGGCGAAGTCCTTGGTCACGACCGTGAACACCTCGGCGACCGGATAGGCATTGGGCTTAGGGTCGGCACAATCGGGCTTGGCGATGCAATTATCGTAAGCTGCCCGGTCAAGCGGAACGCCATCGTCTAGCTTCACCATATCGTATTTGCCAAGAATGGCGGTCGGCGCCCAATAATAGCCGAGCCAGCCTTGCTTCTTTTCATAGGCATTGGAAATTGAGCCATCCAGACCGGCCGCGGAGCCCGTATCGATCAATGCAAAGCCCTTTTCATCAGCCTTGCGGGCCTTGAACAGGTTGGCGGTAGTTGGCTGGCAGCCCCAGCCCGGCGGGCAGCCGAACACGGCGCCCTTGCTGGCGTCTTCAGGTGCGGGAAACAGTTCGGGATGTTTCAACGCATCCTCGACGGTCTTGATATCAGGATGTTCGTCGGCAAGATATTTCGGAATCCACCAGCCCTCAACACCGCCATCGCTCAGGATTTTGACTTCCTGAATGAGATTGCCGCTCTTAACGGCTTCCTCATAGGGGGTGCCCAGCGTGTTCACCCACATTTCCGGCGCCATATCTGGCTGGCCCTTTTCGTTCATGGAGGTGAAAGTGGGTGTGGTGTCACCGCTGACGACATTGACCGTGCAGTCATAGCCGTTTTCCATGATGAACTTGTCGACGTAAGCCGCGACACCGGCGGATGCCCAGTTCATTTCAGCGATGGTGATGCTGCCGCAGCTGTCTGCGGCGTTGGCGGAAGATGCTGCACCGGCAGCGATGATAAAGCCCGTTACGAGAATGGTCGAGGCCAGGAGTTTCTTCATGAGGAGACCTCCAAGTCTGATGCAGTGTTTTCAATTGGCAAAGCGGGAGCACTGCAAAGCCCGGATTGCCAAGGGCGAACTGACATGGCGCGTGGAAATGCCGAAAATCCGGCGAGAGAATATCCGCAGAACAAGCCGCGAAATTGCCGCGGAAACTGCGGCGAGAAGGCGCATGAATATGTCAACGACGGGGATAATACGGCTAAAAAGTGATATTGCAACGCGAGATGGCGCAGAGCAGCCATGCGTTAAATTTGCGGAACATTTTTAGATGTTGAATAATACATGGTAATTAAAGTTAATATCAGAAATATATTTGGAAATATAGAAAAAAAGAACATAAATTCTATGAATACCAAGTTTACATTCAAATAAAATGTTCGGGCGATAAAATGTGGAAAAAATATTCAGATAGCAGATTTTTGCAGGTATTTTCGTCCAAAATACGACTGGGCGGCGATTTGGATCGCCGCCCATTTTTGAAATCAGCCTGTTAGACGGTGTCCTTTCCTGCCACCTTCAGCGCGAAGGCATATTCGAAGGCGATTTCTTCCAGACGCTGGAAGCGGCCGGATTTACCGCCATGGCCTGCCGCCATGTTGGTCTTGAGCAGGATCGGGGCTTCCCCCGTCGATTTCTCGCGCAGCTTCGCTACCCACTTGGTCGGCTCCCAATAGGTCACGCGCGGATCGGTGAGGCCGGATAGCGCAAGGATCGGCGGGTAGGCTTTTGCGCCGACATTATCATAGGGGCTGTAGGCGGCGATCCAGCCATATTCTTCCGCCGATTCCAGCGGATTGCCCCATTCCGGCCACTCCGGCGGGGTGAGCGGCAGCGTGTCGTCCAGCATGGTCGTCAGCACATCCACGAAGGGAACCGCGGCGATGATGCCGGCGAACTTCTCCGGCGCCATATTGGCGACGGCGCCCATCAACATGCCGCCGGCGGAACCGCCTTCGGCAATGATGCGGTCATAGGAGGTGAAACCTTCCTGCACCAGATGATCCGCAGCGGCGATGAAGTCTTTGAAGGTGTTCTGCTTGTGCTCCATCTTGCCGGTTTCGTACCATTCGAAACCCTTGTCCTTGCCGCCGCGAATATGGGCGATGGCATAGATGAAACCGCGGTCCGCCAGAGAGAGCGTCGTGGTGGAGAATGAAGCGGGAATGGTGATGCCGTAAGCGCCGTAGCCATAGAGCAGGCAGGGCGCGGAACCGTCAAGCGCTACATCCTTGCGATAGAGCAGGGAGACCGGCACCAGCTCGCCATCATGCGCAGGGGCCATGATGCGGCGGGTGATGTAATCATCAGGGTTGTGGCCGGAGGGCACTTCCTGCGTCTTCAGAAGCGTGCGCTCGCGCGTCACCATGTCGTAATCGAACAGCTGGCTTGGCGTTGTCATCGAGGAATAGGAGAAACGGATGACGTCGGTGTCATATTCGGCCGCGCCATGCAGGCCGAGCGAATAGGCCTCTTCGGCAAAGGCGATGCAATGTTCCTCGCCCGTGCGGCGGTCACGGATGACGATGCGCGGCAGGCCGTCACGGCGCTCCAGCCAGATCAGATGGCGGGCATAGGCATCGACGGAAAGAATGAGACGGCCCGGCTCATGCGGCACGACTTCTTTCCAGTTTTCCTTGCCGGGTGCGGTGACCGGCGCTTCCACAATGCGGAAATCCTTGGCATCGCCGTCATTGGTGAGGATGTAGAAGACGTCGCCGCCTTCGCACATCGAATATTCGATGCCCTCTTCGCGTTCCGCTACGATAGCCGGTTCGGCGGTCAGGTCTTTCGTGGAGAGAATGCGATATTCGCTGGTCTCGTGGTCGTGAATGTCGATGAAGATGAAATCATCGAGAACCGACGCACCGACACCCATGAAGAAGCCAGGATCCTTTTCCTCATAGACCAGCCGGTCAGCCGATTGCGGCTCACCAATAATATGGTGAAAAACCTTGGAGGGGCGATGGTTCTCATCCTGCAGCGTGTAAAAGAAGCTCTTGCCATCGGGCGCCCATGCGCCGCCGCCGCCGGTGTTTTCGACGATATCGGCAAGGTCCTCGCCGCTTTCGAGATTGCGGATGCGCAGGGTGAAATATTCAGACCCTTTGTCGTCGTAACCCCAGATGCCGTGGCTGTGATCGGAAGACTGGTCGAGGCCGGACAGACGGAAGTAATCCTTGCCCTCGGCCTCTTTATCGCCATTCAACAGCACCTGTTTCTCACCGCCGCCGCGCGGGGTGCGGAAATAATGCGGCTGCTCGCCGCCGGTCACGAACAATGTCCCGTAAGCATAAGGCCCGTCATTGACGGGTACGGAGGAATCGTCCTGCTTGATGCGGCCCTTCATCTCCTCGAAAAGCTTTTCCTGAAGCGCCTTGGTGTCACCCATGGCCGCTTCCATATAAGCGTTTTCCGCGTCCAGATGGGCGCGGATGGCGGGGTCGAGAATGGAGGTGTCCTTGAACATGGCCTGCCAGTTGTCGGCCCGGAACCATGCGTAATCGTCGGTGCGGGTAATGCCGTGATGCGTATCCTGAACGGGCCGTTTTTCGGCGGTGGGAGCGGCGGGCAGGTTCTTGAAAATCGGCAATGGAAACTCGCTTTCCTGTAAAAATTCCTGGGCGGCACCAAGATGTAGAGTGCGGCCTGCGGCCGATCAAGTTTCAAAATCTCCACAGAGGAAATGAGGCCTCGGCACAATTTCGTCGGCTTTCGATCACATTTTGGCAATATCCGGCAAATCAGCGATGATACGCGCCGCCCTCCGGCACGCAATTGATCGTCAAGAACAAACGAAAAAACTGACAGGACCCCATGCGAAAGCTTCTTCCCGCTGCCCTTTCTGCCTTTTTCCTTGGCTTGCAGGCCTTCACCCCCGCTTTTGCGATCGACGCGAGCGTCATGCGCCAGCTGAATGCGCTCGCCCCCGAAGAGCGTCTGGAACAGCGTTGCGATATCGAGGCGATGGAACGTATCGCGACGGAGCAGAAGGGCATGAAACCCGACAAGGTCATCGCCTACACCTATGGTGATCCCGAAGTCGGCAAGAATTCCATCAAGGCACCGGGCGCGGCCTTCAGAAGTGCGGGCGAATGGTACAGGCTCAAATACAAGTGCCAGCTCAAGAGCGACAGTCTCAGCATCCAGTCCTTCGACTACCGTGTGGGCGATAAAATTCCCGAAGAGCAGTGGAAGAAGTTGTATCTTTATGACTGACCGCCGAAATCTTGCGAGTCCGCAGGAAGTTTAGTCCCGCTTTTCTTGCCGCTCCGCCAGCGGCTCTGTAACCCTGCTTGCCGATCAAAGTGAGGGAGACGGACATGGCGACACGATTCAAGGGGCTTTCGGCTTTTCCGATCACGCCGGCTGACGAGGCCGGGCGGGTCGATGTTGAGGCTTTCTCCGCCCTCATTTCGCGGCTGGATGCGGCGACGGTCGATTCCGTCGGCATTCTCGGCAGTACCGGCATCTATATGTATCTCACGCGTGAGGAGAGGCGCCGTGCCATCGAAGCGGCCGCCGCCATCCTCAAGGGCAGGCGCACACTGATGGCCGGCGTCGGGGCGTTGCGCACCGATGAAGCCGTGGCGCTGGCAAAGGATGCGGAGACCGCCGGCGCGGATGCGCTGCTGCTCGCGCCGGTCTCCTACACGCCGCTGACGCAGGAAGAGGCCTATCACCATTTCGCCGCCGTGGCCGGTGCAACGGCTCTGCCGCTCGCCATCTATAATAACCCGACGACCACCCGCTTCACCTTCACCGACGAACTTCTGGTGCGGCTCGCCTATATCCCGAATATCCGCGCCATCAAGATGCCGCTGCCCGCCGATTCCGATTATGCTGGCGAGCTTGCGCGGCTGCGCCCGAAGCTGGGGCAAGATTTCGCCATCGGCTATAGCGGTGACTGGGGCTGCACTGACGCGACGCTCGCCGGCGGTGACACCTGGTACAGTGTTGTAGCCGGCCTGCTGCCGGTTCCGGCGCTGCAATTGATGCGGGCGGCAGAGACCGGCAATGCGGATGAGGCAAAAAGGCGTGATGCGGCCTTCCTGCCGCTCTGGGCGCTGTTCAAGGAATTTGGCAGCATCCGGGTTGTTTATGCCGCCGCCAATATCCTGTCGCTGACGGTAAGCGAACCGCCCCGGCCGATCCTGCCGCTTACCAGCGCGGAACGCCAGCGGGTGGAAGAGGCGCTGGAGGCGCTTTCCGCGCTGGAAACCGCGCCATAATTCGGGCGCTTTGCGGGCGGATTGCCACGGGAGTACACTCTGCCACATTGCGGAAAATGAAAATGCTGCGTCGCCTCATTATTGCTGTCCTGTTTGCCTCTACCGCCTCCGCCGCCTTTGCGGCGAACGGCCTTGTCGAGCCGTCGCTGAAAATGACGCCGCAGCATGACGGCAAGGTGCGGGTGGCGATGACGCTGGACGCCTGCATGGGCAAGACCGACCACCGCATTCTCGATACGCTCGTGCGCGAGCGTATCCCCGCGACGATCTTCGTCACCTCCCGTTGGCTGAAGCACAATGGCGAGGCGCTCGCCGTGCTCATGGCGCATCCTGATCTTTTCGAGATCGAAAACCACGGCGAAAACCATGTGCCGGCGGTGGATAAGCCCGTTTCGATTTACGGCATCGCTGCTGCGGGATCGGAAGCTGCGGTCGTGCAGGAAGTGGAAGGCGGTCGTCAGGCAATTGTCGCCGCCACCGGTTTCCAGCCGCAATGGTTCCGTGGCGCGACGGCCAAATACACGAATTCCTCCATGGCCACCATCAACCGCCTCGGCATGCGGGTGGCCGGTTATTCCGTCAATGGTGATGGCGGCTCGCTGCTGGGCGCGGCCATGACGGCAAAACACATCGCTGCGGCAAAGAATGGTGATGTGATAATCTCCCACATCAACCAGCCCACCCATGAGGCGGGCGAGGGCGTGGTGAAGGGCCTTCTGGCGCTCAAGGCCCGCGGTGTGATCTTCGCCCGGCTGGACGACCCATCCTTCGCGCCGCCGGGGAATTGATCTCCAGGGTTGCCGCCTACTTCTTCTCCCCGCCGGGGAGAAGATGCCCGAAGGGCAGATGAGGGGGCCAGCTCTCCGAATATCTCCACCGTCGCCCCTCATCCGGCGCTGCGCGCCACCTTCTCCCCGGCGGAGAGAAGA
>JAEXMK010000219.1 GCA_023444445.1 Pseudomonadota bacterium | reverse complement strand
CATCGCTACGAACAAAAACGCCAAACCGACTGCCAAGGCATTGAGAGATTTTGTAAGTCCCATGGGTGCCTCCTGTTGTTGACAGGTTCGATAATATGACCGTTTTGTGGCAGTTGAAAAGCGGTTTTTGTGATGCGGTGCAGCACGGCTCGGCGCGCCGTAAAAAAGCGTTTTCTATAATATATTGAAAATAAAAGATTATTTATCTATCACGCGGTGCTTCATAAGTTTAAAAAAAGTAAATGACCGGGGTGTTATCCCCAGTCATCAGGTCGAGATTAACGATTTCTGCCTTGATTCCGGCCGACAGATTAAGGGCCGGAGAGCGCCGTTAAGAGGTGTTAAAGCGCCTGCAAAAGAGCAGCCGTCGGCCAGCCATCCGCAGGCAGTCCGAGGCGCTGCTGTTCCTTCTGGATGGCGACGCGGGTGCCGGAACCGAGAATGCCATCCACCTTGCCGACATCGTGTCCGCGCGCTTCGAGCTTGGTCTGCAGCTGCTTCATGGTCGCATCATCGAAGCCGGGATCCGGGTTGCCCTTCTCGTAGACGGGCGCGCCCATCAGACGGTTGGCGAAATAGGCAGCCGAGGTCGTGTAGATGAACGACTGGTTCCATTCCAGATAGATGTTGAAGTTCGGGTAGGTCAGGAAGGTCGGACCCTTGCGACCCTGCGGCATAATGAGCGCGGCGGGCAGGGCGGCAAAGTTCCGGTTGCCGTCGCGCGGGGTGACGCCAAGCGCGAACCATTCGCCAGCCGTCAACGGGCCACCAAGGCCGGATTTTTCCCAAGGCAGATTTTCCGGCAATGAGACTTCCTGAATCCAGGGTTCGCCCTTCTTGAAACCGAGATGCTGGATGAATTTCGCAGCGGTCAGGATGGCGTCGGGCGCGCTGCTCTTGACGTTGATATGACCGTCGCCATCACCGTCGACACCGAAAGCGATGATATCCTTGGGCAGCATCTGCACCTGGCCGATTTCGCCGGCCCATGCGCCCGTATTGGTGGCGGGGTCGAGATCGCCGTGCTGGACCATTTCGATCAGCGCCAGCAGCTGCGGGCGGAAGAGTTCCGGGCGGCGGCAATCATGCGACAGGGTCACCAGCGCGTTGCGGGTGTTGAAATCACCCTGGACGGCGCCGAAATCGGTTTCCATGGCCCAGAAGGCGGCGATGACGCCGGCCGGCACGCCATATTCATTTTCGGCGCGGGCGAAGGTGGAGGAGAGCTCCTGCAGCTTCCTGCGGCCGATATCTAGGCGGGCTTGGCTGACGGTGCGCTGGGAGAATTCCAGGAAGGTCTGGCGGAAGACGCCCTGGGCGCGGTCACGCGAGAGCACTTTCGGGTCGATCTGTGCGCCAGCAAGCGCCTTCTGGATGGCATCGGCTGGGATGCCCTTGGCGAGCGCATCTGCTTTCACGCCCTCGAGGAAAGCGCCGAGATCACCGCCGCAAGCAACCTGCTTGGGATCGTCAGGCGAGGCGACGGGCGGCGTCGCGAGTGCGGAGCCAGTGGAAAGAAGCGACAAAGCGGCGGCAAAAACGATGCTGCGCGACCGGAAGGTGGGCATGGGGAATTTCCTCGATAGGTTGTCGGCCCGCTTTACCCATATGTTTGCGACAAAAAAACGGACCGAACGATCTGACGTTGCAGAACAACGCCGATTTTTCGAAAGTGTTGCTTCTTGGCCGTGTTATTTGGCGGAGGCAACCCATTTCCGCCAGTTTTTCTCACTTCCGGCGAAGACATTGATGTCTGTGGGACCGTTTACGCCGGGCACGACGCCGGTTGCGGTATATTGCCAAAAGGCCCATTTCCGGTCTTCGTAAATCTTGGCCGGATGGGCGGCAACGGAACGCACCCAGAAATGGTAGCCCTTGAATTGGCCGACGAGATTGTCACGGTGGAAATCGACCGAGGTATAGATGATCGGGCGCTTGCCATAATGGGCCTCGAGGCGGTCGAGGAAGCGCTGCATTTCGGCGCGCACGATACCCGGGGCCGGGCGGGTCTTGCAGGTGGGGGAGGAGGGATTCCACTCCACGTCGAGAACCGGCGGCAGGGTGACGGCTTCTTTCGGCACGTTGCTGATGAACCAGTCGGCCTGAGCGTCCGCCGTCGAACAGAAATAATAGAAGTGGTAAGGCGCATGCAGAATATTCGCCGAGGCCGCGCTGCGCCAATGGTCGCCGAATTTCGGATCGATGCGGTCCGACCCTTCGGTCGCCTTGATGAAGACGAAGGAAACACCCGACTTGCGAACGGTTTGCCAGTCGACATCGCCATTCCATTTGGACACGTCGATGCCGTGTACCTCATGGCGGTGCGGGTTGTTGACGCCGAAATCCTGCGGGTCGGTATCGGAGAATTTCGGCTTGGAAACGGATGCGGTTTCCAGCAGGTCGTAACTGGTGGACGTGCAGCCGCTGATCAACAGCAAAGCCGACAATAGTGCCGAAAAACGCAGCCGCATTGGAACCCTGATGATTATTGTTGCCCATCCCGCGGCCGCAAAACGGCGCGCCGTATCTCCCGATTTACCCATAACATGGTAAACAAATCGATATGGCAAGGGGGCGCGTGTTTTTTGCACCTCGCAAGCCGCTGGATTTCAAGCGATTTGCGGTTTTAGTGCGGAGCTTCGGCCTGAAGGACGCCTTGAAGTCGATGCCACATGCTATCGGCTCGGTTTCGCAGTTTGCCGGGAATCAGGCGTCGGCCAATATGCGGCGAACCTTCGGCCGCTGTGCTTCGGCAACTGGAAGCGTGATGACAGCCCGCCATGCATAACCCCGGGCGATTTCCTCGAAGACGAGATTGCCGTCGAAACGGCCGGCCATATTGGCGAGGACGTAACGGAGATTAGCGCGGGGCGTGACGTGAAAGCGGGTGAGCCAGGCCTGCAGGAGGGTGCGGAACCACTTCGGCAATTGCTCTTGCTGGCCGAAATCGACGATATGCAGCGAGCCGCCAGGTTTCAGCGCCATGAGTGCCTGTTCGATCGCCTTTTCCCAGTCCGGTATCATCGACAGCGCATAGGGGATCATGACACGGTCGAAACCGTTGGGATGGCCGAATTCCGACGCACGGAAGGCGGTGGCATCGGCGACACGCAGAATGGGGCGTTCGGCTTTGCCGGCAAAATTCTCGGATGCCGTCAGCAGCATTTCGGCGGAGATATCGAGACCGAAGAGCTTCGCATCCGGGAACCGACGGCTGGCGAGCAGCAGATTGCGGCCGGTGCCGCAGCCGATTTCAAGCAGCGTGCCACCCTTCGGCACATCGAGGCCGGAAATGGTCCGGTCACGGCCGAGAAGATAATATTTACGGGTGATATCGTAGATATGCCGCTGGTGGCGATACATCCGGTCCATCAGGGTTGCATGTGCGCTGTCTGCAAGGCCCACATTTTCGCCGACGGTTTTCATGCCATAGCCCTCTGGTAGATATGAAAACCGCCGTAGATGGCGGAGCGGTCCATGGCGTTGAGCTCGTTGGAGCGCTCTTCGAGATAGATCCACTGATTGCGGATGTCAGGCGAAAGCCGGCCTTCGATGACGCTCTTTTCCGCCGCCGTGCGGAAGATGACACGTGCGCCGGGTGCTGCGGTACGGCTGATCTGAGACCACAACTCGTTGAGCTGAACGTCCGTCATCCAGTCCTGCGCGTCGAGCAGGATATAGCGGTCGACACCACTTGCCGGCTTGCGGGAGAGAAGCTCGGTATAGGTGGCGTGATGGACGGTGACGCGAGCGGTGTTGTTACGGATCGTCTCGTAATATTCCGGCTTGAGATAGGCGGGCAGGGCACCCTCATGCGGCTCGGGATAACGGCGCGCGAAGGCCTGCCAGGCGAAATAATTGTCGCGGAGCGGGAAGTTGCAGGCGAGCTTTTCCAGCCTCTCCCTCAGCACGGAGGCAACCGTACCGTCGCTGGAAAGGCTTGCCAGCTCGTCATATTGGCGCGGCGGAATGCCGAGGCCGAAAAGCGAGCTTTTGCGCTTCGTCAGCCAGCGCACGACGGGCTTGTCGAACAGCGGTGCGACCTTGCTGTCAAAAAACTGACGCTGCTCGTCCAGCGTGCGGGTCTTGGCCATTTCGGTGAGCTTCACGCCGTGCAGTCGGGCCATGAGGTGGCCGGCGCCGATGAAGCGGCCGAGCAGGCCGGTACGATAAATGTTCCTGTCGAACACCGAAATGCGGCGGCGGCCGGAAAGGGTCCGCTTCGACCAGTATGCCTTGGTCGTGGCATCCAGATGCTCGGCGATGAAACGGTCATAACCGACACTGTTGCTGCGGGTGCCGGCGCGGCCGAATTGGCGCACCACATCCTGATGGGCGGGCAGATGACGGAAGGCAGCGAGCTTCAGCTTGTTCAGTGCGATGTGGTGCGGGTTGAGGTCCACAACATCGATGCTGGCCGGATTGCGCGAGAGGTAAGCCAGCATGTTGCAGCCGCCTGAGCCGATGGTGACGATGCGGTGGCCTTCGCCAAGCTCCATCGCTTCCATGTCGATCTCGGGGTCTTCCCAGATCTGCGGATAGACGAGGCCGGAAAAGAGGACGCCGAAGAACCGCTCGGACAGGCCGCTTTTGGAGAGTGCCTTGTGCTGGAGCAATGCGGACTTCAGTTTTGTGTTTTTGCTGAAGCCGGTCTTGGGTGCCGCACTCGTCATATGTTCACCTCTCAGTCGATTGAGAGGCGTCTACAGCCGTGACGCTACAGTTTGATGACAGGGAT
>JAEXMK010000187.1 GCA_023444445.1 Pseudomonadota bacterium | reverse complement strand
AGAAAACCGCAGCGGTGAACGGCGCGGGCAAGGTTACCCAGGTTATCGGCGCTGTTGTCGACGTGGCGTTCGAAGGCGAACTGCCTCCGATCCTGAACGCGCTCGAAACCGAGAACAACGGCAACCGTCTGGTTCTGGAAGTCGCGCAGCACCTCGGTGAAAACGTCGTTCGCACGATCGCCATGGACTCGACCGAAGGTCTGGTTCGCGGTCAGAGCGTTTCGAACACCGGCGCTCCGATCTCCGTTCCGGTTGGTCCGGAAACGCTCGGCCGTATCATGAACGTCATCGGCGAGCCGGTTGACGAAGCTGGTCCGATCGTGACCGCCTCCAAGCGCGCCATCCACCAGGACGCTCCTGCTTACGTCGAACAGTCGACCGAAGCGCAGATCCTCGTCACCGGCATCAAGGTCGTCGACCTTCTGGCTCCTTACGCCAAGGGCGGTAAGATCGGCCTGTTCGGCGGCGCCGGCGTTGGCAAGACGGTTCTCATCATGGAACTGATCAACAACGTTGCTAAGGCACATGGCGGTTACTCGGTATTCGCCGGCGTTGGTGAGCGTACCCGTGAAGGTAACGACCTCTACCACGAAATGATCGAATCGAACGTCAACAAGCTCGGTGGTGGCGAAGGCTCCAAGGCTGCGCTGGTTTACGGCCAGATGAACGAACCGCCGGGCGCTCGCGCTCGCGTCGCTCTGACCGGTCTGACGATCGCTGAGAACTTCCGCGACGAAGGCCAGGACGTTCTGTTCTTCGTGGACAACATCTTCCGCTTCACGCAGGCTGGTTCGGAAGTGTCGGCTCTTCTCGGTCGTATTCCTTCGGCCGTGGGTTATCAGCCGACGCTCGCAACCGACATGGGTCAGATGCAGGAACGCATCACCACCACGACCAAGGGTTCTATCACCTCGGTTCAGGCTATTTACGTCCCCGCCGACGACTTGACCGACCCGGCTCCGGCCACCTCGTTCGCCCACCTGGACGCAACGACGGTTCTGTCTCGTTCGATCGCTGAAAAGGGCATCTATCCGGCTGTTGACCCGCTCGACTCCACCTCACGTATGCTTGACCCGATGATCGTCGGCGAAGAGCACTATGAAGTGGCTCGTAAGGTTCAGTCGACCCTGCAGCGCTACAAGTCTCTTCAGGACATCATCGCCATCCTCGGCATGGACGAGCTGTCGGAAGAAGACAAGCTGACGGTTGCCCGCGCCCGCAAGATCGAGCGCTTCCTGTCGCAGCCGTTCTTCGTTGCTGAAGTCTTCACCGGTTCGCCGGGCAAGCTGGTTGCTCTCGAAGACACGATCAAGGGCTTCAAGGGCCTCGTCAACGGCGAATATGACAATCTGCCGGAAGCTGCCTTCTACATGGTCGGTTCGATGGAAGAAGCCATCGAAAAGGCAAAGAAGCTGGCTGGCGAAGCTGCTTGATGATGAATTGGCGGGCGCGTGGTTTAACCGCGCGCCTCGCTGGCAATGGCGGCAAAACCCGAATGGTGATGCCGGCGTTGTAACGAATAATTCGTGACGCCCGCGTAATTGAAAAGAAGTGAATAGCCATGGCTGACAGTTTCAAATTCGATCTCGTTTCCCCGGAGCGTCTGCTCGTTTCCGAAACGGTTACGGAAGTCGTCATCCCGGCTACGCTGGGTGAAATGACGGTTCTGGCCAATCACGCGCCGACGATGACCACGATCAAGCCGGGTCTTGTGACGGTGAAATTTGCCTCTGGCGAAACACACAAATACGTCGTGTTTGGTGGTTTTGCCGATATTCTGCCGACCGGCTGCACGCTTCTCGCGGAATCCGCTGTTTCGGCTGACGATATGTCTCCCGATACGCTTCAGAAGCGCATCGATGCGGCCAAGGCCGAAATCCAGGAAGGCAATCATCACCACGAACATCTGACCAAGCTTGAAAAGCACCTCTATGAGCTGACGAACCTGCATGAGGTTCTCGTCGCTGCTTGAAAGCACCGGGCGGGTTCGAAAGAATGACTGCCCACAAAAAACTAGAAGCAGAAAGCGGCCGTTTCGGTCGCTTTTTTGTTTTTAGCTGGCTCTCCTGCTCCCTTGCTCGCGCAATGTCGCGTCGTCGCCTTGCCAGGCTCATCACGGGGAATTGGCTGCATCTGCCGAAATCGATTCCGATTTTGTGGGTGATAGGCTAGATGTGGAAGTGAAGGGAATGCCGCTTTATCCATCACAGACCGATCTGGTGGTACGTTTCCCGTCATGGAGGAATGATCGTCGTGTCGGTGGAAGCAAGTTATCGAAGGGTTGCCAGAACCGCATTGCGGGAGGGCGCACTTGCCACAGGTGAGCGTGCCGTGCCGGAAGAAGTCCCGGTTGCTTTTTCTTATGGCGGTAGCACCCATGCCGTGATGATGGCCAGCCCTGCCGATCTCGTCGATTTTGCCGTCGGCTTCAGCCTTACCGAGGGTATCATATCGATGCGTTCAGACATCCAGGCTATCGAAGTGATTGAAGCGGGACAGGGTTACGATGTCCAGGTGGATTTGACGGATGCCGAGACCGATGCCCTGCGGGCGAGACGACGGCATATGGCAGGTCCGGTGGGCTGCGGTCTCTGCGGCATTGAGTCGATAGAACAGGCGGTGCGTGTCATGCCGGATTTGAGCGGCGTGAAATCGTCGGTCCACGGCAATGATGTGGTTGCGGCTGTGAAGGCGCTGAACGATGGGCAAACCCTCAATCGTGAAACAAGGGCCGTTCACGGCGCAGGGTTTTATAGTCCGCGTGAGGGGCTTTTGGCGGTACGCGAAGATGTCGGCCGTCACAATGCGCTGGATAAATTGGCTGGCGCGGTCGTGAATGCGGGCTTCTCCGCGCAGACCGGTATTGTGGCCGTTACCAGCCGCCTGTCGGTGGAGATGGTGCAGAAGACGGCGATTCTCGGCTGCCCGGTTCTCGCGGCGATCTCCGCCCCCACGGCGCTTGCGATCGAAACTGCCGATAAGGCGGGCATCACACTCGTTGCTTTGGTCCGGGGTGAAGACTTCGAAATCTTCACTCGTGCGGACCGGATTAGTCTGTAACCCCGGCCTGGGGCTTCGGCATATGCGGATCTAGAACTCCGCCCATTCCGCCGCCATGTTACCGTGCGCCCTTGCTGTGGCATATCGCGGCTGAGGTGTCGGCAGCCGGGTTATGCTGGCGGGTTTCTTATCGATGGGCTGGGCGGGTGATAGCCGGGCCTCGCCGGATATTCTGAACTGTCGCAGCAATTCATAGAGGTTGTCGGCCTCACTGGCGAGACCGTGGCTGGCGGCAGTGGTTTCTTCCACCATGGCGGCGTTTTTCTGGGTCGCCTGATCCATGACGTTGACGGCCTGGTTGATTTCCCTCAGCCCGTTCGCCTGTTCGCGCGATGCCTCGACGATCGCCGAGACATTGACGTCGATTTCACCCATCTGCGACTGAATATCCCGCAGGGCCTCACCGGTTCTGCCGACAAGATCGACGCCATTGGCGACCTGTTCGCGGGAGGTGTTGATCAGCGACTTGATCTCCTTGGCTGCCACGGCGGAGCGTTGGGCCAGCTCGCGTACTTCCTGCGCCACGACGGCAAAACCCTTGCCGGCTTCCCCGGCGCGGGCGGCCTCTACCCCGGCGTTGAGCGCCAGAAGGTTGGTCTGGAAGGCGATGTCGTCGATCACGCCAATGATGTTGGTGATTTCGCCGGAAGAACGCGAAATCGCATCCATGGCGGAAATTGCCTGCTGAACGACATCGCCGGAATGTTCGGCATGTTCCCTCGTCCGCAGCACCAGCTTGCCAGCCTCACCGGCGCGACGGCTGGCATCGGTCACGGTGGTGGTAATTTCCTCCAGTGCAGCGGCAGTTTCCTCCAGCGAGGCCGCCTGTTGTTCCGTTCGTTGCGAAAGCTGATCGGCGGCGATGCGGATTTCGCCGGAGCCGGAGGCGATGGTCGAGGCATTGTGAGATATCGTCTGCATGGTGGCCTGCAGCTTGCCGACGACCTCATTGAAGTCCGCTCGCAGTTTCTCCATGCTGGGGACGAAACCGGTGTCGAGGCGCTGCACAAGGTCGCCCTCGGCGAGTGCGCGCAGAGCGTTGGCAAGCACGGTGATGGCACTCATGCGCGGCGTGACGTCGGTGGCGAATTTTACCACTTTCACGACTTTTCCGGCCTCATCCAGGACCGGGTTGTAGGCGGCCTGGATCCATATTTCCTTGCCGTTCTTGCCATAGCGGACAAATTCGTCCGAAATGAATTCTCCCGATGCCAGTCGCTGCCAGAAATTGGCGTAAGTGGGGGATGCCGTATAGGCCGGATCGCAGAACATGCGATGGTGCTTGCCCTCGATCTCCTTCAGATCGTAGTTCACCGTTGCACAGAAATTCGGGTTGGCGGTGATGATCGTACCGTCAGGGAAAAACTCGATGGTCGCCTGAGAGCGGGATAGCGCTTCGAGCTTGCCAGCGTCTTCTATGGCCTTGATCCTCTTGGCGGTGATGTCGGTCGCGATCTTGACGACTTTGTAGGGCTTGCCCGAACGGAAGACAGGGTTATAGGAGGCTTCTATCCAGATGGCTGATCCATCCTTGCGAATACGGCGATACTCGCTCGCCTGAAACTCACCGCGCGCAAGGGATTCCCAGAATTCCTGATAGGCGTGCGATGCGACAATCTCCCTGTCGCAGAACATGCGATGGTGCTTGCCAACGATCTCCGCGAGATCATAACCCAGCGCCATGCAGAAATTCCGGTTTGCGGTGAGAATATTACCCTTGAGATCGAATTCTATCACCGCCTGCGATCTGGATATCGCATCGAGCATATTTCGGTTATCTGCGCTTTTCCCTAACCCCAGCATTAACGTCCCCCAAATATCGGTCGACGGAGCGGCTCGCAGCACCCAAGGTGTGGTCCACGCCGTATCATGTTGAACAACAGACAGGTTTTGCCGCCACGGGCGGCAAGGTAGGCACTTGCGACTTTTGTGGCCTTCGTCAGCTATCGGACCCGGGCGGATAAGATGCGGGTGAGGTACTGTTCGGCGGCTTTTAATATTAGACATCAATAATATTAAAATGTTCTTATTTAAGTTGTGAGGCGAACGACAAAATAAAAAAACCGCCGGAGGGTCCGGCGGTCTGGTTCTGTTGTCGATGACAGCTGTGAAACACTTGCTTCAGACTGTAATCACCTGATCAGGCTGCAAGGTCTTCGGCTTCGGTTCCCTTGAACATCTTAGCGAGGTTCAGGAAGCAGATCATACCGTGTTCGTTGGCGATGATGCCTTCGGAATAGGACTTGTCGAAAGAGGCGGAGATTTCCGGAACGGGCTGCACCTGGTTTGCCGGGATCGTGAGGATATCGGAAACGCGGTCGACAAGCATGCCGATAACCATGTTGTGCACTTCCGCCACCACGATGGCGCTTCGTTCATTGGCGACGGTGCTCTTCATGCCGAGCTTGTGGGCCAGATCGATGATCGGAATGACCGAGCCGCGCAGGTTCATGACACCGATGACATCTTTCGGTGCGTGGGGAATGGGCGTGGAAGGCGCCCAGCCGCGAATTTCGCGAATGGTCGTCGTCTTCACGCAGAACTCCTGATCATGCAGGCGGAATGCGATGATTTCGAGCGTCTCACCGCCAAAATTGGTAGAGTTAATCATTGCCATCAGAATTCTTCCCAATGCTCGCTGTGGAGGCCGGCGCAAGTGCACCGACACTTGCATATGCGGGTTTGGCGTTCTGCCTGGTGCCTGAACAGCCGGAAATACTATTTCCGTCTTCAATGGAAGAGTCGTACCACGAGATGGTTTCGCAAACCTAAATGCGAAGCCGTCTCAATATTCCTTCTCGTAAAATATCCCGGCCGCGCCTTCGCCATTGCCGCCTGCTTCGCCGCGCAGCTTCACGCCGCGCCCGACATCGAGGTTGATGATCGCTTTTGCGCCGGAATCACCGCTTTGCTGAAGCTCGAGATAGGTTCTTTCATTGAGATACTTACCGGCGGAAACACGGGCCTGTCCCTCGGAATCCGTGGAAATATCGAGATCGTCAACGCCGAGATTGCTTCTAAGCTTGTCGAATAGCGAGGTGGAGCGTCCACCGGCCAGCTGAGCGGCGGCATCGGCAAGCCGCGCGATCTGCAGGGCAGAGAGTTTCGACATGGACTGTCCGAAAATCAGCTGTGCCATCACCTCGTCCTGCGGCAGGGCAGGGGCAGACGAGAAGGCAAAGGTCGGGTCGTTGGCGTTGCCGGAAACAGATACGGTGACGGTGGTCGAACCGACCGTCGAGTCCGCCTTCATATCGAGAACCGGGACAAGGCCGCCACCGAAGGTGATATTGCCCGTTGTGAAATCCAGCCGGCGAGTGAGGATTTCCAGCCGGCCACGGCGCATTTCAAAGCCGCCCGAGATGACGGGAGCGGCGGCGGTGCCGCGGATGGTCAGATTGCCGGTCAGTTCGGCATCAATGCCTCGGCCGCGCACGAAGATGCCGCTCGGCGCGTTTACCTTGAGATCGAGATTGATGGTGGAGGAACTGCCGCTTCCGCCCTGGTCTGCTCCGAGTGCCTTGGCCTGAGCGCGCACTCTTGGCGGCGCGTTCTTGTGCTTGACATCGATCTCCGTCAGCGAGGCCGGAAGTTTCTCAGGAATGGTGATGGCGCTTCTGTCGAGAGTGAGGTTGCCACCGAGTATGGGCGAATTCAGCAGCGGCCCTTTCAGAGTCAGCGTGCCGCTCACCACCGTCGTCACCAGCGTGCCGTCATTATAACCGGCGCGATCGAGCGTGATCAAAATATCGGCGGGAAAACCAGAGCCGCCGGTTATGCCGATGTTGCCGGTGCCCGAGATCGTTCCGCCACCGGCGAGCTTACCCGTCAATCTGGAAATGACGGCACGGTCGCGATCGAAGGTGACGGTTGCGCCCAGGCCATTGATCGTCAGGTTCCGGCGCACATCTGTCAGGCGTGTGCCATCGGTGGTGATGCTGCCGGTCACGACAGGTGCGGAAGCGGTGCCGGAGATCTTGACGTCGATGGTGGCAGTACCGTCCACATCCAGGCCCTGTGCTGCGGTTTGCGCGGCAACGGCGGTGAAAGGCAGCCGACCGGAAAAAGCCATGGAAAGCGGGCGATTGCCGGCGATGCCAAGCGAGCCGCCGCCGGAAAGGGACATGCCGCCCTGACCGCTCACGTTGGTGTCGATCTGCAGGCTGCCGCCGGCAAACCGGCCGCTCGCCTTGATGCCGAGTGCCGCGAGCCCCGCGGCGCGGGTCTGCGCGACCTCGGCATTGGCCCAGTTCAAGTCATAATCAACCGAGGGGTCGGATGCCGCACCCTTGGCGCTGACCGTGCCGGATATGCTGCCTGCTGCATCCAGCCCCGCAGCAAAGGCGTTTGCCAGGTTCGCGGGAAGCGAGCGGATATCAGCCTTGATATCGAGGGTCGAGCCGGCGGTACCGTTGACCACCACACGCCCATCTCCAGTGATGATGGTCAGATCGGTGATTCGAGCCGTGCCGTTCTGGACGGCGATGGTGCTTGGTTTTTCAAGCCGCACCGGAATTCCCCTGGGTGCTGCCGAAAAGGCGTCGACCCGCACCGTCATCGGTGATCCGCCAGTATCCGCGCTGCCTTTCACCACCAGCGGCGCATTGTCATAACGGCCCGTGACATCGAACGCGGTCATCGTGCCGGAATGTCCGATGGTGGCATTCAGGCCTAAAATCGCAGCCGTTCCGGTATTAACGCTGTCGGCGCTGACCTTGCCATTGATGGCGAGCGCCTGAAGGTCATCGATGGAAATATCGGCGGCCAGCTTTGAAATCGTCGTCGCGCCTTGGCGGATGCTGCCGCCATTTGCCTTTATCGTTGCTGCGATCTTGCCATTGGCATTGCTCAGCGCGATATCGCCGGCAATATCGCCATCCGCCTGCTGGGCGGCGAGTGCGGCCAACAGGGCGAGATCGGGGAAATCGAAGGAGAGATTGCCCGTCGGCAGGAACTGCTGCGAAAATTGCAGCTTCCCGTCCAAGATGTTGCGACCCACCGCAATATGAAGTTCGGGTATTGCCGTGCCATTTTCGGTCTGCACCACATTGGCGTTGGCGTCGATCTTCTGCCGGTCGAGGCTGCCGCTGGCCGTCAGCTTTGCCTGCGGTGCGGCCGGGTCGGCCTTGCCGGCGGCATTGACCTTCAGTGCTTCGAGTTTTCGCCCGGCAAGGACGGCACTTTCAGAACTCAGGGTCACGTTAAAATCGGGTGCGGCAAGCGCGCCGCTGGCCTCGATCGCAAAATCGGCGAGGCCCTTCGCCTGCGGCGTCAGCTTTTCGAGCGCGGGGAACTTACCTGTCAGATCGGCTTTCAGTTCCTCATTTTCGAGGCTGACATTCCCTGCCGCCTCGATCGTACCGGACTTGATGACGAGGTTCTCGACGCTGGTGCGTCCGCCGATGATCAGGTCGATATCCCCCTGGAGGGCGATGGTCGTGTCGAATTTTTCCGCGAGCGAGGGCGGAAGCGTGGCGGGCAGCGCAAAGAGTTGAACGCTTGAGGTCAGGTGGTTGTCGGCGAGATCGAAATTGCCGTTCAGTGTGCCGCCGACACTCGCACTTTCCAGCGTCGCTCCGTTAAAACCGATGGCGGACGAGGTGAGGCTGAGCGGTGCCTTGATGGTGAGAGGTGCACGTACCAGCCGGTCGATATCGGGACTGACAAAGGATGATTGCGCCACCGACAGGACGGTGGCGATCGTGCCGCTGCGGTTGGCGATATTGAGATCGGTGCTCTCCGCGGTCAGTTTGACATCGCCAAGCCGGCCCTGTGGTAGCGCAAGGCTGCGCAGGGAAACGGTGGTGTTGAGGTGAGCGGCGTCTGCGCCACCCTTCAGGGAAAGATCAAGGCCGTTGATGAGGGCCTGGATTTCACCATTGCCGAGCGGCCAGCGGAAATCCACGGGGCCGGCGGTGCCGATGAGATTAGCGGCAAGATCGTTCTGGCCGTTCGGATCGACGGTGCCCGATGCCGTCAGCAGCAGTGTGCCGGTCTCAAGCGTACTGCTGCCGATTTCGATGCGGCCCTGCGGGGAGAGTGTGGCATTCGCATCAAGCTTCGTCTCACCGGCAAAAAGCTGGCGGAAGGCAGGTGGAAGCAGCAGATCGGGCTTACCGCCGCCCGCAATCTCGATACGGCGCGTTCCGTCGTCACCAAGGAGATGACGACCGGTGACGTTGACCACCGCATTGCCGGCGACATTGCCGCGCAGCGTGCCCGTCCAGTTGGAAAGCGGGCCTTCGCCATTGAGGTCTATCGCCACCGCAGGCGTGCCAGGAAGCGAAAGCAGCGTAGCGAGCAGGCCGCCTTCGGGTTCCTTCATCTCCGCTTTCAGCTTCAGCACGTTCTCATTCGGCAGGAAAGCAACGTCGGCATTGATCTCCGCATCCACGGCATTGCGCCTGTGAGCGGTCAGTGAAAGCCGCATGTCGTCCTGGGCGGCCTTGAGGTTGCCTTCCACCGTCAGATCGAAGGGGCGGCCGAGAAGTGATTGCCCAAGGCCGATGTTCGGAAAGTTGAAATTATCGATGACGATTTCAACAGGAAGCGAAGAATTGCCGGAGCTTTTGCCGGTCGTCTGCTGAGCGGGCATTGGTTGGCGCTCGACATCGACCGATGCAGCCGAGACACGATCGGCATGGAAGGTGCCGGCAAGCAGCGACAGCGGCGACCAGTCGACGGCGATCTGGTTCACGCGGGCATAAGGGCCCTGCCGGTCGGAAAGGGTGACATTATCAAGCCGCAGCCGGCCGGTCAGAAGGCCCGCCGGAGGAGAAATCTCGATCGTCTGATCGGGTGTCGATACGAGTGATGCAATCTGCTTTGCCGCAATCCGGGCGCCCATCGGCGTAAAACCGACAAACAGCGCTGCAAGCAACACCAGCACCACGCAGAACAGTGCAGCGTAACCCAGCCATCTCAGCAATCGAATCAACGTTTTCATCAAGGGTAAACTACACTCTGTTGCAAGGGTGTTCGACTGCGGCGTTTAAAAAGACTGGCCGATGCCAGCATAAATGCCGAAATTGTTGCCGCCGTCGTATTTTTCAAGCGGCATGGCGACATCGAGACGCAGAGGCCCGAAGGGCGTCGCGTAACGCAGACCGATACCGGCACCAGCCCGGATATCGGAAAAATCGGGAGTGACCTCATCCGAAACCACACCGGCATCGATGAAGGGCACGATGCCGATCGTATCGGTGACCTTGATGCGGGCCTCAACGGAGCCGACCACATAGGAGCGACCGCCGGTCGCGTCACCCGCTGCATTATAGGGCGAAATTTCCTGGTAGCTGTAGCCGCGCACCGATCCGCCGCCACCGGCGTAAAAGCGCCGTGTGGTTGGAATGTCCTGCAGATCGCTGCCACCCACCAGAACGCCACCAGAGAGCTTTCCGGCCATGATAAGCCTGTCTTCTGCACCAAGCCCCTTGTAACCGGTGATGGAGCCCTCGAAGGAGGAGAAGAACGTACCGTTCAGCGCCTCATAGCTCGGCTTGGCGGCAAGAGATGCCCGAAAACCTTCGGTGGGATTCAGCTTGTCGTCGCGTGTATCGCGAACGAATTCAAGCGGTATCGATGTGGTCAGATATTCGTTCTTGCCGAAAGCGTCGTCGGTGTTGGCCCATTGCACCTCGAGGCCGGCCGCAGCCGTATCGGTGTCGTTCAGCTCATAGGCGAAACCGGCCGTGCCCGTCAGCGTCTTGGCTTCATAGGTATCGGGATGCTCGGTCTTGGCAATCACGCTGGTCTTGAATGTGGTGCGCGGATTGAACATGCCGGGCTTGGTGAAAGTGATGCCCGCCGAATAATCCATGCCGTCGATGCTCGATGCCTCGGCGATGCGCGAGACCGAGCCTTCGATACGTAGCGATTCCGCCTGTCCGAAGAGGTTCCTGTGGCCCCAATACCCCTGGAGGCCGATGCCTTCCGTGGTGGAATATTGCGCGCCGACACCGAAATAACGGTGCTTGCCTTCGGACACTTCGATGGTGAGCGGGATGGAGCCGTCGCGGGCAAGCGTTCCAGCTTCCTTGATCGTCAGGCTGGAAAAGACGCCGAGCTGGCGCAGGCGGTCGGCGGCCTTGCGCAGCTTTTCCGGCGAATATGGCTCGCCGCCATTGAGGCGCGAATAACGGCGGATGAAGTCGCCATCGACGGTTTTTTCACCGGTGACGGTGACTGCACCGAGCGGCGCAACGGGGCCACCTTCGGCCGCCATCGTAATGTCGACGGTATTCGTCGCATGGTTTGCGACGGCCTCGCGTTTCGTCAGTTTCGCGAGCGGCCGGCCTTCCGCCTTCAGATCATCGATCAACTTGTTGCCGGCGCGGATGATTGCCAGCGATCCGGCATCGCCGCCGTTGATCAGGCCGTATTCCTCAAGATTTCGGCCCGTTACATCACCCTCAAGGCGTACGTTGCCGAGCGTGAATTTCGGGCCCGGCGTCACTGATATGACTACGGGTACGGGCGCGCTGTGATCGAAAACCGGGTTGGGAGGCAGGTCGTCAACGTTTTTCCCGGCCACTGTGACATTGACGATGCCGCCGTAACGGGCGTTTTCATAAAGTGCCGCGATCAGCCTGTCCCTGTCATCCCGCGCCTTTATCAGAAGGCCGAGATCGCCGGAGGCAGGGTTGTCCTTGTCGGCCAGAAGAAGCGAGCTATTTTCCAGGCTATCCCTG
>JAEXMK010000160.1 GCA_023444445.1 Pseudomonadota bacterium | reverse complement strand
GGAAGGTGAAGATGCCGAAAAGAACGAGGTTCGGCATCAGGAAGATATAGGGCATGCGCCTTTTGCCGATCAGCCGCTCGATGAAGTTGAGCGGCACTTCGGCAATCGCCATCACGGCATCGAGCGCGCGGTCGGACAGTCTCGCAAGCTTCGGATTGGCCATGCTAACCTCTCCCTTCGCTCGCAAGGCGCGGCAGCGCCAGTTCGGTGGCGGGATCGAAGACATGCACCTTTTCCCGTGCCGGCATGATCTTCAGCACCGAGCCGGAAGCGGGTGCGAAATGCCCCGCCTGATGCACGATGATCTGCTCCTTCTCGCCCTTGATATTGCCGTAGAGATAGGTCTCGGTGCCGAGGCTTTCGTGATATTGCACCTCGAAGGGCAGTCCGGCATCCGCGATCGCGAAATGCGAGGGTCGTATGCCCGCGAGAACCGCCTGTCCGGAGGTGACCGCTGCCGGATCAACGAGGCAGGGGAGCGCGACGCCGTAGCCGGCATCGATGGCAATGCTGCCATCCTCACCTTTGGTGATGGTGCCTTTCAGCATGTTCATGCGCGGCGAGCCGAGGAAACCGGCCACGAAGAGGTTGCGCGGATTGTCGAATAGCTCGAGCGGGCTGCCCACCTGCTCGATGCGCCCGGCGCGCAGCACCACGATCTTGTCGGCCATGGTCATGGCTTCCACCTGATCGTGGGTGACATAGATCATCGTCGTCTTGATATCGCGGTGCAGGCGGGTGATTTCGGCGCGGGTCTGCACGCGCAGCGCCGCATCGAGGTTCGATAGCGGCTCGTCGAACAGGAAGATATCAGGCTCGCGCACGATGGCGCGGCCGATGGCGACACGCTGGCGCTGGCCGCCGGAAAGCTGTTTCGGCTTGCGGTCGAGATAGGGCTCGATGGCGAGCATGCGCGCCGCCTCGTTGATGCGATTTTCGATTTCCGTCCGTTTGAAGCGCAGGTTTTCCAGGCCGAAGGCAAGGTTCTTGCGCACGCTCATATGCGGATAAAGCGCATAGGACTGGAAGACCATGGCGATCTTGCGCTCTGCCGGCGACAGCGCGCTGACATCGCGGTTGCCGATGGCGATGCTGCCCGAGGTGACATCCTCGAGACCGGCGATAATGCGCAGCAGCGTCGATTTTCCGCAGCCCGAGGGGCCGACGAAAACGACGAATTCGCCGTTTTCGATCTGGAGATCGATGTTATGCAGGACATGAACGGCGCCGAACGCCTTGTTGAGGTTTTCGAGTTTCAGACTTCCCATCACCTGCTCCCTTCATCCGAGCCCGCCGTCGCGACGATCTCCTGGCTGTTCCAGCCCTCGGGCAAGGGCATTGCTCTCTTGATGGCGACATTATCAGCCGAAAATCCTTGAACGCCTTCAAGGTAGATCGCGGGCATGCCGCCCGGATAATCTTCCATGCCGACGATCCGGCCCTCAGCATCCTGCGTCCAGGCATTGGCGCGGCCAGCCGCATCGGCGCTTGGTGCTATGTCGGCATTGGTGGGGCGCAGGTCATATTGCAGGCCGGTGCCGAGTTTGCCGGGTTGCTGCGAAAGCGTGATGCGCTCCAGCCTGACATTGTGAATGCCGGCCTTCGAGGTGGAGACGAGGTTTATCGCCCCTTCCATCGAGCCGCCCAGATCTTCCACGACGAGGTTTTCCACCCGGCCGGCCTGCCGTTCGGGGCGGCGGTCGACGACGGTGACGGTCACCGCTTCGCCGGAGCCCCAGAAACCGCCCGGCGTTTCGTGGCACTCGGCCTCGATCCTCGAGAAGCGGATGTTACGCATGGCACCGCCATCGCGGGAGAAAAGACCCATGCCGCGGTTGGACTGCACGACCTTGCAATCCTCGAACACCACATTGGTGAAATCGCCGAAGGATTCCGTGCCGAGTTTCAGCGCGCAGCTCATGCTGGAAACGATGCAGCGGCGCACCGTGATATCGGCGCAGACCCCGACGGCCTTGCCATCCGGCCCGGCGCTGGTCTTCAGGCAGATGCCGTCATCGGCGGTGGAGATAAAGCAGTCCTCGATCAAGGCGCGCCGGCAGGCATCCAGCACGATGCCGTCCGTATTCGGCAGGCGGCGGTCGTTTTCGATGCGCAGATTGCGAAAATGGAGATCCTCGCAATCGACCATGTGCAGCGTCCACATGGGTGAGCCGCTGACGGAGAGGTTTTCGAGGCGCACATTGCGGCAGGCTTCCAGCACCATCACGCGCGGGCGCTTTTTCGCCGGGATATAGGTTCCCATGGCCTTGTCGTCGCCGATGATGAAATTTTCACCGCCGGCCTCGATGCGACCGGGACCGGTGACGGCGATGTCACGCGCGCTCCTTGCGATGATCATGCCGCGATCGGAATCTTCGGCAATCACTGAAACGCGGGTCTGCGCGTAAGCGTCATAATCGGAAACGGGGGCAAGCACCGCATCTTCGGCAAGGTGCAGTTCCACGCCACTTTTGAGATGAAGGCCGGCGCTGACATGGCGCCCGGCGGCGAGCGATACACGCCCGCCGCCTGCGGCTGACACGGTATCGATAGCCTGCTGGATGGCCGCCGTGGCATCGAGACCACCGGCTGCAACTGTAATGTCCTGATTGATGTTCATGGTGCTCACGATGCCTTTGGCCTTTTCAAGAAAACGTCGATCAGAAGCAGCATCGTCAGCGCCTGCCCGTAGGGCGTGGGCAGATTGGGAATGCGGCGGTAGAAATCGAGATCGTGGCCCATCGGCGTGCCGTCGGAAACGCCGTGAACGACGCCTTCATCGTCGATATTGCCGAGCACCGCCTTCAGCGCGCGTTCCGCATGCGGGCGGTTCTCTTCGCCGAGAATGCCGGCTTCGATGCCGCGCAGAATGCCGTAGGCGATACCGGCCGTTGCCGACGTTTCCACCGGCGAGGTCGGATCATCGAGCAGCGTGTGGAACATGCCGTCTTCACGCTGATATTTTCTCAGCGAACGCACCTGGCTTGAAAGAACGTTGGCGAGGAAACGTTTGTCCTTTCCGGCAAGTGTCGGCACCAGCTCGAAGAGTTCGGGGATGGCGACGGTGATCCAGGAATTGCCGCGCGCCCAGAAGGCATCCGCGAAATTGTGGCGGCCGTTGAAGGTCCAGCCGTGATACCAGAGCCCGGTGACGGGGTCCGAAAGATAACGCGCATGGATCATGAACTGGTAGACGGCCTCATCGATCCAGTCCTGGCGTTTGCAGACCACGCCGGCGCGGGCGAGGAACAGACAGGCCATGAACAGCGTGTCGTCCCAGAGCTCGCCCTCATTCAGCCGCTCCTTGACGACATGCTGGAAGCCGCCATCCTCGGTTTTCGGCAATTTGTGCACCAGCCAGTCGGCCCAGTCTTCCACCAGTGCCCGGAAATCCGGCCGGTCGACATGTTCGGTGAGGATAACGAGCGGCAGCATCGGCGCCGAGCTGTTGATCTGGCGCGGCGGCAGGCCGCGGTCGATCTGCCAGCCGTACCATGTGACAAGGTCGTCCAATGCCTTCTGGTCGTTGGCGGCAAGCGCCCGGCGCAGGAAGCCATAAAGGCCGACACCCACTTCCCAGTCCCATTCATCGAACTGGATCTTGCCGTCGGAACTGCCGCTGACCAGACCTTCCTGGATGCCCTTGAGGCGGCTGAAGGCGGCGGCGACATTGTCGATCGTCGTCCTGAGAGTGTCTTTTTCCATGCTTGGCTGGTTCATCTGTCAATTCCGCTTAGGAGTAGAAGGGTCGTGCCGCGCCGCCCGAGGCGGGATCGGCGCTGTCGAAGGTGATTTGTGGTTGCGGCTGGTCATGGTCGAAGGCCATGGCCTGACCGCCGATGCTGAAGGCGCCGTCCCAGGTTAGGGTGAGGTCCGGTCCGCCGGGCGGCGTGACCGAGAGCAGCCGGCTTTCGGCATCGAAGGTGACCTGTGAGGCGAGAATTTTCTCGCGGAAACGGGCGAAGGCCTGCCCATCGCCGCAGCCGATGACGCCGATCCAGCCGGCGCGGCGGCCGGGCGATCTGATCTCGCGATTGGCAGTGGCGCCAGAGGTGATGGGTTGAAGTCCGTTGGTCGCGTAAAGGGCGGCAAAGCCGCGGCCGGCACGGGTGATGAGCCAGTTGCCTTCCATCAGCACCTCGTCCAGCCCGTCGCGGCCGAGATAGGCGTGGGTCCAGTCGTTGCGGTGATCGTCCGTGTCGAAGATCAGCATCGCCAGATCGCGGTGCTGCGCCACGCGCGGAAGGATGCCGCTTCCCGCCCAATAGGAAGGGCGCTGGGTGCCCCACGGATCGTCCTCACCGGGGTGATTGACCCAAAGCCGTGCCATCGGGTGGCCGGCAAGTTTGATGTCCATGACGTGCTGCTGGTGACCCTTGCGGCCGGTCTTGTGATCGACCACGGTGGAAAGCTGGGCAGCCTCATTCTTGAACAGCACGAGCTTGCCGGGCTCCAGCCCCTGTGCATACCGCGCCTCGACCATGCGGCCGCTTTCCAGCTGGGAGAGGGCGGCAAGATGCGCGGGCGGCAGGTAATCACCGCAGCAGAACATCGGCAGCGAGGCGACGCCGTTGTTCAGCCAGCCCTGACCGAAGGCGACCTCAGCAAAGGGCGCCAGTTCCGTCAGCGGCCCGGCGCGCAGCTCTTTGTCATAAGCCCGCCCTTGCGAACCGGAGGGAACGCCGCCGAGTGTATGCAGCGCGATCATTTCGAAAATGAGATCGAGCTGGTGGCGGGCGCGTGCGGCAAGTTCCGACCCTGCCCAATGTTCGATGGCGAGAAGGCCGATGAAATCGACCGGATAGTAGGCGGCCGAATTCCATTCGGCCAGCCCGTGCGCCTCGACGCTGTCGAACCAGCGCTCCAGCCGCTCAGCCGCCAGCGCCGTCTGCTCGCGCCCGGTGCGGCCAGAGGCGGTGAAGACGGCATCCGGCAGGTAGTCGCCGGCCAGCAGCTGGCTGGTATGGAAGCAGAGAACATGGTTCTCGCTCCAGAACCACATGACGTCATTGCCGGGCTCGTCCACCCAGTAGCGATAACCGAGGATAGAGGCATCGATGCGTGCCCGCATGTCCGCCGGCAGCCGGTCACTATGGGCGCGTACCAGCCAGAGCAGCGGGATCATGATGAAATCCGAGCAATCTTCGCGCCGGTCGATGGAATGTAGCGTCGCATCGACGATGCCGCTGATCGTCTCGATGTCATCGCTGCCGGTGGCGACCATGGCGAGCGCGCGGCCGATGCGCCAGGCGCCGAAACGGGCGCTGAAGGAAAGCGCCGCCTTCTTCCGCTCGTTGATGTCGCTAGTGGATGCTTCCGGCGCGATATCACGCATGAAGGCGGCATCGATGACGCGGGTGACAGTGCCGGAGCCCGATCCGAGGGTGATCCTGACGCCGTGATACCCGTCGGCAATGCCAAGCGTCTCCGGGATCGTCAACGAGGACTGCCCGGCCTTCAGCACGGTATCGACTTCAGCAAGTGCGGCGCGCTCATGGCCATGGCTTTTGACCGCGATGTGCACCGGCAGGTCGTGCGCGGGCGCTGCGCCGAAGCCAAGCTTGAGCGCGCTGCCGGAAAACACGTCGCGGGCAGGGTGCACGTCACGCACCAGCGCGGCCAGACGTTTCGTCTCTTCCCGGTCGAGAGGGACCGGCAGCACGACGGTCAGCGGTACGGGATCGATGACCTCAAGCTCGAAGAACCAGATGATGTCGCGCTCCGCAAGGTCCTCGCAGAGCAGCAACACGTCATTGTCGCCGGCCGCCAGATCGAGCGTGATGTCACGGCTGCTTTCAACATTGCGGATGAAGGGTTCGAAACGCAGCTGTTCGATGCCGTTTACCCAGATGCGCACGCCGCCGCAGGTACGCAGCCGCAGATGCGCCTGCCTTGTCGCATCGCTGCGGAACGTGCCTTTCAGCCAGCGCTGCACATGGGTGGGAACATGCCAGAAGCCGGTGAATTCAACGCGGCGATTGGCGCCCGGCAGGTTGAGATGTGAGACCGGCCAGTCCGCGTGAGGCTTGATGTCGCGGCCGATCATGGTCTCATGGAAAGCCTTGCGGCAGGGCAGGTCGCCGACATCAACGAAACCGTTGATAAAGCGGTAATTGACCCGATCCTCTGCCGGTGCCGGCGTGCCCGGAAACGATGTCTCCACCAGATCCGAGACGATCCAGGCCGTTACCGTCTCGCCGTTAGCGACGCGATAGGTCGGCTGCGAGGCGTTTGCCGCTAATGCTGCATCCGTCATATGGATCGCCTCCCGTCGATCAATTATGAAATTATTTTCACGAACGCATCTTCGCATTTTCACGTCGATTTGTGCGATTTTGCCAAAACAAACAGCTTGACGTTTATTCTGTCAAGTCGCAAAAGATCATAAATCGAATTAAGCAGAGGAGCTTCCATTCGATTTATGAAAATGTTTTCATTGGGAGGATGAGCATGATGAAATTGTTTTCGGGGGTCAGCGCCCTTGTATTTGCCTCCGTCGCCGGTCTTTCCGCCGCCCAGGCTGAGACCCGCACGATCACGTTTCTTTTTACGGATGACGACCAGGGTTACGTGCAGCGCATGGCCGCGCTCAGCAAGGAATTCGAGACGGCCAATCCGGGCGTGAAGATCAACTTCGTATCGTCGGGTTATGATGCCGTTTCCAAGCAGCTCCCGGTGCAGCTGGCGGTGGGCGAGGGTCCTGACATCGCCAAGATCACCGACTGGCAGCTGGCGCCCTATTATCTCGACATGCGTCCTTACATGAAGGATGCGGAAGCCTTCGCGAAACTGCATGGTGCAAGCCTCGACCAGCTTCGCCTGCCCAATATCAACGACCCGAAATCGATCAACGGCTATATGGCGTCACAGACGCTGAACCTGCCCTTCGTCAACAAGACGCTGTTCGAGCAGGCCGGCGTACCCTTGCCCGGCCCGACCGCGAAATTCAGCGAGATCGTGGAAGCGTCCGCCCGCGTCGCCAAGGCGACGGGTGTGCAGATCCCCTTCACCATGGACCGTTCCGGCCATCGCTTCTCCGGCGGCGCCTTCTCTTACGGTTCGACCTATGTGAAGGACGGCAAGTTCAGCTTCCCTGACGATGCGGCGAAGAAATATATCGCCGACCTGTTTTCCTGGACGCAGAATGGCAGTTTCCCCAAGGAAATGTGGGGTGCGGCTGGTGGTTCGCAGTACAAGAACATGGGTGACGAGTTCGTCAACGGCAATGTCGTGACCTATCTTGCCGGCAACTGGATGGTCAATCCGTTCCAGAACAAGATCGGCGATACCTTCGAATGGACCGCGATCAATGCCCCCTGCGGCGATGCCGGCTGCTACGCCATGCCCGGTGGCACGGCAATCGTCGGCTTCAAGCGCACCAAATATCCCGAGGATGTGGCGCACTTCATCGAATTCCTCGGCTCCGAAAAGGTGCAACGGGAAATCGCCGAGAACTATGTCATCCTGACGGGTGCGGAGATCGCCAATCCGCAATACAAGCTGAAGAGCGAAAACGCCAAGGCGGCGATGCAGGTCTTCCTCGACAACAAGAAGAACGTGCCGCAGGCTGCGCGTGATTTCGAACGCGCCAAGGGCGGCAGCGCCATGTATCAGCAGATCGTCCAGCGCATGAGCCAGTTGATTGTCGGCGAACTGACGCTCGACCAGACCTACAAGGTTCTGGAAGACGACGTCGCCAAGATCAACGAGGCCGTTGCGGTCAAGAAATAAGGGCACCGCTTTAAGACAACACTATCGATCTGCCCGGAGCGATCCTCCGGGCCGGTCGCCATTCGACCGTAACGGCTGTCAGCACGCGGTTCGATGTGATCGCCGCCAATGATCTGACTGGGACATTCGCCACGATCGATGCGGGCAATGTGAAGGTGCGACCGGTCTATACCGGCTCGGCACTGTCGGTGGTCGTTGAATAGGCCGGCACAAAATACTGCAGGGCGCGGCCTATTTGCCGCGCTCACTGCCGGCCATGCGGTATGCCGCAAATGCGATCGGTGGATTTGATCGCCCTACAGGAAATAGCGAACCCTGAGCGGCAATAGCGCCGCGCCGATTGCGGAGGGGTCGCCGACCGTTTCGCTGAGAACCAGTTTCGCCTCCTTCGGGCCGACGCCATAACGGTGTTCGCGCTGGGAAGGCATATGCGTGCGTTCGATCATCATCTGGCCGAGCGCACGCGGCAATTGTCCGCCGAAGACGATGGCCTGCGGATCGAGGACCGCGATCAGGCTCGCTACCAGCCGGTCAACCTGCGGCATGGTCTCGCTCAGCCATTCCTCGACGCCCGGCCAGGCGGGATCGAACTGCTGATAGAGCGGTTCGATCGAATGGATGTCGACGCCGTTTTTCTGCAGGGTAGCGATCAGATATTGCAGGGCCGGCCGTTTGGACGATTCATCCGGGCTGTATATGCCGCTGAATTCGCCGGCATTGCCATGAAAGCCGTGAAACGGCTGGCCGCCGAGGATCAGTCCACCACCGAAACCGTAATTGAAGGACAGATAGGCGAAGGTCTGGCACCAGGAGCCGACGCCGCGAAGGCTTTCGCCGATCGCGCCGGTGGTGGCGTTGTTTTCCAGCCAGACCGGCAGCAGGAACCGCTTCTCAAGGATCGGTTTCAGGTCCATCAGCGACCAGTCGCGCAGGGGTTCCGGCGCGTTGAAGGCGCGCTCTTCCGACACGAAGAAGCCGGACATGGAAAAGCCGAGCCCAAGCAGGCGCTCGCGCGGAATGCCGTGTTCCAAAAGCAGCCGTTCGAGGGCCAGCGACAAGGCCGCAAGCGTCTCTTCCCGGTCCTCCGGAAGCATTTTCAGTTTCTCCTCGACAATCACATCGCAGCGGAAATCGGCGATGCAGATCACCACGGAGTCGGTGTTGATGGAAATGCCGAGCGAATAGGCCGCTTCCGGCACCAGCTCGATGGTGGGGCTCGGCTGGCCGCGCGTGCCCTTGAGCGGCGCACCGGTTCGCAGAAGCCCGCGCTCCTGCAGACCTTCGATCAGCCGGTGCACGGATTGCTGCGTCAGGTTGGTGTGGCCGGTGATCGATGCGCGGGCGATGGGGCCGTGGCGGCGCACAATATCCAGTATGAGACGCTCATTCTCGCTGGCAAGCGGTTGGCGGTCGAAGGTCTGGTGCGGCGTCTGATCTGTTGTCATGGCCTTGGATAACGGCTGCGCGCAGCGGCGGCAACATGGGGCATTGGTACGCAGGGACATTATTCCAGGCCCTTGTCATAAATATTACGCTTTATGTGTATTAATTGAGGGCGATGAAATTAGCCGAACATGAGACCTGAAAGTCGACCCCATGCATCAAACCCTTGCCGCCTCCCGAAATGCCTCCAATCCCTGCAACGTGCTTGCACTCTGCTCGCGCGACAACCCTGCGATCCTGACCATTGCCCATCGCGGCTTCTGGACGGCCACCGCTGAAAACTCGCTCGCCTCTGTCCGCGCTGCGGTCGCGGCAGGTGTCGAGATGATCGAAATCGACACGCAGGCGACGGCCGATGGCCGGCTGGTCGTCATTCACGACGGGACACTTGACCGCACGACGACGGGGAAGGGCACCGTGAGCGCGCTGCCTTTCGAGGTGGTTCGCGCAGCGAAGCTGAAGGCTGGCGCGGGTGGTGATGCAGCCACCGTGACCGATGAGTGCGTGCCGACGCTGGAAGAATTGCTGGAGGAGGCGCGCGGCAGGATCACCGTCAATATCGACACCAAATTCGCCCGCGATCTGCCGCTGGTCATGGAAACCGTGTTGCGGCTCGATATTCAGGATCAGGTGCTCGTGAAGACGGACATCGACCCGGAAGCCGCCCGTTTCGAGGTGCTTGATGCGCACTGGTTCGGCAAGATTCCGCATATGCCGATGTTCCCGGTGCGGAAGGGCAAGTTTGCGGAGGATTTGCGCCGTATCGAGGCGTTGCGTGCGCCGATGATCGAGGTGAAATTCACCGACATAGCCGATCTGGCTGAAGGTCGTGCCGAGATGGAGCGCCAGAACATCCGTCTCTGGATCAACACGCTCGACGTCGCCCATTGCCTTGATTTTAACGACACGCGCGCGCTGGAGGACCCTGAAGCCGTGTGGGGCGCTCTCGCCGAGGTCGGCGTCGGAGCGATCCAGACGGATGAGGTCGAAGCTTTCACAGGCTGGCTGAAAACGGCCCCCGGCGCGACCGGTAGAGCATGGGCAAGATGAGCAAGCGTCTCGAAGAGCCGTCACCATCGTGCTGGTAAAGTCGATGGCAGATGTGTTGAAGCATCTGCCATCTGCATATCGACTGCTGAAACGTCGCAACCGAGTAATGTCCGGTCAGGCCGCAATCGCGCGTCACTTCGCCCGGGCGAGCGCAATTGCGTCGGGGCCTGCGGGAAAGCGGAGTTGGCCGGACACATCATGGACGGCGCTCCAGATCGCTTCGGCGACATCCCCTTCGCTGGTCGTCATGGCCGGTTTGGCGAAGCCTTCAAGAATTGGGCCTGCGAAGCCCATGTAATCGTCCGGCAGCAGCTCTTCCAGCGGCAGGATGGCATTTGTCGTGAAACGGGTGGTCGGCGCATAGCCCGGTTCCACCAGCTTCACGCGGATGTTGAAATGACCGAGTTCATGGGCAAGCGAACCGGAGAAACCTTCGATTGCCTGCTTGCTGGCGGTGTAGGCGGCGGCGAGCGGAAAGGAGGCGAGCGTGGCGCTGGATGTGACGTTGATGATCGCGCCGGACCGGCGCTTTCGCATCTGCGGAATGATCGCCTGCGTCATTGCCATCACACCAAAGCTGTTGGTGTCGAAGATCGTGCGGATTGCCGACATGGGCGTTGCTTCGAAAGCGCCGACCATGCCGATGCCGGCATTGTTCACCAGCACATCGACCGGGCCTGCCGCATCGATCAGGGCCGCGATGCTTTGTTCGTCCGTCACATCCAGCGGCAGGACGCGCAGCGGGTCGTGATTGCCGCCGAAGCGATCGGGATGCGGATGCCGCATGGTCGCAACGACATTCCAGCCACGCGAGAGGAAAAATTCGGCGGTCGCCTTGCCATAGCCCGATGAGGTGCCGGTGATGAGGATCGTCTTGGTCATCGTAAGTCTCCATTGTTCGATATGAACTGACATAGACGACGTGTTCTGGATGATATATGCTTCTGGATCTGTAATTTATTATTGATCGTCCAGACAGTGGATCCTCTTAGCGATATCATCGATCTCTTGCGGCCGAGCGCCGCCGTTTCCAAACCTATCTCCGGCCGGGGCCGGTGGGGTGTGCGTTATCGCGCCTATGACGCGCCGGGTTTTGCCGTTGTGCTTTCCGGTGCGGCCTGGGTCATGATCGATGGGCGGGAGCCTCTGCGGTTGACGAGGGGTGATTTCCTGCTTTTGCCCGCGACGCCCGCCTTCTCGCTTTGCAGTGATACCGACGTCGACTGTATTCCGGTCGAGCCGCAAGGCCGGGCGGTGCGGCATGGGGAACAGGAAGGGGAGCCTGATTTTGTCGCGCTGGGCGGAAGTTTCATGTTCGAGCGGGTCAATGCGGCACTTCTGCTGTCGCTGATGCCGGACCTGATCCATGTGCCGGCGGGCGAGGGCGGTGCATCCCGGCTGGCGCGCCTGATCGAGTTGCTGTCGGAGGAATGCGCGCGCGAGGATGCGGGCAAGGAGCTGATCATCCGGCGCATGCTGGAGGTTCTGCTGGTCGAAGCGCTGCGCCGGCCGAACGCGGGCAGCGAGGCAATTCCGGCGGGGCTGGTGAAGGGCATGCGTTTGCCCGGGCTTGCCCGCGTATTGTCCGCCATGCACGCCAATATCCGCGCGAACTGGACCGTGGCGGAACTCGCCGGGATAGCCGGCATGTCGCGCTCGGCCTTCGCAGCGCGTTTTAATGAAATGCTCGGCTGCGCGCCGATCGAATATCTCGCCCGCTGGCGGATGGCGCTTGCCAGAGACGCACTGATGCGCGGGGGAAAGTCCCTCGATCATATCGCGGAGGAGATCGGTTATGAATCCGCCAGCGCATTCAGCACCGCTTTCCGGAGGAGAACGGGTGTCGCTCCGGGCAGCTTTGCCCGCGCCAATGGCGACAGACGCCAACAGCAGACGGATTTTCTCTAGTCGTTACCGATCATGGCAGTGAGGGCCTTTTCGGATTATCGAGACGGAGTGAGGGGATAGCGTTGATCCGTGCCGGTATAGGCACGTTCGCTCCAGAGCAGGGCTTTGCCCAGCGGATTTTTGACAGTCTCGATGATGCCGCCCACGAACAGGATATGGTCTGCGGCATCGATGGAGCCGACGAGTTCGCAATCCATGGATATCAGCGCATCGGCAAGTTTCGGGCTCCCCGATGGCCAGGTATCCCAGTCTCCGATGCGGAACCGGTCCGGGTGATTTGCCTTTCCCGCAAAGGCATCGGCAATCTCTTCCTGTCCTCTGCCCAGTGCCGCAACGGAAAAGTGCCTGCTCGCGGCGATGAGATCGACCATGCGGCTGCTGGCGTCGATGGAGATCATCAGCAGCGGCGGTTCTACGCTGAGCGGCATGAAGGAGGTGATCGTGCGTCCGATCCGCTCTCCGGCATGGGCGGCCGTGGCCACGGCCACGGTGAAGGCAAGGCTTGCCATCGAATCCTTGAATTCACGCGGGGAGATCATTGGAGACGCGCAAGCGCTCAGCGGAAGATGCGCATGATTGACGACGCCGCCAGCGATCAGCCTGAAATTATGAGACATGACATACCGGGCTAACCGCCCGCTCCCGGATTTTTGGAAAAAATGGATAGTTTTGCCGCAGCATCATTCATGATGTCGGCATTGTCAGGCGGTGACCTTTTCTCGTGCACGCGCGGCCAGATGTCGGAATAGTGGCGATTGAGGTCAAGCCAGGCATGTAGTCCTGCTTCAGTGTCCGGCCGGATTGCCGCGGCGGGACATTGCCCCTCGCAGATACCGCAGTCGATGCACTGATCGGGGTGAATCACGAGCATGTTCTCGCCTTCGTAGAAACATTCGACCGGACAGACTTCCACGCAGTCCATATATTTGCAGGCGATGCAGTTTTCGGTGACGACATAGGGCATGGAGACGCTCGAAGGTCGTTGCAGCCGGACGGCGGCTGTCCGGCTGCGCCTGATCCGGCGGGCCGCACGGGGCGGCGGGACCGGCCGGATTGGTGGGGGCTCAAATCAAAGGCGGGCGGCAACCGCCTGCCAGTTCACCAGATTGTCGAGGAAGTTTTCGACATAGGCCGGACGTTTGTTGCGGAAATCGATGTAATAGCTGTGTTCCCAGACATCGCAGCCGAGCAGCGCCTTCTGCCCGAAGCACAGCGGATTGATCCCGTTTTCCGTGCGGGTGGTCTTCAGCGAACCATCGGTATCCACCACCAGCCATGCCCAACCCGAGCCGAATTGCGAGGCACCGGCGAGGGCGAAATTCTGTTTAAACAGCGCGACCGAGCCGAAGGACTGTGTCAACGCGTCTTCCAGCACCTTTGGTATCGCGTGGTTTTCCGGCCCCATGATTTCCCAGAAGAGATTGTGGTTCCAGTGCTGTGAAGCATTGTTGAAGATGCCGGATTGCGCCACCGCGCCCTTGTCATAGGTGCCCCGG
Organism: Pseudomonadota bacterium; assembly: GCA_023444445.1. Classification (GTDB taxonomy): domain Bacteria; phylum Pseudomonadota; class Alphaproteobacteria; order Rhizobiales; family Rhizobiaceae; genus Agrobacterium. Next base: position 22,274 of record JAEXMK010000160.1, on the reverse strand, counting down.
ACGATCTCTTCGAGGCTGCTCTTTTCCCATTCGGTGCCTGATATCGCCTTGTTGAGATTATCGACATAGGCCTTGTGATGGAGATCATGATGGAACTTCAGCGTTTCCTCGGACATGCCCGAGGGGGCGAGCGCATCATGGGCGTAAGGGAGGTCGGGAAGCTGGAAAGCCATTGGGGGTATCCTTTGTCAACTGTTCGCTCAAGAGCATGGAAAAAGCCTTGCGAAAACAAGGTGACACCACTTCTAGGACCTCAATCACGGTTGAGGTCAAGAGGTTTTTCACAGGCCTTGCGACACCCGCGGGCAAACCGGAAGCCGGCGCATTTCGGGTTCGGTACAGCGGTTCCGGAAGGGCATGGGCGCTATGTTTCGCCGGTCCGCAATGCGCAAAACCGGTACGTCGTCATTTTGATAAACGCTCGATCCGTTCCACCATTGCAACCCATTCTTCCAGCGCCTTGCGGATCGCCGGGCCGGCCTCTTCGGCACGGGTGAATGCCCACCATGTGTGAGCCCCTTGCCAGATGGAGGCCATCTGCCAGCCAAGCCGTTCGGCGTTTTTCCCATTCTCTGTAACACGGCGGCCGAGTGCATGGGCAAGTGTTCGCCCCCAAAGCGCACCTCTTTCCCGCAGGACAGGATTGCGAATATCTTCCCGCAGTAGCAGCAATCCGTCACTCGTATTCTGCTCAGCGGATTCGGTGGATGTCAGCCCCATGAGCAGGGATATGGCGCCTTGCGGTGTCACGGGCTCCTTTGCGTCGGCCGCTTCCGTTAAGGCCTGAAGCCCGTCCCATGCGCGCAGAAGCACGGCTTCGACAAGGTCTTCACGCTTGCCGTAACGCTGCACCAGCGTTGCGGCAGAGAGGCCGCATGCCTTTGCGGCGGCGGCGAAGGTCAAGCCGTCAGGCCCGGTTTGCAACATCAGTGGCAGCAGGGCGTCCAGCGCCTGACTATCGGAAATAAGCTTGTGTCTTGGCATGGAGGATATATAAACGCATGTTCATTTATAAATCAAGGAGGATGAGATGGCGATCATTCGTGGATACATCGCTGCCAGTCTGGATGGGTTGATCGTCTCGGGAGACGGTTCGCTCGACTGGCTCTACAAATATGACGATTTGGACCTTGGCGAGCATGATTATCGGCTGTTCCTGAAAGGGATCAAAACGGTGGTCATGGGGCGGGCGACGTATGATTTTATTGCCAGCGAAGCGTCGCCCTGGGCCTATGAAGGGCAGCGTGTCATCGTCGTCACGTCGCGGCCGATCGAAAGACCGAAAGGACTGCTGGAGATCCGCGCCGATGTGGATTTCCTGATCGAGGAATTGCGTGCCCTTGAGGACGGCGATGTCTGGATGCTGGGCGGCGGCCGGTTGCAGATGGCCTTCATGGAGCGCGGTGCGCTGGATGAGATCGAGATTTACGTTATCCCGGAGATACTCGGCTCGGGTCAGCCTCTTTTTCCGCTTACCGGGCATCGGGCAAGCCCGGATCTGATCAGCGCAAAGGCAATCGGGAAGGGCTGCGTGAGATTGCATTACCGCTTTTCATAGCCGTATCCGGGGCGTCTGTTTGATACGAAACATCAAATGGGGAAACAAGTTCTGCAGGGCCGCTCGGGTTTGGCTATGTGGCGACCTCTCGTGAAGCTACACGCTTCACCGATAAAGCCGCCAGCCGCATTCACATCGCACGTCTTGCAAGAGGTCGTGCGATGAACGTTGCTGGCGGCCTTTTTCTTGATTTTGCCTCGGTGCACTTCGGAAATACGGGAATTCACCGCCTCAACGGTGGCCCTCAGCCCCACAATGACAGGGCTGCGTTATGCGATCGGCGGATTGAGCTGCGCAAAACCCGCCTGCCGCTGATACGGGAAATGTGGATAGGGTGCGGTTGTCGCACTGGCCGCGTCCAGCCGCGTCACTTGCGCTGATGTCAGCTCCCATCCCACGGCATCGAGGTTCTGGCGAAGCTGTTCCTCATTGCGTGCGCCGATAATGACAGTGGAAACCGTGGGTCGTCTGAGCAGCCAGTTGAGCGCGATCTGCGGTACGGTCCTGCCGGTTTCTTCGGCGATGGCGTCGAGCGTGTCGATCACACGGTAGAGGTGGTCATCATCTACCGGCGGGCCGAAGCTGGCGGTCTCTTGCAGGCGGCTACCTTCGGGCAGCGGCGTGCCGCGGCGGATTTTTCCGGTCAACCGCCCCCAGCCGAGCGGACTCCAGACCATAGCGCCAAGGCCCTGGTCCGCACCGAGCGGCATCAGGTCCCATTCGTAATCACGGCCAACAAGGGAATAATAGACCTGGTTGACCACATAACGCGGCCAGCCATATCGGTCCGAGACCGCGAGCGATTTCATGATCTGCCAGCCTGAAAAATTCGAGACGCCGGTATATCGCACCTTGCCGGAGCGGACGAGCGTATCGAGCGTCGAGAGCACTTCCTCCACCGGCGTGAAGGCATCAAAGGCATGGAGCTGGAGAATGTCGATATAGTCGGTCCGCAGGCGGCGCAGGGCATCATCCACCGCGCGCAGCAGCCGGAAGCGGGACGATCCGGCCTCGTTCGGCCCGCCGCCCATCGGCAGGCTGGTCTTGCTTGAGATCAGAACGCCGTCGCGCCTGCCTTTGATGGCTTCGCCGAGCACCTCCTCCGATGCTCCATTGGAATAGACATCGGCCGTATCGAACAGGTTGACGCCGGCTTCCAGACAGATGTCGATCAGGCGCCGCGCTTCCGCGGCGTCTGAATTGCCCCAGTTGCTGAAAAGCGGGCCGGAGCCACCAAAGGTTCCGGTGCCGAAACTCAGGACCGGCACTTGCAGGCCGGATTTGCCGAGATAACGATATTCCATGGGGCGCTCCTTTGTTGCTTCGGTATGGTTTGGGTCGGGCGCCAAATGGCGCCGTGTCTCTCCATCCCGTCGTGATCTGGCAGACGGGGATTGCGATGTGTTCCAATCGCAGTCCGAAGATAGACGCTTGCTCTTCAATGAAATAGAATGCCGAAAATACTATCACTTGTGAGATGTAGTCATCATGGCTCGACTTGAGATTAACAGGGCAGGGGAGATGGAAATCTTCGTGCGGGTCATTGAGCTCGGCGGTTTTTCCCGCGCGGCCGCGGCGGCGAACATGACACCTTCGGCCGTGAGCAAGCTTATCGCACGGCTGGAAAGCCGCCTCGGCGCGCGCCTGCTCATCCGCTCCACCCGGCAGTTGCAGATAACGCCGGAGGGCTGCGCCTTCTACGAAAGAGCCACCCGTATCCTCGCCGATCTCGAAGAGGCCGAACGGGCCGCCGGCCTGGGCGAACAGCCTGTCGGCCGCGTGCGGCTCAATACCAGCGCTTCTTATGCAACGCATATTCTGGCTCCCATCCTGCCGCGATTTCTGGCGTTGCATCCGGGCATTACGCTCGACATCGTCCAGACCGATCAGGTGGTCGACCTTCTCGCAGAGCGCATGGATATTGCGGTGCGCGCCGGACCGCTGAAAAGCTCAAGCCTCGTTGCCCGAAAACTCGGTGAGACAAAGATGATCATCGCCGCCGCCCCTGACTATCTGGAGCGTTGCGGCGTGCCGCAAACCATCGCCGATCTGGAAGATCACAATCGTCTCGGGTTTGGTTATGCCCGCTCAATCGACGGGTGGCCGCTGCGGGAGGACGGAAAGACCGTCGTCGTCCCCGCGACGGGACGCGTGCAGGTGAGTGACGGTGAGGGCCTTCGCCGTCTGGCGCTTGCCGGCGTCGGGCTGGTCCGTCTTGCCGCTTTCACCGTGAGGGAGGATATCGCTGCCGGCCGGCTGATCCCCGTGCTCGATCATCTCGATACGGGTGAAACGGAGATGTTTCATGCCGTCTATGTCGGCCAGCGCGGGCCGCTTCCCTCACGCATCCGGGCGCTGCTCGATTTTCTGGGCGAATATGGGCGGGTGAGGTAAAGCGATGCGAAAGACGCCGGTTAGAAACGGCGCCTGTTTGCTTTTCATGGCCACGGATCGGCGCGTGTGATTGTCTATCAATTGGACGAGCGGCTTATTGTTTCGGGCCCGACAATGTGAAAGCGCCAACCGATTCCAGCATGATGCGGGTCTCGTCAGAAAGTGCACTCGGCAGCGCACCGCAGAGGCTGCCCGTCGTCATCACCTGGCCTTTCCTCAGCAGATGTCCGGTGTTGAGCGCGGCATTGGCAAAGGCAAGGAGCGGCGCCAGAGGATCAACATTCGGATGTTTCACCTTGGCATTAAAGAGCTGCGTCGATCCTTCGGTGACGATGAGCTGCGGCAGGTCATCGCCATCAGCGGCAAAGACGTCGACGATGCGCTTGTCCACCTCGGGACCGAGGGCGAAACCGTGGTTGGCGAGGCGGTCTGCCAGAAAGAGCGGAAACGGAACCTGATTTTTCTCTTCCAGCCGGTAACGGAGAAGCTCGACACCCAGATGCACCTTGTCGATATATTGCATCAGATCCGCTCTGGTGAGCCGCCCTTCCGCTGCAGCGGGAATATCCGCAGAGAGCGTAAAGCATATCTCGACTTCAATCCCTTCCGTGCCATCCAGCGGGAAGGACGCGAGATAGGCATCGTTCACCCGGCAGCAATCGAACATCGGAGCCGCGACCGCTTCGCCATCCGGGCGGATTGCCAGTTTCCAGCCGCCGATCGGTTTTCCCAAATATCCGGCAAAGTCCTGCTGAACCGCCATCGCCTCTGCAAGCGTGCCCGGAACGAGGCGCTCCGCTTCCAGCTTCGCTAAAGCAATTCTATCACCCCCCCGGCTTGCCTTTACAAAGCGCTCCGCCAGTTTTTTGATCGCCGTCATTCCGCTCATATCTCCTGATGATCTCACGCGCCGAATGCTGTCACGATTTGGCGCTGTCTGCCAAGGCCATCAATGCCGAGTTCGACGACGTCGCCGGCTTTCAGGAAGACGGGCGGTTTCATTCCAAGGCCCACACCAGGCGGCGTGCCGGTGGTGATCACATCGCCCGGCATCAGACGCATAAAACGGCTGATATAGGAAACCAGCGTAGCGATCGGGAAAATCATCTTGGACGTCGAGCCGGTCTGCATGCGCTGGCCGTTGACGTCCAGCCACAGGCCGAGATTTTGCACGTCGCCGATTTCATCCGGTGTCACCAGCCACGGTCCGAGAGGACCGAATGTCGGTCCGCTTTTGCCTTTCGTCCATTGGCCGCCGCGTTCGATCTGAAAGGCTCGTTCGGAGACGTCGTGGCAGACGCAGAAACCAGCAATGACGGAGAGCGCATCTTCTTCCCGCACATGATAGGCCGGTTCACCGATAACGAAGGCGATCTCCACTTCCCAATCGGTCTTTTCCGAATCCTTGAGCAAGGAGATGGGGTCATTCGGGCCGGAAATGCAGGACGTGTGTTTGTTGAAAAGCACAGGCTCTTCGGGAATGGGCGTATTCGTTTCCAGAGCATGGTCGATGTAATTAAGGCCAACCGCCACAAAATTGCCGACGGAACCGACACAGGGACCCATCCGCACATCAGATGGTACAGCCGGGAGGGAAGAAAGATCGATCTTTGCCAGTTTTTCAAGGGAACTGCGCGAGAGGGTCGCCCCGGCTATGTCGGTGACGATCGAAGAAAGATCGCGGATAATGCCCTCGGCGTCGAGCGCCGCCGGCTTTTCCTGGCCGATGGGACCATAACGGAGAAGTTTCATTCTGTTTTCCTATGCGGCTGATTGCTGAAGGGCATTTTCGCCGAGCGCAAATTCAAGGCGATGAAGTCCGACTTCCACGGGTCCGACCAGGTCGTTTTCAGAGAGTTTTCCTGCCAGGTCTTCTGCGGCATCGGACACGGAGGAGGCCGAGCCGCCTTCGATCATGATGATCCAGTTGGGCACGCCAACCTGACGGCCCTTGCGTTCGGCGGTTTCGAGGCTGCTTGCGCCACTGTCTGCAATGCACAGATGGGCGCCGCTGATGCCGTTCAGCTTGCCGGTTTCGCAGAGAGCGTCAGTCAGCATGGATCGGATTGCCGCCCTGTCGTTGTCGGCCACGTCAAAACGAAAAGTGGCGATGAAGCCGCCGTCACCGCAGCCATGGGAATAGTCGATGTTGCAGACACCGCGTGTCGTGTTGCGGAAGTCTGCGGTCGAACGTTTTGTCCAGGGGGTGGGATTGTTCAGCCGGTCAAGATAGGGCTGGTCGACCAGCACCTGCGCATCCGCTGCCTCATAAAGCGTGAAATATTCAGGTGCTCCCCGTTCGGCGATATAACGGCGTCCGCGCAGGAAACCTGGTATCGACACCCGTTCGGGAATATGTTCGCGATTGTGCCATTCGATGAAATTATCACGGCCTTCCGGCAAGATATCGTTCCATATGGCGACGACGGCCTTTCCCAAGAGAGACATTGGTTACCTCAATATGTTGCGCGACCGCCGGACAGGTCAAAAACCGCGCCGGTCGAGAAGCTGCATTCGGAAGAAGAGAGCCAGGCCACCATATTGGCGACCTCGGCGGGTTCGAGAAAACGCCGCATCGGAATGCGCGAGAGAATGTCGTCCAGTCGCTCTTTCGGGGCATCGATACTCATCGCCGTCATGGAGGCGGCGGGCGTAATGGCGTTAACGAGAATATCCGCTGTCGCCAGCTCCTTACCGAGGCTTTTGGTCATGGCCACAAGGCCAGCCTTGGCAGCGCTGTAGGCAGCTGCCTGATGCATGCCTTCCTTGGCCTGGATGGAGGCGACGTTGACGATGCGGCCGAAATGGCTCTTTTTTGCCGTTTCGACCATCAATGGCACCAATGCGCGACACACAAGAAACGACCCGAACAGATTGACGTCGATGATCCTGCGAAATTCCTCGACCGGAATTTCCCACAAGGGTGCAACGTTGCCGACAATGCCGGCATTATTGACGAGGATGTCGAGCCTGCCAAACTGCTGTTGCAGATCATTGGTGGCGGCTGCGATGCTTTGTGCGTCGGTGATATCGACACCGGCGTGGGGCAGGTTGGCAGCGTAACCGCTTTTAACAGCTGCCGGCAGGTCCCAGTGAACCACGGTAGCGCCGCTGTCCTGCAATCGCCGGCTGATGGCGGCACCGAAGCCGCCGGCAGCACCAGTGACGACCGCCACCCGGCCTTCAAGATCATAGTGTGTGGACATGTTTGAAACCATTGTTCCGCATCGAGCGCCCGGCAGGATCTGTCGGGCTCTCGACGTCTGCAGTTATTTTGCGATCAGGCTGTTGGTGAAGAAGGCATCAGCAGGCATATCGGTCTTGATATCCTGATATTCCTTCATCAGATCGAGCGTCTGCTGCCAGTCTGCGGCGGCCATTTCGCCGAGCGGCGCAGATGGGGCAGAGGGCGACGGCAGAAGTTTGAGCGAGACTTCCAGCTGCTCCTTCAGAAGCTTCGGATCGCCAGTCGGCTTTTCCTTCACAGCCGCGGCAACTGCCGCGTCAGGATCCACCTTGGCTGCCTCGATGGATTTCAGCGACGCCGCCACGAAGCGCTTGACTAGATCCTGATTGCTGTCGATCAACTTGGTGTTGGTAACAATCGTCAGGCCCTGCGTGTTCACGCCCAGCTCCGCAAAAGAAAATACCTTCTGCTCCAGACCCTTCGAATTGAGAACCACGACCTGGTTTTCAAGTCCGCCGAGAATGCCCGCGGCGCGGTCCTGCATGATGGCGATGATCTTGCCGGGTCCATCCACATTCAGAATATTGACCTTGGATGCGTCGACGCCGTTCTTCTTCCAGATGGCGGGCAGGAGGGCGAGTGAAGCTTCGCCGGCGCTGGCCGCGACCGTCTTGCCCTCCACATCCTTGATGGATTTTACGCCGGAATCCGCGCGAAACGTCATGGCGTAGGGTGAGGTATTGAGCAGACCGAGCACGGATTTTACCGGTGCGCCTTTCGAAGCGCCGGCAATGACGCTGCCGCCATCGGCGATGCCGAACATATCGCCACCCGTTGCGACCGACTGGACCGTGCGCGCCGAGCCCTGGCCTTCCCCGATCTGAAGATCGATGCCCGCCTCCTTGTAGAAGCCCTTTTCTGCGCCGTAATAAAAGATGGTATGGACACCACTCAAAAGGAAATTGAGACGGAGTGTCACCTTGTCTTCGGCCGCAGCTGACTGAATGCCTGCCAGACCAACGACGAGCGCGATCGCGCCGCCCGCAAGCGTTTTTTTCATAATGTTGAACATTTTATCCTCCCGTTTTTAATTGAATTCCAAAGTCAGGTCGCGCTTTTCCCCACAGTAAAGTCGTCACGGCGCTGCGAGACGTGCCAGGGGATCGCGAAGCGTTCGATCAGTTCCACGATGCCGTAAAGAAGAAGGCCGAGAAGGCTGAGCACGATGATGACGGCGAAAGTCATGCTGGTATTCATGTTGCCGTTATAGTTCAGCAGCAGGTATCCAAGCCCGTTGTCGGAGGCAACGAATTCCGCCACAACGGCCGCCGTCGCAGACAGTGCCGCAGCCACCTTGAAGCCGGCAAAAAGCGAGGGAAGGGCACCGGGCAGTTCCACCTTCCAGAAAATCTTCAGTCTTCCCGCGCGATAGCTCTTGGCGAGATCGTAGACGTCGGGTTCGATGGATTTAAACGCTACGATGGAATTGACCACGATCGGAAAAAACGAAAGCAGGAAGACCAGCAGGATCTTCGAAGGCAGGCCGAAGCCGACCCAGATAATAAAAAGCGGCGCGATGGCGATCTTTGGGATGATCTGCAGGATCACCAGCAGCGGATAAAATATCGCCTCGAATGCGCGTGAATAGACGACCAGCAGAGCGAGCAGCGTTCCCATGACAACGGCCACGAGGAAACCGAGCACCATGGGCTGCAGCGTATAGAGCGATGCGGTGAAAACAATATGCACGTTGTTATAAAGGTCCGCAAAGACCTTGCTCGGTGCCGGCAGGATATATTCCGGAACATTCAAGAGACGCACCGCGATCTCCCAGACAATGCCTGCACCCACGAGGCTGCCTACCGTATGGGCCTGTCCTTTGACGGCGCCAATGACTTTCGAAAACATGCTTCCTCCCGAATTGCCCGCTCGTTGCCGGACAATTTTGTATTATTGGAACAATGTTCCATATGGACTGATGTTTCGTCAAGTGCTATTTCGGAGGCAGCGAAAGAATGAAATGCAGCGGGAGGAACGCATGTTGCAGAAGAAAAACGACAGGACCGGTTATGAACCCGGCGTCTTGCTTAAGGGTGTCAGCAAGTATTTCGGGCATGCGGACGCGCCTGTCGTGGCCTTGGAAAAACTGGACCTGACGATTGGTGACGGGGAGTTCGTCGCGATTGTCGGCCCATCCGGCTGCGGCAAATCGACGATGATGCGGCTGATCTCCCGGCTTTCTCACGCCAGCACAGGGCAGATTTCCGTTTTCGGCGACGTTTCCAAGGAGCCGCCGCCCGGCATGAGCATCGTTTTTCAGAATCACGTGCTTCTCGCCTGGCGGACGATCATCGACAACGTGCTATTCCCCGCCGAAATGACCGGGCGGAACCGCGAGGAATTACGACCGCATGCTTTGGCGCTTCTCGAATCCGTCGGGTTGAAGGATTTCGCCGACAGATATCCGCACGAACTTTCCGGCGGTATGAAGCAGCGCGCATCGATCGCCCGCGCTCTGCTTCTGCAACCGCGTCTGCTGTTGATGGATGAGCCCTTCGGGGCGCTGGATGCGCTGACGCGCGAGCAGATGCGTATCGATCTCGAAGCGCTCTGGCTGAAAAACCGAATGACGGTTGTCTTCATCACCCACTCCATCGATGAAGCGGTTCTTCTTGCGGATCGCGTCATCGTCATGACCCCGAGACCGGGGCGGATCGAGAGGATCCTGGAGATCGACATGCCACGGCCGCGCGGGCTGGCGGCGCGGCGGGAGCCGGAATTCATCGAAAAATCCGAGGAGATTACCGAGATCTTCCTTTCACGTGGCATTTTGCAACGCCATGCCTGAAACGATCGGGCCTTTCACTATCCGAAGAGGAAGACGCGAAAGGCCCTGCATCTTCTTGATAAAGCGTCGTCTTTTTATTGAAAATCACGATTCATATGCGACCGGAGAATGAAATGGACAGGACGATCAATGTACCAAGTGGCGGCGTTGAGCGAACGATTACCATCCTGGAGCTCCTCGCCTTGGCCGAGGAACCGCTCAAACTATCCGATGTCGCTCATCAGCTCGATATACCGAAAAGCGCATGTCATCGCATCCTCACATCGCTGATCGAGAATGGCTGGGCTTGGCAGAGCCCCGAGAGCGATTGTTACGCGTTGACCATGCGTATGGCGCTGGTGGGCCAGAAACAATTGGCGCGGCTGCAGGTCTCGGATTTGCGCCAGCCGATCCTGAATGCACTCGCCGAACGTACCCGCGAACTCGTTCGTTTGACTGCTGTGCAGAACAACACGCTTGTTTGGATCGGCTCCGCCCGCGGTCGCCGCTCCGGCCTGGTGTTTGAACCCGATATGAGCGCCGGCATCGTGCCCTATGCGACGGCGAACGGTAAAATGTGGCTGGCGAGCCTGGAACGCGAGAGGGCGCTCAGGATCGCCCTGGAAGCCGGGCTCGGCCAACCCGGCCAGCAGGCTGCCAACGCCATCAATACCATCGAAGCGCTTAACCGGGAACTCGATACCGTTGCAGGTCTCGGTTATGGCCGTGCGGTGGGTGAGGCCGAGGAGGGAGTCGGGGCAATTGCCGTCGCGATCCGCCAGAGAAAAGAGGTCGTCGGAACCATGAGCGTGGCGGCACCGCTGACGCGTCTCACTGATGAGCGCATGGCAGAGATATTGCCGCTTCTGGTAAGGGCCGCGAGTGACATGGAAATCGCCTGGTAGCCAAGCCGGTTCTCTTCGCCGGTGTGGTAGCAATCGGAAACGAATTCGGGCGGCAAGGGCCGCCCGATTTCATTTTGGTGTCAAGCGACGTCTGCGTCGAACTGAATGCTATGAAGCCGCTTGTAAAGACCATCATTCGCCAGCAATTCGCGCCGGCTGCCCTGTTCGACCACTTCACCATTGTCCATCACGACGATCTTGTCGGCACGATTGATGGTGGAGAGACGGTGGGCGATGACGATGGATGTCTTGTTGAGCGTCAGGCGCTCCAGCGCATCGCGCACGAGAGACTCGGATTCGGAATCGAGTGCGCTCGTCGCTTCATCGAGGATCAAAATATCCGCGTCTCGAAGCATTGCGCGCGCAATAGCCACGCGCTGGCGCTGACCGCCCGACAGGCCGGAACCGTTCTCACCGAGCCTGGTGTTGTATCCGTCCTGCATCTTCATGATGAAATCATGCGCATTTGCGGCCTTGGCTGCAGCGATGATCTCTTCCTCTGTCGCATTGTCGCGACCGACGGAGATGTTGTGCTTGACCGTTCCAGAAAACAGGAAAGTTTCCTGGCCGACATAAGAAACGTGTTCGCGCAGGCTGGCAAAGGAAACATCGCGCAGATCCGTGCCGTTGATTTCAACGGAGCCGTTCTGCGGGTCGTAAAGACGCATCATGAGGTTGATGATGGTCGACTTGCCGCTGCCGGAGGGGCCCACCAGCGCCGTCATCTTGCCGCCTTCAAAAAGGACGCTGACGTCCCTGAGAACCGGCTGGCCGGACACGTACTCGAAGCTGACGTTCTTGAGTTCGACATCGCCGCTCGCCTTGGGGAGCGGTACGGCATCCTTTTTCTCTGCGAGCGTCAGTGGGGCGTCCAGCACTTCAAACATCATACGAACGCCAATCATCCCACCCTCGATCTGTACTCTCATACGGGCAAGACGTTTTGCGGGTTCGTAGGCGAGAAGCAATGCCGTGATGAACGCCATCAGATCGCCGGGCGAACCGCCTTTTTCAAGAACGGTATAACCGGAAACAGCAATGACCACCGCAATGGCAAGGCCAGACAGCGTCTCCATGATCGGGCTCGTAGCTGCCTCGAGCTTGGCAATCCCATTGGCACGGTGTTCAACATCTGACACCGCCTTGTTCATGCGCTGACGCATCAGCTTTTCGAGCGAAAATGCCTTGATGACGCGAACGCCAATACTCGTTTCCTGCACGACATTGACGATTTCACCCAGCGAGGCGAGCTCGGCCTCCATGATCTTGCGAACACGGCGCAGGACGAGGCGAACGCTGAAGATCGCCAACGGACCAATAATCATGGAAATCGCACTCAGAAGGAAATTCTGCGCAAACATTACGATGATTAGTCCCAGGAGCGAAAAAAGGTCCCGGACAAAAGACGTGACGATCGTGTCTATGACGCTCCGGGCCGCCTGCGCATTATAGGTGACGCGCACAAGCAGTTCGGAAGATGGCAAATTTTGAAAAAAGGATACTCCCTGTTTCAACAGCCGATCGTAGATTTTGCGCTGCTGCTCGGCGACGATGCTGTTGCCGGCCTTGCTCAGATAATAGCTCTGCACAAAGGTCGCGAGACCCTTCACGATGAAAATGGCCGCAACCGCAAAAGCAATCTCAAGAACGACGTCAAAGCCTTTCTTCAGATAAACGCTGTTGACGATATCGCGCATAATCCAAGCGCTGAGAGACGTCGTGGCGGCAACGACAACCATCGCCGCAATTGCTGCAGAGTACCAACCGACATGTTTTTTGAAGTTTTCTTTGAAAAGTCGCGTCAACAACTTCTTGTCGTTTGGCGACAAAAACGATCCGATCACAGAAATATCCTTATTTGGCGTCGACGCTCACGCAGATTTCAAATTGCACATTCAACTGCATGTTACTCATGCGGGATGGCTTTCTCAGTTTCCAATCTCTGCCGTGCCAAGCTCGATAATCTCTCTCGCGCGCTAGCAAAAATGCGCGAAAGGCTCTGGTAGGTAAAGAGCCCGACTGATTTGAGACCACGCCAATAAGCCTAGCTACCCAAAGTGTCAACATTGAGCGTTTATGCGGTCATGGAAAGGCGTCATCGGAAGTTATGGAGATGAGCAAATATAGTTACTCAGAGCGATAGATTGGGAGCGCAACCGCTTGGTGGACCCGCAATTTGCTTCTACACGACACTGGCAATCCTAACGGAGGGATTTTTCCAATTGCATTGCGCTCCCGGCTGTTCGACTGGTGGCGTGATTGACAAGCTGGCTTGGTAAAATCTATATCGACGCAAACTCGCGAGAGCTCTCGCCTGAAACGTTCTGGCTTATTGGTGTACTTTGCATTATCCCATTCACTGATTGCAGGAGAATTTTTGGTTGCATCCCCGATGATAGTCGTCGGGCCAGTTCAAAGCAGGCAGGTCAGTGAATGTCCGATGTATTTTTTGACTTATCAGAACTGTATTTGAATTCCGGTGTGAAATTCAAATATTACGGCATAGCACGAACCGTCATGGAAGTTGCATACGAGCTTACAAAGCTTGATGCGTCTATTCGATACGTCATATACTCACCGTTGCATCGGGGTTTCTTTGAGGTTTTTCCACGCGTAGGAGATGCGTCCCCAACGGGCGTTCTCGATCCGAATATTCCTTCTTCGGCAACGCCATTACGCCTTCGTCAAAATTTATATGATAAAAACGTCATTAAGAACGCGTTTTACCGGATTCTGCAAAAGATCGTTCAGCATCGCAACAGGAAGCGCTGGGCTACGGTTCCCGTTGGGGCGGTTAAGAATGTAGACCTAGACGGGCAAATCCTGATTGCGCTTGGGCGTCCGAAGATAATGTCAGACTATCTGATGGCTCTTGCTGAAAGTGGCACCACGCCGATTTTCATCCCGCTTCTTCACGACATGATCCCCTTGCATGATTTCACCCATCGAAATCAGTTTTCGTTCCCGAGAAACTTTATTTATGACAATCAGGTGGCCATCACGGCTGCGTCTATGGTTCTGACCAACTCGGAGTTTACCGCGTCAGAAGTCCGGCATTTTTCGGAAGCCGGGATTTTGCCCGCCGTGTCATCTGTTGTCGCCGTTCCCTTATGTCATGAATTGCGCCCGACTAACGAGCCAGTTGATCAACATGGCCCGGAAAAGCCATATCTCTTATGCGTTGGTATCTACAACGGACGGAAAAACCTCGAGTGCGTCGTTGAAGCGATGATCTCCTTGCATCAACGGGGCATTCAGGTGCCTGAACTCGTCTTGGCGGGTGCGCGGCGTAGGAGAGTGGAAAAATTTCTTAAAAAAGAGAAATTTGCGCCGCTATCCGGAAAGTTTCATTTCGTTTTCAATCCCAACCAGGCGGAATTGCGCGCGCTGTATGAAAAAGCTTATGCGCTTCTTTTGCCCAGTCGAATGGAAGGGTGGGGCCTGCCGGTAAGTGAAGCATTGTGGTGTGGAACGCCGGCTCTGGCTGCAGATGTTCCTGCACTCCGAGAGGCAGGAGGGGATTTGGCGCACTATTTCGATCCAGAAAGACCGGAGGAACTAGCGGGTCAGCTTCAGAAGCTTCTGGAAAATCCTGCTGAATATTCGGAATGGAAAAAAACCGTCGCGCTTTCCCGTCCACAAATGCGGACCTGGAAAGATGTTGCGCAAGGAATTCTTGAGGCAATCAAACCCGTACGCTCTTGATGCATGCAAATAATGCTCAAGAATTATCAGTCCCGTTTAAATGCAATGCTGCCCGGGGGTAATGTTTTCCAAGGCATATGGTCGACCGTTTTTTCGATGCTCCTGATGGTTTTTAGGCGTGACGGCCAATATGGTTGGCCTTTTGCTTTTGTAAATTTTCATTTAAGACGAGCAAATGTTCGATTCATCGAGGTTGAAGGGCAGCTGTAAAAATTGTGATAATCATGGCCTTTTAAATGTCTTAAGCGCAATTGGGGCGCATTGGGCAGGTAATTCGATTCAGTTGAATCGTCTCGGGGGCGATAGGAGCTCTGCAATTTGCAGAGCATTTGAATTGGGCATTCCGTTTTGCGTGTGTTGTGGCTCACGTGTAGGACAGCGACAGGATGAATAACTGGTGATGTTGGACTATTTGAGATTTTCGGAAGTTAAGGTTCTCTGCATTGGCGATGTAATGCTGGACTGCTTTATTTCCGGCGATGTCGGCCGCATTTCCCCGGAAGGCCCGGTCCCGGTGATGTGCGCGCGATCAGAGGAATATTTTGCCGGTGGCGCAGCTAACGTTGCGCGCAACATATCTTCTCTGGGAGCAAGTTGTACGTTGCTGGGAGCGGTGGGCAAAGACAACAATGGCAGCAAACTGCTTGAGTTGCTGAACAATGTTCATGGCGTTTCGGCGCCCTTCGTGACATTGGATGAGCGCCCGACAACTATCAAGACGCGTTTCCTCGGTCACGGCCAGCAAATGTTGCGCGTTGATTTTGAGGATGCCTCTCCGATTTCTCACGAGGAAGAGGATCGTGTCATCTCCGCTGCGCTTTCCTTGATCGCATCTCACAGCGTTGTCATTTTGTCGGACTATGCCAAAGGTCTGTTAAGCGAAAGGGTTGTGAAAGCAATTATCGCTGTGTGCCGGAGTGAGGGAAAACCGGTAATTATCGATCCAAAGACGTCTGATTTTACCCGCTATGCAGGTTCAGCGATTGTAACACCCAATCAAAAGGAAACGCAGGCCGTAACGGGTGTATGGCCGGATACCGATGAGGAAGCTGAATTGGCTGGCGAGTTGATCCTGTCGCGTTTCGACATCGAGGCGGTCCTCATTACGCGAGCGGAAAAAGGGATGACCCTTGTTGAGCGAGGCCATCCGCCTTTTCATATTCGCACGGAAGCTAAAGAAGTGTTCGATGTCGTTGGTGCCGGCGACACGGTAATTGCGACGCTCGCCGTTGGCCTGGGCTCCCAAACTTCACGTGTCGATGCAGCACGGATTGCAAATGCAGCTGCTGGCATCGTGGTTGGGAAAAAAGGCACGGCAACTGTTTCTGCCGCCGAACTCCGAGATGCCTTGTCTCACGACACCTCGTCGGGAGAAGTCAGCCCTTCGGACAAGCTTTTTGACAGGCAAGATGTCCAGGCGCTGGCAGAGGATTGGCGGGGCGATAATCTGAAGGTCGGCTTTACTAACGGTTGCTTCGATATCCTGCACGTTGGCCACATCAGGCTTTTGCAGTTTGCGAGGGACAATTGTGATCGTCTGATCGTTGGCGTTAATGCAGATAGCTCGGTAAAGCGGCTTAAAGGTCCATCGAGACCGATAAATACCGAACTGGATCGCGCCGAGCTTCTTGGCGCATTGGCTTTCGTCGACGCGGTCGTGGTGTTTGACCAAGACACACCGCTTGAACTCATTAAGACGATACGCCCCAATGTGCTGGTCAAGGGGGCGGACTATGCGATCGACAACATTGTCGGTGCGGATGTAGTAATGGCGGATGGCGGCAAGGTCGTTACATTCGAAATAGTGCCCGGAAAAAGCACGACAGCGACGATTGAGCGCAGTAAAAAAGAGGCAGTTTGATGTATATTGTAACCGGAGCTGCCGGATTTATCGGGTCCAACATTGTCGCTGATTTGGAGGCGGCGGGTCTGGGGCCGATTACCGTCGTTGACTGGTTTGGCCGTGGCGATAAGTGGCGCAATCTCGCGAAGCGTAACATCGCAGCTTATGTGTCACCCGAAGGACTGGCCGACTATCTTCGCAGCATTAAAGTGGATGTGAAAGCCGTCATACATATGGGCGCGATTTCCGCCACCACGGAAGCTGATGTAGACAGATTGATCGAGCTGAACATCAACTATTCTGTAATGTTATGGGACTGGTGTGCTGAGCATGGCGTTCCTTTCATTTACGCGTCTTCCGCTGCGACCTATGGGGGCATCGAGGAGGGGTTTGATGACGACGAGGCTGCATCGGCACGCGCCTCTCTTGCGCCGCTGAATGCCTATGGCTGGAGCAAAAAGACGACCGATGATATTTTCATCGAACGTGTTGCGCGTGGTGAGAATGCCCCGCCGCAGTGGGCTGGCCTGAAATTTTTCAATGTGTATGGGCCAAATGAATATCACAAGGATGATATGCGCAGTGTCGCCTGCAAACTCTTTGACGTCGTGCAGGCCACCAACGAGGTATCCCTGTTCAAGTCCTATCGACATGATATCGAGCATGGAGAACAGCGGCGGGATTTCGTATATGTGAAAGATTGCACATCGTTTATCTTGTGGCTTTTGAACAATCAGAAATACAGCGGGATCTTTAATTGTGGATCTGGCAAGGCACGATCGTTTGCAGACATCGTTCATGTCATGGGCGATCTTCTCGGCAAGAAGCTGAATATTAATTTCATTGAAATGCCGGAGGCGATCCGCGGTAAATATCAGTACTTTACCGAGGCAAATATGTCGAAAGTCGCGTCAATCGGATATAACGGCCCCCAATCATCTCTTGAAGAAGGGCTTGACGATTACATCAATTCGTATCTAAGCCGCGAAGACAGATATCGCTAGCAGTAGCCATAATTGATGCGAAAAGAATGTATGCGCTCCTATGAAGCTGGATTGAACACCCTCAAAATCGCAACCGACGAATGGCGTCCTTCGAAAACGGATTTGGATAGCTATCACTCATGTCAGCCAAACCAGTCTGTTTAAGGATAATTCTTGATGACACAGCCGGGCTTCGAATCCGCTCAGAATGAGTATCTGAAACTCAAAAAATGGCTTTTCGAAGCGGCGCTTCCACTTTGGTCCTCGGTTGGGCGAGATGATGTGAGTGGTGGCTTTTTCGAAAAAATCGATAGAAGCGGTGCTGCCGTTGAAGCGGCGCGAAGAACGCGGGTCGTTTGCCGTCAGATCTATAGCTTTTCTGCGGCTAAGAGAATGGGTTGGGCCGGCGATGCTGAAGGGGTGGCTCAACACGGATGGGACTTTCTTGAGCGGCATTGTTTTAATGCGGACGGTTCCCTGATTACCACGGTCGATTTGGCGAGTGGGGTTAGGAATACGTCATTCGATCTATATGACCATGCCTTTGCGTTGTTCGGGCTGAGCTATGCTGCTGACACGCTTGAAGACGAGGATGCCATTGCCGGAGCCGCGCTGCATTGTCTTGAGGCAATGATCGCAGGTTGGAAGCATCCCGCCTCAGGTTTTGAAGAGGCCGCGCCGCCTATCGTGCCTCTGCGTTCCAATCCTCATATGCATCTCTTTGAGGCGTTTCTTGCTTGGATGGAAAATCCTTCGGTAAAAAAGCCTGAACGCTGGCTTTCGTGCCTAAATGAAATAGGCGAATTGTGCCTATCCGCATTTGTCTCGCCTGAAAACGGGGCTCTTCGTGAATATTTTAATCACGACTGGTCGGTAATGCAGCACCACACCCTGGCGCCAATCGAGCCGGGGCACCAATTTGAATGGGCATGGCTGCTCACGCGATGGGGTAAGATGGCAGGGCGGAAAGACGCTCTCATCGCTGCGCACAAACTCGTGGAGATTGGCGAGAAAGGTGTCGATGAATCCCGTGGTCTTGTGCGCAATGGTCTGAATTTTGATCTGACACTCAACGACAAAGCATTTCGTCTGTGGCCACAGACTGAGCGGATCAAAGCTTGGCTTATGATGGCGGAGACGGCGATAACGCTCGAAGATAGAGAAGTGGCATACGCAAAGGTTGCTGAGGCGGCCGGTGCCTTACAGGGTTTTTTCAAGGGGGTTCTACCCGGCCTTTGGGTGGATCGTTTTCACGAAGATGGTACCGCAGTCGAGGAGCATGCGCCCGCGTCGTCTCTTTATCATATAGTCTGCGCTGTCGAAGAAATGCACAGATTGCTGCAGCCTTATACCGAAAGCGTACCCGCGCTTTTTTTAGATCGAGACGGTGTGATTATAAAAGACACGGGATATCCAGGTAAGATTGAGGACGTCCGACTTATCCCTGGGGCAGCGGAAGTTATAAGTTCTTTCAGAGATCGGGGATATCGGGTATTTGTCGTAACAAACCAGTCTGGCATCGGTCGCGGTTATTACGATGATTTCGACTATATCATTTTGCGGGCTCATATTGGGAAGTTGCTTCATGAACAAGGCGCTTCTATTGACGATGAACGCCTCTGTCCTTTCCACGAGAATGCCACGGTCGAAAAATACCGGCGTAATCACTATTGGAGAAAACCCTCTCCGGGAATGATAGAAGATATCATCGTGCGATGGAACGTGAATCGGGAGCGCAGCGTTCTCATCGGCGACAAGGTGTCGGATGTCGAGGCTGCTGTTGCGGCCGGTATTCAAGGAGCGTTGTTCTCCGGAAAAAACTTGTTTGATTTTGTTTCAGGCAAAAAACTCTAACGTCTTGGTTGTGATGTTATGGAAAGTACGCGGTTGCTCACCTTGAACGGCACTGAATTCTCGAACTACCAAGACGCTTACGCGAAATGGAGGGAAACACAGACCTCTGCCGGCACTCACTATTTGCCAATCTTCCAAGCCGTCGAAGCGAGCAAAAGCGGATTGTGCACTGTCCGCGTTGATGGCGTTGATGGCGTGGAGTTTTCTGCAATAAATCCCCAGATGTGGTCGCTTGTATCGGGTGGGGGAAGCTCACCCGAGAAGGCAGAGACTTCTCCAGCGACGCTGCAGTTCGACATTTTTTTTAAGCGCTCGTCAACACTCGAAGGCCTCGAAAACATCCACAAGTGCGTGAGTGATGTCGAGCGCAGTCTTTTGCCAAACGGTTTGTTGATATTTGAACTGAGATTAGATCGACAAACTGCTGGAAGCGACATAGACGAAGCGCTGCATCGCTGGCGCTATGTTCTAGACACGTTCAACCTACGTATTCTAGCAAAAATATTGATGCCCTATTCTGGCGGCAACGATGGGCACGCGAAGCCTGAAGGCCGTGTATCCGCCTCAACTTACTTGACGATCGTTGTCTGTCGTGACTTCGACGTCGAGAACTCTTTTATTAGAGGAGTTCGAAGAGCAATCGACGACATTCGGGCCGTAACGCAATCCGAGAATTTGCAGTTCACTATCGGGTCGCCCCAAGCCACGGATGGGGCCAAGATGGAAGATAACGATCTCTCGGAAATCTGGCAGATGCATTATACATTGCAGGCCCAAGCAAGCACGGCGGAAGCGATAATAGCGTCTCTGTCCGAAACCGCTGTTTCCGCAAAGGACGCCTCTCGCCGCCTTTTGAAAACTGAAAGGCGTGTTCTCGCGCTCAGAAAGCAGACATCGTTATTTTTACCGATTACCTATCCTTGGTCTGTTTTTGCGGGTTTGGTCATTGCATTATTAAAAAAAAGGAAGGAAAGTCGAAAAAAAAAAAGAATAACTGGTGAAGTTTCAAACGAACTAGGGTCGTTGACGGGTTCTTTTGATAAAGGGGTCGTAGTTGAGAGAAGGGGTGTCCTCGGTAAAGATGGCTTTTCCCCGAATCCAAAAATCCTAATATTGAAACTTGATCATATCGGTGACTTCTTCCTCTCACTACCGGCCATTGACTTGTTAAAAAAAGCGTGGCCAACAGCTGAAATCACGATAGTTTGCTCTCCAACCAACGGAGATCTCGCTAGAGCAAGCGGTCACTTCGATCATGTTATCGAATTCAAATTCTCGGCCGAGATGTCTCAGGAGGTTGAGAAGGCGAAACTGGAAAACTACGCTCAAATCAAGGCGCTAGTGACTGATCGCTATGACTTGGCTATTGATTTGCGGCATGATCCAGATACGCGACCACTTTTGATGTTTGTTCAGGCTAAAGTGAAAGCTGGTTTTCAGGGCGTTGACCGTCATTACACGCCCCTCAGTATATCTTTGCCTGAGATGGAAGCGCCTCGTGGAACATATAAGAACGCTCACAATGTCCACCGTTTGATGTTGTTGAGTAGTCACGTTGTTAATACGGTGAAGGGATTCGATCCCGCGGCCATTCTGTCCGATCTGGTAACTAGTGGCAGCTACGCGGGTCCATTTGCTGGATCTCGGTATATCGTAATTGCGCCAGGAGGAGGGACACTAGCTAAAAAATGGTCTCCGTCTAAATTCGCTGCTCTCTCTCACAAATTTGTACACGAGCATGGTTACAAGATTGTAATTGTTGGCGGAAAGGCTGAAGCTGAGTATAGCAACGAGATCCTCAATGCTGTTCCGAATGAAAGCGTTACTGATTTAGTAGGTAAGCTGTCGCTTGTAGACCTCGCGTCCGTTATTTCAAAGGCTGATTTCTTTGTCGGAACCGATACTGGTGCGACACATCTTTCAGCTCTTATCGGCGTGCCAACGATAGTTGTTTTCAGCGGAGTAGCGGATCACAATATATGGGAGCCACTGGGGAAGTCGGTTTGTATCGTTAGAAAACCGATAGCCTGTGCGCCTTGTCACATAGCGAGAATTGAAGAATGTGTTGCACTGCATAGATGCATGAGAGATATCGAAGTCGAGGATGTCTATAGAGCTTTTTTACATATTTCAGCATTTGATGGCGTTGAGCGGGAAACTCAAAACTAGCGTGGCGAGCGTTCGGTTTAAACATTTTGAGTGTTGTACGACGGAAGCTCATTGAGACATTTCAATTTTCCGGCCGCGACGGTCGATTATCGCATTATTGTGGCTCGATGAAGAACCCTTGTGCTGTCGACGCCTCGATGACGGATGGCCAATGTCGGCTAAAGCTTGGCGGTTGATCGAAAAAGGTCGACGGCAAGGCGAAGAGGGAACGGTGGTCACCTTAATGCGCGTAATCATCATGTCCGCCGGTGCGAGTGCCTGAACGCTCACTGGTTCATGACCCTTGACGACGCGCGGGCAAAGATGGAGGATTGGCGTAGAGAATATAACGAGTTCCGGCCACACAGCGCCATACGAGCATGGTCAAAGCAGGTAGCAACGAGACCATCACGTTGGCAGGCTGTTGGGCTCATGTCAGGCGCAAATTTTACGAGCTTCATGTCGGCGGTATCAATGACGCGGCGACAGCGTCGGTGAAAGCCATGGCGGAGCTCTGGAGGGTTGAAGACGAGATCCGCGGTAAGGATGCCAACACCCGAGCTGCCGGACGACAAGAGCGGTCTTCGGCAATTGTCGCAAACCTTTTTGACATTTGGGAAAAAGAGCTGGCGAAAGTCTCTGGCAAGTCCAAGACGGCCGAAGCGATCCGCTATGCATTGACCCGGCGGCAATCTCTGGAGCGCTTTCTCAGTGACGGCCGCATCGAGATCGACTCCAACATCGTCGAGCGTGCAATCCGGCCCCAGACAATTACCAGAAAGAATAGCCTCTTCGCCGGCAGCGATGGCGGTGGAAGGACTTGGGCAACAATCGCCACGCTCCTTCAAACAGCGAAAATGAACAATGTCG
>JAEXMK010000149.1 GCA_023444445.1 Pseudomonadota bacterium | reverse complement strand
TCAGGCACAAGGCAGTTTTCCATGGCGAAGATCAAGGTGGCCAACCCCGTCGTCGAACTCGACGGCGACGAGATGACCCGCATCATCTGGCAGCTGATCAAGGACAAGCTGATCCTGCCATACCTCGATCTCGATATCGAATATTACGACCTCTCGGTTGAAAACCGCGATGCCACCAACGACCAGGTTACCGTCGATGCTGCCAACGCCATCAAGAAGCACGGCGTCGGCATCAAGTGCGCAACGATCACGCCGGATGAAGCCCGCGTTGAAGAATTCGGCCTGAAGCAGATGTGGAAGAGCCCGAACGGCACGATCCGCAACATTCTCGGCGGCGTCATCTTCCGCGAGCCGATCATCTGCAAGAACGTTCCGCGCCTGGTTCCAGGCTGGACGAAGCCGATCGTTGTTGGCCGTCACGCTTTCGGCGACCAGTACAAGGCAACCGATTTCAAGTTCCCCGGCAAGGGCAAGCTGACGATCAAGTTCGTCGGTGAAGATGGTCAGGTTATCGAAAAGGACGTCTTCGACGCTCCGAGCGCCGGCGTTGCACTGGCAATGTACAACCTCGACGAATCCATCCGCGAATTCGCACGCGCATCCATGAACTACGGCCTGATGCGCAAGTGGCCGGTATACCTTTCCACGAAGAACACCATCCTCAAGGCTTACGACGGCCGCTTCAAGGATATCTTCGAAGAAGTCTACCAGACAGAGTTCAAGGCGAAATTCGACGAAGTCGGCATCACCTACGAACACCGCCTGATCGACGACATGGTTGCTTCCGCTCTGAAGTGGTCCGGCGGCTACATCTGGGCCTGCAAGAACTACGACGGCGACGTGCAGTCCGACACGGTTGCGCAGGGCTTCGGTTCGCTCGGCCTGATGACCTCCGTTCTTCTGTCGCCCGATGGCCGCACGGTTGAAGCCGAAGCTGCTCACGGTACGGTTACGCGCCACTACCGCCAGCACCAGAAGGGTCAGGAAACCTCCACGAACTCGATCGCTTCGATCTTCGCATGGACCCGTGGCCTCGCTCACCGCGCCAAGCTGGACGACAACGCCGACCTGGCGAAGTTCGCAAGCACGCTGGAAGAAGTCTGCGTTGCAACCGTTGAAAGCGGCTTCATGACCAAGGACCTCGCGCTCCTTATCGGTCCGGATCAGCCTTGGCTCTCCACAACCGCATTCCTCGACAAGATCGACGAGAACCTTCAGAAGGCCATGGCTGCCTGATTTTCCCGATCATGACACAGAAAACCCGGCCATATGGCCGGGTTTTTTTATGCCTTCGGTCTGGGCTGCGGCTTCAATAATTCACGACCAGGCGCTTGTTACAACGTCGGGTTTCTTTTTGAATCACCATATCTTGATTAGACGTGACACTAGGCGCACACTCCGCAACCGACTGCGGCCGTATGCGAAGCTGAACAAGACAACAACAATAACCACCTGAATTTCGAACTTCACCCGACTGGCCCGGTCAACAATGCCACACACCTCTATCGGACCCCGGAGATATATCCCGGTTGCCGACATGTATGCTGCGTGGCTGAACGAGTTGGAGCGTCCATGCCTCCATCCGGGCCAATGGCGCTCTGAAGTGCGCTTCAGGAGGAGGAGCCATGAGCGAACTGATATTTTATACGAACCCCATGTCGCGCGGCCGCATCGCCCGCTGGATGCTGGAAGAAGTGGGGGTCCCTTACAAAACGGAAGTTCTGGGCTTCGAAACATCGATGAAGTCGCCCGCCTATCGTTTGATCAATCCGATGACCAAGGTTCCGGCGATCAAACACGGCGACACGATCGTTACCGAAGCCGCTGCGATCTGTGCCTATCTGGCAGACGCCTTCCCCGGCGCCAATCTCGCACCCACACCAAAGTCACGTGGTCTTTATTATCGCTGGATGTTCTTCGCAGCCGGTCCGCTCGAAATGGCTGTCAGCATGAAGGCACTGGGTTACGAGGTGCCGAAAGAAAAAGTGCGGATGGTGGGCTGTGGCAGCTATGACGACGTGATAAACACGCTCGAACGCGCCGTCAGTGAAAACCGTTATGTGGCGGGCGATCATTTTTCCGCTGCAGACGTCTATGTCGGCTCCCATATTGCCTGGGGCATGCAGTTCGGCTCCATCGAAAAACGTCCGCACTTTGTCGAGTATGTCAGCCACCTCGGCGAACGCACGGCCTACAAGCGCGCCCATCAACTGGACGACGAAGCTGCCAAGGAAATGCAGGCAGCCGGTTGAAAAACAAAAAAGGCGGGCAATGCCCGCCTTTTTCATGCGTATGAAATGCCGTTATCAGGCAGCCAGAGCAGCTGCAACAGCGTCGATTGCCTCACTGGCTTTCGCACCGTCAGGGCCGCCAGCCTGCGCCATGTCAGCGCGGCCGCCGCCACCCTTGCCGCCGAGCGCTGCAGAAGCGGTCCGCACCAGATCGACGGCGCTGAAGCGCGACGTCAGGTCTTCGGTAACAGCCGCAACGGCGCTCGCCTTGCCGTCCTCAGAGACTGCAATCAGGAGAACGACGCCAGAACCAAGACCGCCCTTGGCTTCGTCGGCGAGGCCCTTGAGATCCTTGGCGTCGATGCCGGAGAGCGACTTGGCGAGGAACTTCACTCCGCCGATTTCCTTGACGTCCCCGGCCGAACCTTCCGCGGAACCGCCACCCATCGCGAGCTTGCGGCGTGCTTCCGCCAATTCGCGCTCAAGCTTCTTGCGCTCGTCCAGAAGACCTTCGACACGCGAAAGAACATCGGCCGGCTGAACCTTGAGTGAGGATGCCAGCGCCTTCACGCGCTCATCCTGTTCCGCGAGGTAGGCAAGTGCGCCCTGCCCTGTCACGGCTTCGATACGGCGAACGCCGGCACCAACCGCGCTTTCACCGAGAACGCGGACCAGGCCGATCTGGCCGGTCGCCGAAACATGCGTACCGCCGCAAAGCTCGACCGAGTATGGACGGTTGGCCTTGGCGCCATGAATGCCCGTTCCCATGGAAACGACACGAACTTCATCGCCGTACTTTTCGCCGAACAGCGCCATGGCGCCCTCGGCAATCGCATCGTCGACGCTCATCAGGCGGGTCACAACCGGCGAGTTCTGCAGGATGATCTCGTTTGCCATTTCCTCGACGATCTTCAACTCTTCAGCCGACATCGGCTTCGGATGCGAGACGTCGAAACGCAGGCGCTCAGGCGCAACCAGAGAGCCCTTCTGGGCAACGTGGGTGCCGAGAACCTCACGCAGTGCCTCATGCAGAAGGTGGGTTGCCGAGTGGTTGGCACGCAGGCGCGAACGACGGTCGTGATCGACCGTCAACTGAACCGCTTCACCGACCTTCAGACCGCCCTTCGAAACGGTACCGACGTGCACGAACAGGCCTTCGCCCTTCTTCTGCGTGTCGGATACGATGAAGGCACCGTTTTCGCCGGTGATGACACCGGTATCGCCCATCTGGCCACCGGATTCACCGTAGAACGGCGTCTGGCTGACAACGACCTGAACGGCCTCGCCATCAGCGGCGGCGTCAACCGACTTGCCGTCCTTGACGATTGCCTGCACGACGCCTTCAGCCGTTTCCGTGTCGTAGCCGAGGAATTCGGTGGCGCCCAGCTTTTCCTTGAGCTCGAACCAGACGGTTTCGGTCGCCTTGTCGCCGGAGCCGGCCCAATGCGAACGGGCTTCCGCCTTCTGGCGTTCCATCGCGTCAGTAAAGCCCGAAATGTCGACGCCAATACCGCGAGCGCGCAGAGCATCCTGCGTCAGATCGAGCGGGAAGCCGTAGGTGTCGTAAAGCTTGAAGGCGGTTTCGCCATCGAGCATGCCGCCCTTGGACAGATCCACAGTTGCGTCAGACAACAGCGACAGACCACGCTCCAGCGTCTTGCGGAAACGGGTTTCTTCGAGCTTCAGGGTTTCGGAGATCAGCGCTTCTGCACGCACGAGTTCCGGATAGGCGCGGCCCATCTGCTGGACGAGTGCCGGCAGAAGCCTCCAGATCAGCGGCTCCTTCGCGCCGAGCAGTTCGGCGTGGCGCATGGCGCGGCGCATGATACGGCGCAGAACATAACCGCGACCCTCATTCGACGGCAGAACGCCATCGGCAATCAGGAAGGCGGACGAACGCAGGTGGTCGGCGATAACACGGTGGCTGGCGCGTTTTTCGCCTTCCGCCGGAACACCGGTTGCCTCGACCGACGCCGAGATCAGAGCGCGGAACAGGTCGGTGTCGTAGTTGTCGTGCTTACCCTGAAGCAGCGCGGAAATACGTTCCAGGCCCATGCCGGTGTCGATCGACGGACGCGGCAGATCGATGCGCTCTTCCTTCGTAATCTGCTCGTACTGCATGAAGACGAGGTTCCAGATCTCGATGAAACGGTCACCATCTTCATCCGGCGAACCCGGAGGGCCACCCCAGATGTGATCGCCGTGGTCATAGAAGATTTCAGAACAGGGACCGCAAGGACCGGTATCGCCCATCGCCCAGAAGTTATCGCTGGTCGGAATACGAATGATACGGTCGTCGGAGAAACCGGCGATCTTCTTCCAGAGATTAAAAGCCTCGTCGTCTGTGTGATAGACCGTAACGAGAAGGCGGTTCTTGTCGATGCCGAATTCGCCGGTGATGAGGTTCCAGGCGTGGCTGATTGCTTCTTCCTTGAAATAATCACCGAAGGAGAAGTTGCCGAGCATTTCAAAGAAAGTGTGGTGACGTGCCGTGTAACCGACATTGTCGAGGTCGTTGTGCTTGCCACCGGCGCGAACGCACTTCTGCGCCGACGCTGCCGTGGAATAAGGGCGGCTCTCAAGACCGGTGAAAACGTTCTTGAACTGCACCATGCCCGCATTGGTGAACATCAGCGTCGGGTCGTTACGCGGAACCAGCGGACTGGAAGACACGATTTCGTGCCCGTTCTTCTTGAAGTAGTCGAGAAACGTCGACCGAATTTCATTCACACCGCTCATGCCCACACACCGCTATAGCTGGAGTCCATCATCGCCATCCCATGGGGGCGGCCATATTATAAAATCACTGGCTTTTATCGCCCGCTTTCCGCCCTGTCCAGCCGTTGAGCGTAGCATGACGCTCTGGCAAAACAAAAACGACCGCGCGAAACAAGTTCG
>JAEXMK010000131.1 GCA_023444445.1 Pseudomonadota bacterium | reverse complement strand
GCCGCTCAAACGCCGCCCAGGGAATACGCTTCAAAAGATCATGAAAGACGCTATTCTTGTGCCGCACGGTGTTGCTCCTCTTTCGTGTCCGAGATCGTCGCCAAACGCTCGAATACGAGTAGAATCAACACCGTGCGCCATGTCCACCAAATTTAAACCGGACAGCAGTGGGCCTGTCCCGAGCATCTGCTGTCGGTTGTTTTAAGGTGCGTGGTTAGATCCTCGGGACAATCCCGACAAAGACGTGGAGCATGCGGCAGGGCTGACAGAGCAACCTCACACCTTCGTCCTAAAGCATCTTCTCCATGAACAGGCTCAGCGGATCAGGCTTATAGGGCGCAAAGGCCTCGATCTCCACGAACCCAGCCTTGCGGTAAAGGCCGATCGCCTCCGGCTGGCTGATTCCGGTTTCGAGCCGAATGGCGGAAAGGCCAAGCTCGACGCCGCGCGCAACGAGCGTATCCATGATCAGCTTGCCGATTCGCAAACCCCGCGCCTCGGGATCGACGAACATGCGCTTCACCTCCGCCGTGCCATCGCCCGCCTCCACCAGCGCACCGCAGCCGACGACTCTGCCGTCATGCCGCACCACGAAAAACGAGACATTCTCCTTCTCGAGTGCGCCGATATCGACCAGGTGATTGCTCTCGGCTGGATAAAGCGACGCCATATAGGCGTTGGAGAGATCGATAAGGCGCAGAACAGCGTCCTGACGCGGCGTTTCGAGCTTGATTTCGGTGGCCAATGCGATGCCTGCTTTCTTTCAAAAAATGCGTATTTCGTCGTAATGTCACTGCAATCCGGATAGATGAGTTTCTAGAGCATTATTCCCGACAGAGGCAACCACACACCATGAAAACAGCCCTCGTTCTCATGACTTTCCTTGGCTGCGACGACAGCGCCACCGATTGCCATTACCTCGCCACCTCGCAGCAGCGCTGGACGAGCATAGAGCTGTGCGACGCCGTCTCGGAAAAGGAGCTGGAACGCTTTGCCAATGCGTCCTATCCGGTCGTGGTGGCGGTGTGCCAGACGCCGGGAGAGCAGGCACCACAGACCGCCGGCACGCAGCCCCCCGCCGCCGCACCGACCGATGCACAGCAGGCAACGGCGGAGGTTACGCCGAAGGAAGAAGAAGGCCTCACCAGACAGGCGATCGGCCGCGTCAGCCGCATCCTGCCATCCACAGAGGGCATAAAGCACTTTCTGGGAACGCCGGTGAGGATGGTCGAGAACAGCTATTCGTGGATCGCCAAGCGGTTTGACAAGTGATTGCGGGTAACCAATCTTCCCGCATTCCTGTGCTTGTCACAGGAATCCAGTCGACGCGCGTCTGCGCGGCAGGGAGAGTCCTTCCAGCGCAAGGACTTGGGCTGGCTGGATCCCTGTGACGAGGACAGGGATGAGGATGAGAGGATGCCCCTCCGGGAAAATTATGACACCCATGCGATTTGTAGCAGCCGAAAATTAACCCGACCTCACGCCGCCTCAACCGAAAGCGCTTCCGCATAATACCGCGCCTTCTGGCGCTCTTCCGCAATGGACAGCTTGCGCACGGCATGCAGCAGTTCGAACAGCGTTTCAGAGCCGCTGACGTCACGGAAATGCGCCAGCAATTCGGCCGAGACGGAAGCGGCCGCTTCGGAAAGCTGCGAGCGGGCGGCACGGCGCCACATCGACGTCGCCGCGATAAAAACATCGATGACATCACCCGAAAGACCGATCGACTGGAACAGGGCCCTTAGCGCATGCGGACGTCCCGTTGCCAGAATGGCACGCACCTTGCGGTCATCGAGACCGGAGAGATTGACCATCGCCGCCGTGAAGAACTCCAGCCGGCCCGAGCAGACAGCATGGATGAGCAGAGCCGGGGTCAGCTCCAGCCGCTGGCGCAGATGTTCCACCAGCGCCGGCAATTCCGGGGAGGAAATGCTTGATGCGATGAGGATGGTGCCGGAATCCTCCGCCTCGCGGAAAAGACTGTCGGCACGGCTGCGGGTGATCATCGCGTGAACAAGCGCGGAGCCCGCCAGCGCCTCGCTGATGCGGCCCATCAAAAGGTGACGCGCCTCGGCCGGCAGCGCTTCCCGGCGCAGCAGGAGATCGCGAATATCGGCGTCGCAGCCATGGCGCTCGGCAATGCGCCGCAACGAGAACGGCGTGATGAAAGCATCGTCATTTTCGAGCAGGATGAGGGTTTCCGGCAAATCCCCTACTTCGGCGAGTGCAGCGCAGACACCACGCGGCAGGCCGGGCCTCGCGGCAATAAGAGAGCGTGTCAGGCTTTCGCCGCGCCCGGCGAGATCGACCAGATCGGCCTCGGTCAGAACCGGCGAACGGGCTATCACCGTGCAGGCGATTTCCGGCTGATCTTCGGCGAGCGAGACGAGAATGGCACGCGGTGCATCATGGGCATCCGCCAAAGCTTCGGCAAGTGCCAGCCGCACACGCGGTGAAGGATCATCCAGCAGATAGGTCATCGCCATATAGGCGGCATCGCGGTTTTCCCGCGCCATGTCGCTCTGCAGATAGGCACGGCCGAGCGCATTGGCGGCTTTTGCCCGCTCGGTCGATCCGGCCTTTTCAGACCAGCGAAGAAATGCCTGTACGATCACCTGAGCCTCGAAACACATTTACACAATGGACGGCGGCATCATCGCCGCCACCATGTATAAAACTCTAGGCGCAAATGGTTTACGTTTGGTTCACCATAAAATTTAACCCTTGCACAAGAAGGGTTATATTCACGGCGCAGTAGACGGCCTCTGCAGCTGGAATACATCGCTGCCGCCGTCGCAGTAATCCATATAGCCCATGCGCGCCACCGGACGCGCAAGCCCCATGTCGATGCGGCCGTCACGAATGATCGTCTCGTCGATGTGGATCGCCATGACCTGCCCGATCACCATCCACGAGTCGGTCGGCTTGCCGTCGATATCGGTCAGCTGCTGGATCTGCGTTGCACGGCACTCCAGAACCGCCAGCGCCTCGCGCACAAAAGGCGCATCAACCACCCGTCCATCAACGGCGGTGAGACCGGCAAGGGCGAATTCATCGACATCATAAGCAACCGGCGCGGAAGACGCATTCATCCGGTCGACCAGATGGCGGCTGACGAGATTGGCGGTGAAGACACCGCTTTCCTCCACATTGCGCAGGCTATCCTTGCGGCCGCTGGAGGAAAACATGACGAGCTTCGGCCGGTCTGAGATCGCGTTGAAGAAGGAATAGGGAGAGAGGTTCAGCACCCCCTCCCT
This sequence comes from Pseudomonadota bacterium, assembly GCA_023444445.1. Taxonomy (GTDB): domain Bacteria; phylum Pseudomonadota; class Alphaproteobacteria; order Rhizobiales; family Rhizobiaceae; genus Agrobacterium. The sequence continues at coordinate 4,093 of JAEXMK010000131.1, read as the reverse complement.
ACCCTTCGAGCCGATCCAGCCGATCGGCCGCGGTGCGACGATCGCCTTGAAAGGATCATGTGGCATGCCGTGCTGGTTGGTGTCGGTGGTGTAGAACATCAGACGTCCCCAACCCAGGTGACGACATCGGCAAGCTCCGGCCGCGGCCGCTCCACCGGCGGGAATGTCGTCGAGCCGATGTGGATGTAGCCAGCCACTTTCTCTTCCGCGCTGACGCCAATCTCCGCAAGGAAGCTTGGGTCGAAAGCAAGCCACTCCGTCAGCCAGTTTGCCGCAAAACCATTGGCATTGGCCGCGAAAATAACGTTGAGGCACACCGCACCGGCGGACATGACCTGCTCCCATTCGGGAATCTTGAAATGTGGTTTTGCGGTACTGATGACAGCAATGACGACGGGCGCACGGGTGAAGCGCATGCGCTCGGCATCCTGCTGCTGCAGATCAAGCTCCGGGTTCTTTTCAAGCGCGATCCTGAGCGCCGTCTCACCGAGACGCACCCGCTCCTCACCGCGATAAACCACGAAACGCCAGGGCGCGAGCTTGCCATGGTCAGGCACGCGCACGGCAAGGCGCAGGATTTCCTCGATTTCCGCCTTGGAAGGCCCCGGCTCGGTGAGCTGCAAAGCCGGTGTGGAGCGGCGAACCTTGAGATAGTCGAGGAGCTTGATATCGCTAGTCATGATCAAAAATCTTCCATTCTGCTGTCATCGCGAAATTATGGGCCTTGAAATAGCCATGGCATTGGTTTTGAAGTGATCCGGGAAAATCAAGAAGTCAATCGGTATCGAAAATGTCGGCAATCAAAATCGCGGCACGTCTGGGCATCGCATGCGCCGCGCTCGGCCTTTTATCACAAACCGCTTTTTCGCAGGACGCCTTTAAAGACTTCAAGCAACTCGGCGGCACGCCGAAAATGCCCAAGCTCAATGCTTTCACCGCCCCGACAGCACCCAACGCCCCGGAAAGCACCGCCCGCGATATCGCCATGGAAGCCAAGCTGACGAGCAGCGGCGAAGCGGTGAAGGAAGGTCTGTTCTGGCGCGTCTTCAGCCCCATTCCGGGTGCCGATGGCAAATTGCCGATGCTGGCAAGCTCAGAGGGCGGCTCGGCGGAATTCCATCTGGCGCCGGGCGAATATTTCGTCAACGTCGCCTTCGGCCGAGCGGGCGTCACCAAGAAGCTCAATATTCCAACCGCAGGCACTGTGCAAAAGCAGGTGCTTATTCTCGATGCCGGCGGTTTTGTGTTGAACGCGGTCGCCGGTTCCGACAAGCAGATTTCCGGCAACCAGCTGAAATTCTCCGTTTATTCTTCCGATGCAAGACCGGATGGCGAACGCGGTCTGGTCATGTCCGATATCAAGCCCAACACAATCGTGCGGCTGAATGCCGGCACCTATCACGTGGTTTCCGAATACGGCAACGTCAATGCGGTGGTTCGCGCCGATATCCAGGTGGAAGCCGGCAAGCTGACCGAAGCAACCTTGCAGCATCAGGCAGCGCAGATCACCCTCAAGCTTGTTTCCGAACAGGGCGGCGAGGCGATTGCCGATACGGCCTGGTCGGTGCTGAACGGCGGCGGCGACGTGGTGAATGAAAGCGTCAGCGCCTTTTCAACCATGGTTCTGGCAGAGGGCGAATATACCGCCATCGCCCGCAACAAGGACAAGGTCTACCAGCGCAATTTCAAAGTCACGTCAGGACGTGATTCCGATGTGGAAGTGCTGATGAAGGATCAGGCGCCGGAAGATATGACCGGGGACTTTGAATAGGCGTCACCTACATCTCATCCGTCATGCCGGACGTGATCCGGCATCCAGCCACGGCGCGTCTGCACCGTGAAGGAAGTCTTTCGCGATCAAGGACTTGATCGCGCTGGACCCCGGATCTAGTCCGGGGTGACGGAGGTGAACGCGTCGCCTTTTCCAGTGAAATTACCCGCACATCCCCATAAACAAAACGGCCCCCGAAGGGGCCGTCATCTTGGTCAAGCAACCTGCTTCTTCGCCGCAAGCTTGCGCTTCACATCCGGCGGCGTCGCCTCGTCCACGAGGCTGGTGATCGCCTCTTCCAGCGACATCGATGTCTGGTTCTGCGAACCGAGACGGCGGATGTTGACGGTGCGCTCTTCCGCTTCCTTGCGTCCGCAGACGATGATGACCGGAACCTTGGTCACAGAGTGCTCGCGGACCTTGTAGTTGATCTTCTCGTTGCGGAAGTCGGTCTCGACCGCCATGCCTGCCTCGCGCAACGCTTCAGCGACTTCGCGGCCGTAATCATCTGCGTCAGAGGTAATCGTCGCGACCACGACCTGCAGCGGCGCGAACCATAGCGGCATGTGTCCGGCAAAGTTCTCGATCAGAATGCCGAGGAAACGCTCCATCGAACCGCAAATGGCGCGATGGATCATGACAGGCTGCGTCTTCTCCGAGTTCTGGTCGATGTAGAAGGCACCAAAACGTTCCGGCAGGTTGAAGTCCACCTGCGTCGTGCCGCACTGCCACTCACGGCCGATGGCGTCTTTCAGCGTATATTCGAACTTCGGCCCGTAGAATGCGCCCTCGCCCGGCAGAATGCCGGTCTTGATCCGGCCTTCGGACTGCTCCTCGATGGTTTTCAGAACGTCCATCATCACGCTTTCGGCGCGATCCCAGAGGTCATCAGAACCAACGCGCTTTTCGGGGCGCGTGGAGAGCTTGACGACGACTTCGCTGAAACCGAAATCCTCGTAGACCGAGAGGATCAGATCGTTGATACGCAGGCATTCCGCCGCCATCTGGTCTTCCGTGCAGAAGACATGCGCATCGTCCTGCGTGAAGCCACGCACACGCATCAGGCCATGCAGCGCACCGGAAGCCTCATAACGGTGCACGGTGCCAAATTCAGCAAGACGGACAGGCATTTCACGGTATGACTTCAAGCCATGCTTGAAGATTTGCACGTGGCCGGGGCAGTTCATCGGCTTGAGCGCAAAGACGCGCTGATCGGCATCCTCGTCATCGGGATGGGTGAAGGCATGGGCGGATTTTACCGCGAACATGTTTTCCTGATACCAGCCCCAGTGACCGGAGGTCTCCCACAGCGATTTGTCCAGCACCTGCGGCGCGTTGACTTCCTGATAGGTATTGGCGAGCCGGCGGCGCATATAGGCCGTCAGTGTCTGGAACATGCGCCAGCCCTTGCCGTGCCAGAACACGACGCCCGGACCCTCTTCCTGGAAATGGAACAGGTCCATTTCGCGGCCGAGGCGGCGGTGGTCGCGCTTTTCAGCTTCGGCGAGAATGTGGAGATAATTGTCCAGCTCTTCCTGCGTCGCCCAGGCGGTGCCGTAAATGCGCGACAGCATCGCATTGTTGCTGTCACCACGCCAATAGGCGCCGGCCACCTTCATCAGCTTGAAGGCCGTGCCGATCTGGCCGGTAGAGGCCATATGCGGACCACGGCAGAGATCGAACCAGTCGCCCTGATAATAGATCTTCAGGTCCTGCCCCGCCGGAATGGCATCGACAAGCTCGACCTTGTAGTTCTCACCCTTGGCGGCAAAGACTTCCTTCGCCTTTTCGCGCGACCAGATTTCGCGGGTAAACGGCTTGTTGCGCTGAATGATCTCCTTCATCCGCTTTTCGATCTTCGGCAGATCTTCCGGCGTGAAAGGCTCGTTCTTGGCAAAGTCGTAATAAAAACCGTTCTCGATGACCGGGCCGATCGTCACCTGCGTGCCGGGCCACAATTCCTGCACGGCTTCGGCCATGACGTGGGCGGCATCGTGGCGGATAAGCTCCAGCGCACGCCCGTCTTCACGCGTGACGATCTCGATTTTGCCATCGGTGATGGGCTCGGACAAATCGCGCACAGTGCCGTCAAGCGCAATGGCGACGGCTTTCTTGGCAAGCGATTTAGAAATGGATTCGGCGACCTCGCGGCCGGTCGTACCGGCGGGGTAGCTGCGCACGGATCCATCGGGAAATGTAAGGGAAATGGCTTCAGACATCGTCTCGTGCTCCTGTCCAGTCCCGCCAACGAATGCGGGTGGTGTTGGAATAATGATTTGCCCGCGATAAGCGAACAGGCAGGCTGATAAAGGCTTTTGCCAT
>JAEXMK010000129.1 GCA_023444445.1 Pseudomonadota bacterium | reverse complement strand
GCGGCCTGCGGCTCTCGAAATAATAGGCATCCCCCGGGCCAAGCACCCGCCTCTCTTCGTCAACCGTCACTTCCAGACGTCCTGAGAGGATGATGCCGCCCTCTTCGCCATCGTGAATCAGCGGAACCTTGCCGGTATCCGCGCCCGGCTGATAACATTCCTTCAGTATCTGCAGGCTGCGCCCGAAAACATTCTCCCCGACCTGTCGGAAAGAGATCGGTCCCTTGCCGATTTCCACCAACTCATCCGCACGGTAAAAGGCCTTGCGGCTGGTTTCCGGCTCGAAGGCGAAAAACTCGGCAAGGCCGATCGGTATGCCGTCGAGAATACGTTTCAACGCGCCGACGGATGGATTGGAAGTGTTGCTCTCGATCAGAGAAATCGTGGAATTGGTAACCCCGGCACGTCTCGCGAGCTCACGCTGAGAAATATTGTGACGCAGCCGCAAATGACGCAAACGCCCCCCTATATCTACCGACATGCGTGAGCCCCCGTTGCTCTTGTTCAGAATATCGAAAACATGTCTTCACGCCTATAGCATTTTCAATAACTTGGCCACAGAGAGAAAAGGGCTTGTTCAGTCGCTAAAATAGCTTTCAATCGGCGGCAACGAACAGGAGAACCGTTATGGATAACCCAAGCCGATCCAATTCCACCTCACTCGACAGCTACTGGATGCCGTTTACCGCGAACCGTCAGTTCAAGGCCAATCCCCGCCTGCTGACGAGTGCCGAGGGCATGTATTACACCAGCAACGATGGCCGTCAGGTTCTCGACGGCACGGCCGGCCTATGGTGCGTCAATGCAGGCCACGGCCGCCAGCAGATTGCCTCTGCCGTCAAGCACCAGCTTTCGACCATGGACTACGCGCCCTCCTTCCAGATGGGACATCCGGTTGCCTTTGAGTTTGCCGAGCGACTGGCCGAAATCGCGCCCGGCCCCGAAGGGGCGAAACTCGATCGTGTCTTTTACACAGGCTCCGGTTCGGAATCGGTCGACACGGCTTTGAAGATTGCCATCGCCTATCAGCGCGCCATAGGCCAGGGCACCCGCAGCCGGTTGATAGGGCGCGAGCGTGGTTATCATGGCGTCGGCTTCGGTGGCATCTCCGTTGGCGGCCTCGTCAATAATCGTCGCGTTTTCCCGCAGATCCCCGCCGACCATCTGCGCCACACCCATGATCCGGCAAAGAACAGCTTCGTGAAGGGCCAGCCCGAGCATGGGGCCGAGCTTGCGGATGATCTGGAACGGCTGGTCGCCCTGCACGGCGCGGAAACCATCGCCGCCTGCGTCGTGGAACCGGTGGCCGGCTCCACCGGCGTGCTGGTGCCGCCGAAGGGCTATCTTGAGCGCCTGCGCGCCATCTGCGACAAGCACGGCATCCTCCTGATCTTCGATGAGGTCATTACCGGTTTCGGCCGCATGGGCTCCACCTTCGCCACCAACTATTTCGGCGTTACGCCAGATATCGTCACCACCGCCAAGGGCCTCACCAATGGCGCAATCCCCATGGGCGCGGTCTTTACCAGCCGCAAGGTGCATGATGCGTTGATGCATGGGCCGGAGAACCAGATCGAACTGTTCCACGGTTATACCTATTCCGGCCACCCGGTCGCCTGCGCCGCCGGCATCGCGACGCTTGATATTTATCGCGATGAAGGCCTTTTCACCCGCGCGGCCGAATTGCAGGATGTCTGGCACGACGCCATTCATTCCCTGAAGGGCCTGCCCAACGTCATCGACATCCGCACCATAGGCTTCATTGCCGGCATCGAGTTGCAGCCACGCGGAGGCGCTGCCGGTGCACGCGCTTATGATGTCTTTACGGATTGCTTCGAGCGCGGCCTGCTCATTCGCGTCACCGGCGACATCATCGCCCTTTCGCCGCCGCTGATCGCCGAAAAATCCCACTTTGACGATATCGTGTCAATTCTCGGCGACGCCCTTAAGCGCGCGCAATAAAATTAAAAACTCTAATAAAGAAAAGGCTGCAATACAAAATGCAGCCTTTTTTGCATTTATCAAGCCTACAGAGAAAATAGATCATTTATTAAGCATGATCTATTACCTTCCCAAAGTATAACATTTACGCGGGAACCGCTCCAATGGCATCGATTAAAACCAAAATAATATTGGCGAGTATTGCAATCTTTTCCATCACCGGAAGCGCCGCCGGGATCGGCATATGGTCAGCAGCAACGCTGAACAGCAACAGCGAATACGTGGCCCTTTCGGCTGATGTCCTTCGCAACCACATGCAGGCGGATATGATGCATGACGCGCTGCGGTCCGATGTGCTTGCCGCCATTCTTTCTGCGAATGCGCGAATGAATATCGATCTCAAGGCCGTCAAGGCAGATCTTGACGAGCACGAAGCCAGCTTTCGCGAGGCTATCGAGACAAACAAGTCGTTGTCATCAGGCACCAATGTCAAAACCGTTATAGACGGCGTCGAAAAGCCGCTTCTCGCCTATATGGATGCAGCCAATGCGGTGGTGGCACTTGCCGGCACCAACCCGGAGGAAGCAACGAAGCTGATGCCCGAATTCATGCGGCAATTCTCTGCGTTGGAAAAAGCCATGGAAACGGCAGGTGACCAAATTCAGGCACTCTCCGACGCAGCATCGGCCGAAAGCGAGAAGACCAAGGCGGCAATTGACCTTGTGTTGAAGGGACTTTTGATCGTCGCAGCACTTTTCTGCGCCGGCCTTTTCCTTCTCACCCGCAAATCGATTATCCGTCCCATCCTGCAATTGTCGAAGAATATGGAGGGCCTTGCGGGCGGCGATACGTCACAAACCCCCTCTGGCATCGATCGCAAGGACGAGATCGGCTCCATGTCAGGTGCAGTCGAAATCTTCCGGCAGGCAGCCATTGCAAATCGAGCACTTGAGGAACAGGCAGCGGCCGCCCGCCGGCAAGCGGAAGCCGATCAGGAAGCGACCCGCAGGCAGGCTGAAGAGGAGGCTTCCGAAAGGCTGCGCATCGCTACCTCCGGTCTCGCGGCCGGCCTGAAACGGCTCGCCTCAGGAGATCTGGCCTTTCAGCTCAACGATGCCTTCGCACCGCAGTTCGAGGCCCTGCGCCACGATTTCAACAGTTCGGTCCGGCAACTGGCCGAAACGCTCGTCGCGATTTCTGATGGCGTCGGCACGATTGACGGCAGCAGCCGGGAAATCGCCGCCGGCGCAGGCGATCTTTCGCGCCGCACGGAAAATCAGGCCGCTTCCCTTGAGCAGACAGCGGCCGCACTCGACGAAATCACCGTCAACGTCTCGAATGCCAACAAGCGCGCCACCGAAGCACGGCTCGCCGCCACCGATGCCAATCACAGCGCAATGAAATCAGTCGAGGTGGTGGCGCATGCCGAAGAAGCGATGCGTCGCATCGAGGCCTCGTCGCGGCAGATCAACGGCATTGTCGGCGTGATCGATGAAATCGCCTTCCAGACCAACCTGCTGGCGCTGAATGCCGGGGTTGAGGCCGCCCGCGCCGGTGAGGCCGGCAAGGGTTTTGCCGTGGTGGCCCAAGAGGTGCGCGATCTCGCCCAACGCGCGGCAAAGGCCGCAAGCGAAATCCGCGATCACATCCGGCAATCGTCCACCGAGGTGGAAAGCGGTGTCAAGCTGGTTCTCGATACCGGCACGGCGCTGAAGGATATTGGCGAACGCATCGCCGGAATCGACCGCCATATGAATGCCATCGCCACATCATCCACCGAACAATCGACCGGTCTTGCCGAAATCAATGCGGCGGTGAACGCCATGGATCAGGCCACCCAGCAAAATGCGGCCATGGTGGAGCAATCCACCGCCGCCTCAGCAACGCTGGCCACCGAAACGGCAAGGCTGCGCGCACTTGTATCGCGCTTCCATCTGGATGTGGAAACTGCGGGCAATCGGGAAGAGACCCGCCGGGTCGCATGAAACGATTGTGAAGCAAGGAATTTCTAGCAGAAAAATGCCGGCTTTAAGCCGGCATTTCTCGATTCGTTAGCCCCTTGAAGTGAGGCTGTTGTTATCAATAGGCCTGTGCCGGCTGGGACAGCCCGTCGCCGATAACGCCATTGCCATATTGCGCCATCGGGACGCCCGCCTGCCCGATCGGCACGCCCTGCTGTGCCGGACCGAGCGCCGTCACCACGATCGGCGTTCCATCAGGCACGCGATTGTAGAGATCGACGATATCCTGGTTCAGCAGGCGTACGCAGCCTGAAGAGACCGACTTGCCGATGGTCCACCATTCCGGCGAACCGTGCAGACGGTAGATAGTATCCTTGCCGTCCTTGAAGATATAAAGCGCACGCGCGCCGAGCGGATTTTTAAGGCCCGGCTCCATGCCGCCATTACGGCTGCTATAGGGTTCCAGTTCCGGCTGGCGGGCGATCATCTCGTCGGGCGGTGTCCAGCGCGGCCATTGCCGCTTGTACTGGATCACGCCACGACCGGCCCATTCGAAACCGGCACGGCCCAGACCGACGCCGTAACGCATGGCCTGACCGTCTTCATAGGTAAGATAGAGAAAATGATTGGCGGTATCGACCACGATGACACCGGGACGCTCACCGGTCGGGTTCGCCACCATCTGCCGCAGAAACTGGCGCGGAATGCGCTTATAGGGAATTTCCGGCAGCGGGAACTGCTCGTCCGGCTTCGGGCCGTACATCAGCGCATACATCGGATCTTCGGCCGGTGCGGCAGGCCTTGCGGCCTCACGCGCCGTGGTGTTGCAGCCCGCAAGGCCGGCAAGCGCCAATCCGCCTGCTCCAAGCAGGAAACCCCGACGGGTCGTCGTCGTCTCGTTCAATTGAAAAACCTCATTTACATCATCTCGCGCTGGCAAAGGGGTCGGCCAGCGCCGCCTCTGGGCGGCTGATAGGGTACTTCGTGCCGGAAACCTGCGATGCCATGACCTTGGCGCCGCTTGATTTCAGAATGGCCCGGAAGCTCGGATGCATGCCGCCGTCTACATACGCGTTGAGCGGGGCAGAAGTTCCCTCGCTCATCGCGGCAACAAGTTTTTGTTGCTCTTCAGCCAGTCTGGACGCCACCTGCGGATCCTGCTGGTTGACGGCCGGCGGGCAGGCTGCCAGCGGATCGGCAGGTTCGCCGCCGGCAAATTCACTGTTGAAGACGTAACGTCGGCCGCAGACAGAAACCTTGGGCTGGCGGCGCGTCACCTCGAAATAATCGTAACCTTCCTTCAGCGTTTTCCAGAACGGCATGTTGGGATCATCACGATGCGCCACCATGTTGCGGGCGCTCATGCGGAAGGGATAGGCCTGTACCTGAAAGCGGTCCTGCCCGCCCTGTAATGCCCGAGCGACGATGGCGTAGATCTCGCCTACCTGTTGGTCGGTCATGGCGTAGCAGCCGGACGACGAGCAGGCACCATGCACCATCAGCGCCTCACCGGTGTAACCCAGCGCGGATTCCAGCCGGTTGGGATAACCGAGATTGAAGGAAACATAATATTGCGAATTCGGGTTCAGCATGCTGGCTGAGACATGATAAAAACCTTCCGGCGCCTGCCGGTCACCCGTTTTCATCTTGGGACCGAGCTTACCGGACCAGCGGCACATGGGATAGGCCTTGAGCAGCGCATAATTTCCCGTCTTGTCGACCTTCCAGACCTCGAGTTCGCTTTCCTGCTTGAAAATGCGAACGAGCACCGGGCTTTCGGGACGCATGCTCTTGGCCGACATCTGCGCCATCATCTTGGACGACAGTTTCGGCGGATCCTTCTTGACGCTGTCGAGGCCCATTGAGGTACACGCGGCAAGCGTGCCGCCGATCGTGACGATCGCAGCCATTCTTGCCCCTGCCCTAACCTTTTGCCGCAACCCCGCAACCGCGAAATCCAGCAATGCCTGCATGCCCATGGATCGTTCTACCCGCCTGATTTGCCCGCCTTATCGGCAGACGCATAACTACTGAAGGTGGCCACAACACGGCAACCTCGCCCATGGACAAAGTCTCGTGAACAGACGTTACCCTTTCGTTAATCATAGGGACACAAGGCCGTGATGCTGGATGACGCCAGCTCGGGGCCGATTATCGGAGCAGGCCCTGGCCACCATCGATCCACACCGGCGTACCGGTAATGTGGCGGGATGCGTCCGACGCCAGGAAACCGATGAGTTCGGCGACATCCTCGCTCATTCCTGCAACGCCACCCGTGACAGGAATGTCCCCTGCCGGAAAATGAACGGGCACCTCGGTCTTTTCACGTCCGAGTATGTCGGTGTTTTCGTTGATGGCCGTCTCGATCTCGCCCGGACATACGGCGTTGACGCGAATACGATGACCCCCGAGTTCAAGCGCCAGCTGCTGGGCCATGGCAAGCTGCCCAGCCTTCGTGACCGAGTAGGCCGTTGCACCCGGCGAGGTAAAGGTGCGAGTGCCGTTGATTGATGAAACGATGACGATCGATCCACCGCCGGCCGCTTTCAGGTGCGGCACGCTGGCATGGATGGTAAGATAGGTGCCTCGCAGGTTGATGCGGATCGTATCGTCCCAGTCGGACGGCTCCAACTCATCGATGGGTGCCCACACGCCGTTGACACCGGCATTGGCCACGACGACATCCAGACGGCCGAACTCCTCGACAAGCCCTGTGACTGCGCGACGCATGGCTGCTTCGTCCGCCACATCGGCAACAAGAACCTTCGAAGCGCCAGACCCGTTACCTATCTGGCTTGCGACATCGTTCAATTCCGATTCAGTGCGACCGAGGAGGCCGACTGAAAAACCTGCCGCAGACAGATGCATTGCGGCAGCCCGCCCGATGCCGGAACCGGCACCGGTGACGAGAGCGACTTTACGATCGGCCACTATCACAGCCCTCCCTTTCGCGAGGCGATTGATGTCACCGTCGCCGAGACGGGGTCGCTCGCCGGAAAGCTGTCTTCCAGCCCCTCTTCCAATTCTTCCTCCAGAATGTCGCGGTCCTTTGACGTGCGCGCGCTGGCCTCTCCTTGTCGAGCCTCATCCTGCGCCGTCCCTAGGGCGGAAAATTGCGCTGGGGCATCCACGCCTTGGCGCGTCCCGAAGGCAGTAAGCTGGACCATGACGGCACTTGCCCGCCTGATCGCCTCGGCATCGTCAATCCCATCAAGGCCATTGGCAAGGCGAACGGAGACCAGGTCACCATCGCTGCCGACGAACTCGACGGAGATAACCCCGTCATTGCGTTTTACATAGGTCGTCGAAAGTTGCATGACATGCCCTCCGGTTTGGAAAGCACCGACAAAAGCCGATGCTGGATAACAAATAGAAGCTGACTTCAGAACGACACAGAGCGGAAGGGGTTCCGGATGGACAAGGCCTTTGGTCTGGAAATGCAGGAGAGTTTCTTCCTGCGCGACGCGCTTGATGTGGCCCGCGCACTTATCGGCGCGGAATTTCGTGTCGGTAATGCTGGCGGCATCATCGTGGAAACGGAAGCCTATCACCGCGATGATCCTGCATCTCACGCCTTCAACGGGCAGACCCCGCGCAACAGAGCAATGTTCGGCCCGGCCGGCCATCTCTATGTCTACCGATCCTATGGGATCCACTGGTGCGCTAACTTCGTCTGCGCTCCCGGCTCCGCAGTGCTTCTGCGCGCCATCGAGCCACTGACCGGGATCGACGTGATGAAATTGCGGCGAGGAACTGACAAGCTGAAACTTCTTTGTTCAGGTCCGGGCAAGCTATGTCAGGCGCTGGCGATTACCGGGGCGATGGACGGAGCGCTGCTCAACGCGCCACCGTTCTTCCTGCGGCTGCCGAAAGAGGCCGCAGCCATCACCAGCGGCAGGCGCATCGGTATCAGCCGCGCAGTGGACTACCCCTGGCGTTTCGGGTTGGAAGGCTCAGCTTTTATCAGCAAGAAATTCGAGAGTGGCTGATTCAAGGTAAACATCAGCTCAGACAAGACTCTAAAAAATCTTCAGGGGCCCGTCATTTTCATCGGGGTTGGGCGTTGGAACTTCATCCGGTAAGCGGTCGGGCTCCGGCTCCTCCACCGGTGGAATATCCGGCTGCGGCGGCACGGGCATCGGCGGTTCGGGATAGGGCTCGACGGGAACGGTCGACATTGCGGCCTCCTAATGAACGCGCCGGTCTATTACGGCAACGCTCCAATCTCTCGGGACAACGCGCACGCGCCGTCACCATTCAGGCGGCGCAACATCCAATTCGCCCATCGGTCGCATGCCGGTAAGGTCCCTTAGGTTCAAGTTGCGCCGCCCTGCGGGTCGTGCGGGTAAACGCGGGGGCGGCAGGTCCGTTCCGTTTTTCAGGAAGGTCTTTGCGACAGCTCAGGCGAACCCGAGCGCGCTGCGCGAAATATCGCGGTTTTCGCAATAGTCACGGGAATGGGCTTCATGACCATGCTCGCGGGCAGTCGAACGGGTGAGTTCCGGGCTTGGAACGTTGAGAAGGGCATCGGCATAGGTGCCTGTCGCCTCCACGTCGTCGATCACAGTCAGCTGTTGCGGCTTTAAAAATTCAAACATCAGTCATCCTCCTTCGACGCATCCCCTCAACGCGCTGGCACGGGCCCTGTTCCATTAAACCCGTGCTGATCCGATTATACATGAGACTGATTTAACGAATAGATGAGGAAAGGCGAACGATATCAACTAACGTTCACAAAATGGAGTGGAATCAGTGAGCTATGGTACTAGGCTCAGGCTGGACCGACCGATTCCCGCAAGATCAGCTCGACCGGCCACAATTCCTGAACCTCGCGGACAGGGCGGCCACCCACGATCTGCAAAAGCAGGTCCGTTACCCGCATGCCCGCCATGCGCATGGACGAGCGGGTGGTGGAAAGCGGCGGCATCATGCTTTCCGGTGTCAGGTAAGGAAACACGTCGTCATGGGCGATGACGGAGACATCCCTGCCGATCGTCAGCCCCATCTGCGTCGCGGCGCGATAGACACCCTGGGCCGTCATCATCGCACCCGCCACAAAGGCCGTGGGGCGCGGTGTCTGTTCCAGCAGCGAGCGGGCGAAGCGAAAGGCCGTTTCTTCGCTGAAGTGCTCATTCATCATAAAGCGCGGATCCGGCGTAATGCCGTGCGTCGCCAGCGCCTCGCGAAAACCCTGCTCGCGGTCCTGCACGAAGGTGCGGCCAACCGGACCATTGATAAGGGCGATGCGCCTGTGTCCGCGCTCCAGAAAATGGATCGTCGGACGATAGGTCACATCGTGGTTGTCGATATCGAGCCAGGCATGTTCGAAAGGCGTCTTTGATCGGCCATGCACGATGAAGGGCACACCCAACCGGTTCAGCAACGCGATACGCTCATCCTCCGGGCGCGGCGAATGCACGATGATGCCATCCACCCGGCCGCTCGCTGCCAGCCGGCTGAAAATCGCCAGTTCCTCATCGAGATTATTGTCGACGGTGACGCTGACAAGAATATCTGTTTCTTCCCGTTCAAGTCGGGTCGCCATGCCGCCCATGAATTCCGAAAAGAAATGTCCGCCGCCTGAGCGACCCATGACGACGCCGATGGCGCCGGCCCTGCCCGTTGCCAGCCTGACGGCGTTGGCATTGGGCCGGTAGCCATATTTCAGCGCAGCCTCCATCACCCGCTGGCGCGTCTCCTCGCGCACTTCGGGGTAGCCGCCAAGCGCCCGGCTGACGGTGGTAGGCGAGAGCCCAACCTTTGCTGCGAATTCCTTGAGCTTCATGTTTTTTGCCAATTTGCCCCTGCATGCGTTGCCGCCGCGGTTTTTTCAAGCCGACAAAAATTGAAAACGATTTCAATTTTCTCCCACCTGAAACCTTACAGTTGATCATTCTGAAAGGCAAACGCCGAGAAATTGCAGGCAGAAACACCCGATTCTCAGCGTATTAGAAAGAGTATTGACAGATTGCATGACTTTTGAGAGCCTCGCACCAGTCAAAAGCGCTTTCAATTTTGAGGACAATCGGGAGCGTCAACGGAGGAGTTTGACAATGAATATTTCCATGAAGACTTTGTTCCTGTGCGGTAGCGTACTTGCCGCCGCCGTTTCGGTGCAAGCAGCCGAACTTTCCATCGCCGCCAATTCAACCGGAAAGAACATCGCGTTCTTCCGCGAACGGATCGCCGCTTTCGAGAAAGAGACCGGTCACAAGGTCAATCTCGTCACCATGCCGTCATCATCAAGCGAGCAGTTCAGTCAGTACCGCCTATGGCTTGCCGCCGGTAACAAGGATGTCGACGTCTACCAGACGGACGTGATCTGGGCACCGCAGCTCGCCGACCAGTTCGTGGATCTGACCGCAGCGACCAAGGATGTCATCGGCGATCATTTCCCCTCCATCGTCGCATCGCAGACGGTAGACGGCAAGCTCGTCGCCATGCCGATGTTCACCGACGCGCCAGCGCTTTTCTATCGCAAGGATCTTCTGGAAAAATATGGCAAGCAGCCGCCGAAGACATGGAAGGAGCTGAGTGAGACCGCCAAGGAAATTCAGGACAAGGAGCGTGAGGCTGGCCAGAAGGATCTCTGGGGCTTCGTTTTTCAGGGCAGCGCCTATGAGGGACTGACCTGCAACGCCCTGGAATGGATCGCCTCTGCCGGTGGCGGCCATATTGTGGAGACCAATGGCGATATCTCCGTGAACAATGAAAAAGCAGCAGCCGCCATCGAAACGGCGAAGGGCTGGGTTGGCACCATCGCGCCGCAGGGCGTACTTGCTTACAAGGAAGAAGAGGCACGCGGCGTCTGGCAAACCGGCAATTCCATCTTCATGCGCAACTGGCCCTATGCTTATGCCCTGGGCAACGGCGACGACAGCGCAATCAAGGGCAAGTTCGGCGTCACCCCGCTGCCGGCTGGCGCGGAAGGCGAAGCCCCTGCTTCGACACTCGGCGGCTGGAACCTTGCCGTCTCTAAATATTCCGACGATCAGGAAGCAGCAATCCAGCTCGTGAAGTTCCTGGCATCGAAAGACACCCAGAAGATGCGCGCGATCCAGCTGTCCAACATGCCGACGATCGCTTCGCTTTACGACGACAAGGATGTCGCGGCGGCACAGCCCTTCATGCCGACATGGAAGCCGATCTTCCAGACCGCCGTTCCGCGTCCTTCCGCCTCGGCCAAGGTGAAATACAACGAGGTTTCCGCCAAGTTCTGGGGCGCCGTGCACAACACGCTCTCCGGCAACGGTACGGCGGCGGAAAATCTCGAGCTCCTCGAGGTTGAACTGACCGATCTCAAAGGCAACGGCTGGTAATCCGGCCCGCGCGGGAGGCGGTCTCGCCTGATCGTCTCCTGCGCCCCAACCGCGAGATATCCCCATGAACGACATCGCCCTTCAAAGACCAGTCGCGGCATCCGACGCCGGCACCGGCTCTGACCTGCAGTCGGAAAGACTGAAATCCGCCTGGCTGTTTCTTGCCCCCACATTTCTGGTGCTGGCGCTGGTGGCCGGATGGCCGCTGGTGCGCACCGTGTGGTTCAGCCTCACCGACGCCTCGCTTACCAATCTCGACGGGGCGCAGTTCGTCGGCCTCAAGAACTACCTCACCTGGATCACGCTCAGCAGCGGCCGCACCATCTATCGCGGCCTGCTTGCCGATCCCGCATGGTGGGGCGCGGTTCTCAACACGCTGAAATTCACCGTGGTCTCTGTCAGTCTCGAAACGGTACTTGGCCTGATTGTCGCGCTGGTGCTGAACGCGGAATTCAAAGGCCGCGGCCTTGTGCGCGCCGCCATTCTCGTGCCATGGGCCATTCCCACCATCGTTTCGGCGCAGATGTGGGCATGGATGCTGAACGACCAGTTCGGCATATTGAACGACCTGTTCCTCAATCTTGGGCTGATCTCCAACAAGATCGCCTGGACCGCCAATCCCGAAACCGCGATGATCGCCGTGCTGATCGTCGATATCTGGAAGACCACGCCCTTCATGGCGCTGCTCATTCTCGCCGGCCTGCAAATGGTGCCGAAGGACATGTATGAGGCGGCCAAGGTAGATGGCATCCACCCCGTAAAGGTGTTCTTTCGCGTCACCCTGCCGATGATCCGTCCGGCGCTGATGGTCGCGGTGATCTTCCGCATGCTGGATGCGATGCGCGTTTTCGACCTCATATACATCCTGACGCCGAATAATGCCCAGACCCGCACCATGTCAGTGCTGGCGCGCGAGAACCTGTTCGATTTCGACAAGTTCTCCTACGGTGCTGCAGCCTCCACCATGCTGTTCCTCATCATCGCCTCGATCACGGTCATCTACATGTGGCTCGGGCGCGTCAACACCGATGGAGCCGCGCGATGACCCTGCCCAGCATCCTGAAAACCACCGCCTTCTACGCGCTTGTCGCCATCATCATGGTGATTTCGGTATTCCCGTTTTATTACGCGATCCTGACGAGCCTGAAATCCGGATCGGCGCTGTTCCAGGTCAATTATTGGCCGCGTGACTTCTCGCTGGCCAATTACAGCTTTGTCATCGGTAACGGTACTTTCCTGCGTAATCTCGGCAATTCGCTATTTGTTGCATCCTCCGTCGTCATATTGTCGCTGTTCCTTGCGGTAACAGCTTCCTATGCGCTGGCGCGAGTCCGCTTCCGTGGCCGCTCTTTGCTGCTGCTCACCATCCTTTCGGTTTCGATGTTCCCGCAGATCGCCGTTCTTGCCGGCCTGTTTGAGCTGATCCGCTGGGCGGGCATCTTCAACACGCCGCTGGCGCTGATCTTTTCCTACATGATCTTCACCCTGCCCTTCACGGTCTGGGTGCTGACAACCTTCATGCGCGACCTGCCGATCGAGATCGAGGAAGCGGCAATCGTTGATGGCGCGACGCCGTGGGTCATCATCACCCAGGTGTTCATGCCCTTGATGTGGCCGGCGCTCGTCACGACGGGCCTCCTTGCCTTCATCGCGGCGTGGAACGAGTTCCTCTTCGCGCTCACCTTCACTTCATCGAACGAGCAGCGCACGGTGCCCGTCGCCATCGCGCTTCTGTCGGGCGGCTCGCAGTTCGAAATCCCCTGGGGAACGATCATGGCCGCGTCCGTCATCGTCACCGCTCCGCTCGTCGTCCTCGTTCTGATCTTCCAGCGACGTATCATCTCCGGCCTCACCGCCGGCGGCGTCAAAGGCTAGGAGAAACATCATGACCACCATTCAACTGCGCGATCTTCGCAAATCCTTCGGCGCTTTCGATGTCATCAAGGGCATCGACATGGACATCCGCTCCGGCGAATTCATGGTTTTTGTCGGCCCCTCCGGCTGCGGCAAATCCACGCTTCTGCGCCTCATCTGCGGGCTGGAAGAAATCACCGGCGGTACGCTGTCTTTCGACGGCGAAACCGTGAACCGCCTGCCGCCCGCCAAGCGCGGCGTCGCCATGGTCTTCCAGTCCTATGCGCTTTATCCGCATATGACCGTGTTCGAGAACATGGCCTTCGGCATGAAACTGTCCGGTGCAGACAAGGAGCAGCGGCGCAAGCGCGTGGAGGCGGCGGCCGAGATGCTGCAACTCACGCCTTATCTGGAGCGCCTGCCAAAGCAGCTATCCGGCGGCCAGCGTCAGCGTGTCGCCATCGGCCGCGCCATCGTGCGTGATCCCAAGGTCTTTCTCTTCGATGAACCGCTCTCCAACCTCGATGCAGCGTTGCGTGTCGCGACCCGTCTGGAAATCGCCAAGCTCCACCGCGAAATGCATGATACGACGATGATTTACGTGACGCATGATCAGGTGGAGGCGATGACGCTCGCCGACCGCATCTGCGTGCTGCGTGACGGTCGTGTCGAGCAGATCGGCACGCCGCTCGAGCTTTACGAGAGCCCCGTCAACACCTTCGTCGCCGGCTTCATCGGCTCACCGAAGATGAACTTCCTCACCGGCAGATATGCGGAGGCCGAGGGCGCAAAGACCATTGGCATACGCCCCGAACATATTGCCATCACAACGGACGGGAACGGATGGAATGGCGAGATCGTTCATTCGGAGATGCTGGGATCGGACAGCTACATCTATGTCGAGATCGGGTCTGGCGAGCCGGTCGTCGTTCGCGAAGAGGGCGTGACCGGCCGAAAGGCAGGCGATCGCATCACCATTGTGCCGGATGCGGCGCAAATCCACCGTTTTGACGCCGAAGGCAGGGCAATTGCCCGCAACCCCGCCCGGGGTGCTGCCTGAACCCAACTTCCGCCGGGACAACCCAAGTAGCCGGCTTTCACCAAGGAGCATGAGAATGACCATCAACACCGTTGTATGGGGCGAAAATATCCACGAACACATCAATGAGACGGTGCGTTCCATCTATCCAAACGGCATGCACAACACCATTGCCGACGCGCTGAACCAGAACCCCGAGATCAACGCCACCACCGCCACGCTGCAGGAACCGGAGCACGGCCTTTCGCAGGATCGTCTCGACACGACCGACGTTCTTGTCTGGTGGGGCCACAAGGACCACGGCGCGGTGCAGGACGAGATCGTCGAGCGTGTCGCCAAGCGCGTCTGGGAAGGTATGGGCCTCATCGTCCTGCATTCCGGCCACTTCTCTAAGCCGTTCAAGCGGCTGATGGGCACGCCCTGCGCGCTGAAATGGCGTGAGGCAGGCGAACGCGAACGTCTGTGGACCATCAATCCGCGCCACCCGATCGCCGCTGGCCTGCCTGAGCATTTCGAGCTGGAAAACGAGGAGATGTATGGCGAGCAGTTCTCCGTCCCGGAGCCGCTCGAGACCGTTTTCATCTCCTGGTTCCAGGGCGGTGAGGTCTTCCGTTCCGGCCTCACCTGGCGTCGTGGCGCCGGTAATATCTTCTATTTCCGCCCTGGCCACGAGACCTATCCCACCTATCACGATGCCAATGTCCAGAAGGTCATCAGCAATTCGGTGAAATGGGCCTATAACCCGGTTGGCGCCCTGAAAAGCATTCACGACGCCCCCAATGTCCCCGTCGACAAGGCTCTTGAGCCTATCGAGGAACGCGGCCCACGGCTGCATCAAGCAGGCGAAGCAGGTTACAGGTAAGGGCTTGGAGCTACTGGCATGAGACTTCTCATTCTCGGAACCGGCGGCATGGCCAACAACCATGCCACTTATTTCTCGCAAATCGCTGGCGTCGAACTGGTTGCGGCGGTGGATGTGGATGACGTGGTGGTGCGCGGCTTCGCGCTCCGCCACAACATCCCGCTTTCCTTCACCTCGTTGGACGACGCCATCGCCTGGGGTGAATTCGATGCGGCGGCAAACGTCACACCTGATGCGATTCATCACCCCACGAGCCTGAAGCTGCTTGCGGCCGGCAAGCATGTCTTCTGCGAAAAGCCGCTGGCGGAAAGCTACGCCAAGGCAGCCGAAATGGCCGATGCCGCCGAAAAGGCAGGCCTCGTCGCCATGGTTAACCTCACCTATCGCAACGTCGCCCCCTTGCAGGCGGCGCGCGAGATGGTGCTTGCCGGCAAAATCGGCAAGGTGCGCCATCTTGAAGCCTCCTATCTTCAGAGCTGGCTCGTTTCCAAAGCTTGGGGCGACTGGATGACGGAGAGCAAGTGGCTATGGCGGCTTTCCACCAAACACGGCTCCAACGGCGTGCTGGGTGATGTCGGCATTCATATTCTCGACTTCGCCTCTTATGGCGCGGGCAGCGATGTGGAACGCATCTTCACGCGGCTGAAGACCTTCGACAAATATGAGGGCAATAAAATTGGCGTCTACGATCTGGATGCCAATGACAGCTTCACAATGACCGCCGAACTGGAAAACGGCGCCATGGGCGTCATCCATGCCACCCGCTGGGCGACAGGCCACCTCAACGAACTTCGTTTGCGCATCCACGGCGACAAGGGCGCACTCGAAGTCATCCACACACCCGACTATTCCAGCCTGCGTGCCTGCATCGGCGAGGATGTGGAAAAGGCGATCTGGAAGACGATCGAGGTCGATCCCGTGCCGACGAACTACGAAAAATTCGCAAAGGCGGTGATGGAAGGCGGCGTCGCCGATCCCGACTTCCGCCACGCTGCCAATCTGCAGAAGGTGCTCGATCTATCGATCATTACGGATCGGGAGAGACGCGAGTTGGCCGTTTCGGCTTGATGTGAAAGACAGGGAGAAGGTGGCCCGAAGGGTCGTATGAGGGGGCGACGTTTCCGAATATCTCTACCGTCGCCCCCTCATCCCGCTGCCGCGGACTTCTCCCCCTCGGGGAGAAGAAGCAAGTGGCACCCCCTCGCTCAATCCGCTATGCGCTTTCTCAAAGACGCGGCTACGGCGTAGAATTTTAATCCTTCCTCGCAACCTAAACCCCGCGCTTGTTCCCCCACAACAGGACATGCAGCTGCGGCAGTACCCGCGCCGAAAACCAACGGTTTTCGCTGACCTTATCCACCAGCCACAACATCCGGTCCATCACCCCATCGATATCGACACGCGCATCGTCGTCATCCGGCGGCGGCGGGGTGTGGTTGCCGGGCTGAAGGTAAACCGGCAAATGCGGGAAACGCGCGGATGCCGCTTTGGCATAGGCGTAATCGGCATCGTCAAAGACCACGATCTTCAGCGCTACCTGCGGCCCCTCGCCGGCAGCGGCAAGACAGTCCTCGACAGCCTGCCAGTCCGTTTCCATGCCGCTCGATGGCGGCTTGGGACTTAGAACAAGATGGTCGAGATCGGCGAACCAGTCCTTGGCGATGCTGCCCTGTGTTTCCAGCGCGAAACGATAGCCCTCAGCCTGCCCCTTCAAGATCAAAGGTCCGAGCGGCTGAATGACCGGATTGCCGCCAGACAGCGAGACCGTCAGCGGTACGCCACCGGACAGCCGCCGCACCTCCTGCCAGATCGCCTCGACCGGCATCGGTTTCCACGTGTCGCGATAATCGCTATCGACCGCATGCAGCGTATCGCACCAGGAACAGCGATAGTCGCAGCCGCCAGTGCGCACGAAAACGGTCGGCAGACCGATCAGCAGACCTTCACCCTGAATGGTCGGCCCGAAGATTTCGCTGATGCGGATCGTGGGGTCCTTGGCTGCAATCTTGGGTGCAGCCACCGTCATGGCCGATATTCCGCCCAGGTCTTGGCGGTTTCGCTAACCCGCACGGCGCTGGTTTCCGGCAGGCGCTCCTTGCACCAGTCATAAAAATGCTTCGCCAGGCATTCCGCCGTCACCTGGTCATGGCCGAAAACATCATTCAGGTGGCGATGGTCGAACTTGTCGTCGATGTAGTGCTTGAGCGGTGCAAGCTCATGATAATCGCGCACGAAACCGTGCTCGTTCAGCACTTCACCCTTCAGTTCCACCTCGACGACGTAATTATGGCCATGCAGACGGCTGCACTGGTGGTCGGCGGGAAGGCTTTTCAACTGGTGCGAGGCGGAGAAGTGAAATTCCTTGGTGATACGGAACATCAGCGCACCTCTTGCGCCGCAAAGGCATGGGTGGCCGCCACCCAGAAGTCCGGGTCCTCATAATCAGTCGGGTCGGTAACACCGGCCAAATGAAAGGCCTCACGCCGTTCCACGCATGTGCCGCAGCGGCCGCAGTGGCGTACCCCGCCCTTGTAACAGGACCATGTTTCGCCAAACGGCGTGCCGTATTTCACGCCATCAGTCACAATCGCCGCCTTGGAAACCGTGACATAGGGCGCGAATAGTTTCACATCAGCGTAGCCTTCAAGCGCGTGCGCCTGCATGGCGTTGAAGCTGTCGATGAAGCCCGGCCGGCAGTCGGGGTAGATGAAATGATCGCCGCCATGCACGGCAATCGCCACCGCATCCGCCTGCTGCGCGGCAGCCAGCCCGAAAGCGATGGTGAGCATGATGGCGTTGCGGTTCGGCACCACGGTGGAACGCATGGTCTCCTCCGCATAGTGCCCGTCCGGCACCGCAATGTCGTCAGTCAGCGCCGAACCGGTGAGGTGCGCGCCGATGGTTCTGATATCGATGATATGATGCGGCACGCCGAGCCGTCTGGCGCAATCGGCGGCAAAATCCAGTTCCTTCCGGTGGCGCTGGCCATAATCGAAGGAGACGAGAGCGAGAAGTTCGTGTTCCGCCGCGATTTTATGCGCGAGCGAAACGGAGTCCAATCCGCCGGAGCAGATGACGATGGTTTTCATAATTCGGGATCCCTTGTTTTGACCGGGTGGGCTGCGACCGGATAAGGCGCGGCTTTAAAGCAAAGCGAGGGGATTGTGAAGTGCTACCGCGAAAACAGGAAAGCGGCGAATTCACCTTCGCCGCTTTCGGGATCATAAGCGCGTCAGCGCAGCAGCGCCTGCGCCTCCTCGATGCCGAGGGCTGCCGGCTGCGTGCAGGTCGTTGTCATTTCGATGAAGCGGCCTTTCTCACCTGACTTCAGGATCGAGGTCATCACGTCGATCCCGTGCAGGGAGCGATCCAGCGAGCATCGAGCGTCGCGGCCCTCCAGAATAGCAATCGCCATATCGGCAAGCCCGGCCGTGCGGTAATTGGCGCGCGGGCCATTGGGGCTTTCCTGATTGGCGATGCCGAAGGGATGCGCCCAGTCTTCCAGCGGCTGGATATTCTTGTCACGGCCGCTGGCTTCGACCACACCGCCAAAAAAGTTCGGATCCGGCACGTAGATCGAGCCTTCCGTGCCGTAGAGTTCCATATTGGCGTGGCGGTGCGACCAGACATCCCAGCTGGCGGAGAGTGTGATCGTCGCGCCGTTCACGAATTCCAGCAGCGCGTGGATATTGGTCGGCGTTTCGACGGGAATGATCTCACCGTTCAGCGGCTGGCTGGTCACTGTTCGGGTCGGATTGGCCATGCTTGTCAACGCGCCCACCCGCTTTACCGGGCCGATGAGGTTGATGAGGTTGGCAACGTAATAAGGACCGAGATCGAGGATCGGCCCGCCGCCTTTGAGGAAGAAGAAGCCCGGATTGGGGTGCCACATTTCCATGCCGGGGCTCATAACGTGGCATGTGCCTGACGTGATACGGCCGACCTTGCCGTCATCGATATACTGCCGGGCAAGCTGATGCGCACCGCCGAGGAAGGTATCCGGGGCGCAGCCGACGGATAGATTTTTCTCGCGGGCGATGCGCCGCAGCTCCTCCCCCTCTTCCAGCGAAAGCACCAGCGGCTTTTCCGAATAAACGTGTTTGCCCGCCTCAAGGGCTGCTTTTGACACCGGAAAGTGCGCGGCGGGGATGGTGAGGTTTACCACCACGTCGATTTCCGGGTTGGCGAGCAGTTCCTCGATGGACTGCGCGACGACACCGAATTCTTCCGCCCTCAGCTCCGCTGCATTGCGGTTGAGATCGGCGCAGGCCAGCACCTTGATGCCCTTGAAGAGCGGTGCCAGCGAAAAATAAGCAGACGAGATATTGCCGCATCCGATGATGCCGACGCCAAGATCTCTGGCCATGATAAAACTCCGAAATTGAGACTTAGTAGGTTTTGAACGATGCGATCGAACGGGTGATCAGCCGGTCGATATCCTTGGGATTGTCATGCTCGACCACGAAATGTTTCGTGGCGGATTTGGCCTTGAGAGCGGCAACCAGGCCCTTCCAGTCGACGGTGCCATGGCCGACATCGGCCCAGCCGTCCTCATCCGCGTTCTCACCAGCCGGCGCGATATCCTTGACATGCACGGCGGTGATGCGCTTGCCGTAACTTTCGATCCACGCGAACGGATCGGCATTGCCTCTGACAATCCAGGCGATATCCGCTTCCCACTTCAGGTCCGGGCCACCGGCAAAAATCTGCTCCTGTGGGGTGGAATCATCGGCAAGCGCCTTGAACTCGAAGTCGTGGTTATGCCAACCGAAGTTCAGCCCAACATCCACGAAGGGCTTTCCTGCTTCCTGGAGACGTTTGCCAAAGGCGAACCAGCCGGCCGCATCTGTCGGGCGCTGGTCAGGCATCAGGTAAGGGCAATAGATCGCCTCAACGCCTAGAACGCTGGCAATATTCAACGCCCTTTTCGGGTCACCTTCAAGAAGGTCGAGGCCGAAATGGCCGGTCGGCATAGTCAGGCCGTTGGCGTCGAGTTCAGCGCGTAGGCCCTTCAACCCGGCATCATCAAGAGAGGCGTACATGGCGCCATAACCTTCAACCTGGCTGTAACCCGCCGCCGAAAGCTTCTTCAGAATATCGGAAAAAGGCTGGAAATTGCGGGCGCTGTAAAGCTGAAAACCGAGTTCTGTCATTGTCTCCTCCATAGAGATCTGGGTCTTGGGATTGTGTTGGGGAATAGTTGCGGCGTCTAAAGCCGCTCTTCGCTTTGCGCATCGAACAGTGAGGCCATCGCCATGTCGAGGCCGAGGCGAACCTTGGTGCCCGGCGAAAACCGCCTGTGGCCGCCGACGCGGACGGACATGGTATGCCCGGCATGTTTCAGCCAGATCAGATTGTCGGCCCCCATCGGCTCCTCGATATCGACGATCGCCTCATGCACCTCGCCGCCGACGATATCGGCATCGACGCGCACATGTTCGGGGCGGACACCCAGAACCACGGCGCGGCCGGCGTCGAGCGGCGTTTCCGCCTGATAACCGTCCAGCGCGAAGGTGACGCCGTTGGTGGTGAAGACGACCTTGCCGTCCTTTTCAATCAGCTCACCACGCAGAAAATTCATCGATGGTGAACCGATGAAACCGGCAACGAAGAGGTTCCTAGGCTTGTTATAGATGGTGACGGGATCGGCGAGCTGCTGAATAACGCCGCTTTTCATGATGGCGATACGGTCCGCCAGCGTCAGCGCCTCGATCTGGTCGTGCGTCACATAGATCATGGTATTCTTCAGCGACTGGTGCAGCCGCTTGATTTCGACACGCAGTTCCGAGCGCAGCTTGGCGTCGAGGTTGGAAAGCGGCTCGTCGAACAGGAACACATCCACATCGCGCACCAGTGCCCGGCCGATCGCCACGCGCTGGCGCTGGCCGCCGGAAAGCTCGGCAGGCTTGCGCTTCAGCAGCGGCTCGATCTGCAGAATGCCCGCCGCCCTTTTGACGCGCCGATCGATTTCGTCCTTCGGAATCTTTGCAACCTGAAGGCCGAAAGACAGGTTTTTCTCAACCGTCATCTGCGGATAAAGCGCATAGGACTGAAACACCATGCCGATGCCTCGATCCTTGGGTTCTTCCCAGGTAACATTGCGATCCTTGATGAAGATCTGCCCGTCGGTCGGCTCCAAGAGCCCGGCAATGCAGTTGAGAAGGGTCGACTTGCCGCAGCCGGACGAGCCGAGCAGCACAAGGAATTCGCCGTCGTAAATATCGAGATTGAGGTCTTTCAGCACGGTAACGGCACCGAAGGACAGGGAAAGATCGCGGATGGAAACGCTTTTGTTCATATAACTCAACCTTTTACTGCGCCAGCGGCAATGCCGCGCACGAATAGCCTGCCGGAGATGAAATAGACGATCAGCGGCACGGCCCCGGGCAGAAGGGTGGCGGCCATGTTGACGTTGTATTCCTTCACGCCCTGCACGGAGTTGACGATATTATTGAGCTGCACCGTCATCGGGTAATATTCCGGCCGCGTGAACACCACGCCGAACAGGAAGTCGTTCCAGATGCCGGTCACCTGCAGGATCATCGCCACAACGAAGATCGGCAGCGACATGGGCAGCATGATACGGAAATAAATCTGCCAGAAATTGGCACCATCGATACGCGCCGCCTTGAACAGTTCTTCCGGCAGTGAGGCGAAATAATTGCGGAACAGCAGCGTCAGGATCGGCATGCCGAAGATGGTGTGAACGATTACGAGACCGCTCAGCGTGCCGTAAATGCCCAGTTCGCGCAGCACGATGACGATTGGATAGATCATCACCTGATAGGGGATGAAGGCGCCGATGATGAGAATCGAGAAGAACAGCTCCGACCCCTTGAACTTCCAGTTGGCCATGGCGTAACCGCTGATGGAAGCGACGATGATCGAGATCACCACCGAAGGCACGAGAATGCGCACCGAGTTCCAGAAGCCGCGCGAAAGCCCGTCGCAGTTGAGGCCTGTGCAGGCATTGGCCCAGGCTTTCACCCATGGCTCGAAGGTGATTTCCACCGGCGGCGCGAAGATGTTGCCCAGACGGATTTCCGGCATGCCCTTGAGCGAGGTAACGACCATCACGTAAAGCGGCAGCAGGTAATAAGCGGCGGCGACGAAAAGCGTGCCGTACAGAATGATATTGCGGCGAGAAAAGGTTTTTCTAGGCTTTTTGCCGCGCGGGCCGGAAAGGTCGTTGCTAACCGCATCGGTGGCGGCGACGACCGTATTTAATGTGCTGATATTAGCCACGCTTCTTGCCTCCGAATTCGAGGTAGGCCCATGGGATGACGATGATCGCGACGGTGAGCAGCATCATGGTCGAGGCGGCAAAGCCCTGCCCCAGGTTCTGCGCCTGGAACATGTAATCATAGACATATTTCGCCGGCACTTCCGATGCGATTCCTGGCCCGCCGCTGGTCTGTGCCACGACAAGATCGTAAACCTTGACGATGCCGCTGGCGATGATGACGAGGGTGGTGATGAAGACAGGCCGCATCATGGGAATGATGATGAGGATATAGGTCTTCCACATGGGAATGCCGTCAACCCGCGTCGCCTTCCAGATATCCTCGTCGATGCCGCGAAGACCCGCCAGCATCAGGCACATGACGAGCCCGGTGCCCTGCCAGAGCGCCGCAATCAGGATGCCGTAGATGACGATTTCGGAATTATAGAGCGGATCGAAAGTGAAGCTTTCCCAGCCCATCGAGCGCACCACGGACTGAATGCCGAATTCCGGGTTCAGTAGCCATTGCCACACAAGACCTGTCACGATGAAGGACAAGGCGAATGGATAAAGAAAAATGGTGCGGAAGGTGTTTTCGAAGCGGATTTTCTGGTCCATCAGCGCCGCCAGCACGAAGCCGATGACGAGGCTGAAGATCAACGACAAGATGCCGTAGATCGCCAGATTCTGGATAGAGACGATCCAGCGCGGCGCGGCCCACAGCCGCTCATATTGATCGAAACCGATGAAGCTCGCACGCGGCAGAAGCTTGGAATTGGTGAAGGAATAAACGACGGTCCAGATCGTCCCGCCGAGAAAGATAACCACTGCGGTCAATATCATGGGAATGGAGGCAATCTTGGAATTCAGATTGCGAAAGAGCTGGTTGGGGCGCCCGGAGCGCGCTTGACCCGCCATGTTACCTCCTCCTGTAACGTTACAGTTAACGGTCAAGGGAAAACCTTACCGCATGAAACCCCTGCCTGCGCGTGTAGCCATCGCACAGAGCGGACGTTGGAGAGGGGAGCGGTAAACCGCTCCCAACCCGGAGAGATCACAAATCAGTCAGCCGAACCGATTATGCCCGCGAAGCGCTTCTGGGCATCTTCCGCCGACATCGAACCGGCGAAGAATTCCGCCATGAGGTCTTCCTTCTGTTTCTGCGAATCCGCGGAAATCAGCTGATCGACACTGGTCAGCGCGTTGCCTTTGGCCAGAATTGCCAGTCCCTTTTTCATGCAGTCATTGGCCGCATTGAGGTCCACGTCCCCGCGGATTGGCAGTGAGCCCTTCTTCAGATTGAAGGCGACCTGCGTCTTCGGATCGACGATAGTTGCCGCAAGCACGTCCTGCGCCTTGGTTTTCGCCTCGTCCTTCAGAACGGGGAAATAGAAAGCATCACCGCCGGTGGTGAGATATTCGCTGAGACCAAGGCCGGGAAGGCAGGAATAATCCGTGCCGGCTTTCTGGTTGGCCAACTGGAATTCGCCCTGTGCCCAGTCGCCCATCACCTGGCCCGCTGCCTTGCCTGTGATAACCATGTTGGTGGCCTGGTTCCAGTCCTGAACATTTGTGCCCTTGGCCATGTCGCGGGCCTGTACCGCTGCGGCAAAGACCTTGGCCATATCTGGCCCGCCAGCCGTCTCTGCGTCCTTGTCGCCATAGACTTTCTGGTAGATATCCTTGCCACCCACATTGAGCACCAGAGCATCAAAAAGCGTGTTGGCTTGCCAGGCCTGACCGCCAAGCGCCAGCGGCTGAATACCCGCCTTTTTCAGTGCTGGCGCTGCCGCCACCAATTCATTCCAGTTTTTGGGAATCTCGACGCCCGCCTTCTTGAAGGCGGCGTTGGAAAGCCAGAGCCATTGCGGCGAATGGATATTGACCGGCGCGCAATAAATCTTACCGTCAATGGTGCAGCTGTCGAGCAGGCTGGCCGGTTTGATAACCTCTTTCCAGTTGCCCTTTGCGGCAACATCGGAAAGATCACGCATCAGGCCTGCCTGAACGAGCTCTTCGGCCTGCCTGCCGTGGTTGAACTGGGTGGCGCCCATCGGGTCGCCGCCGGTGATGCGGCTGATCATGATCGGCCGGGCCGTGCCGCCCGAACCGGCAATCGCGCCGTCCACCCATTTGTTGCCCGTGGCATCAAAAGCCTTGGCAAGCTCGGCAACAGCAGCGGCTTCACCGCCTGATGTCCACCAATGGGTCACCTCAAGATCAGTAGCCCCGGCAATACCCGCCGGAATCATAACACTGGCCAAAAAGGCCGCAGAAATAACACGCATTCGCATGAGTCTCCTCCCTCACTGAAACGTTACAGTTGGAACCTATGCGAAGATTTTTGATTAGGCAACCGCCTAAAATACGAATCTCCACGCCACTTCGTGAAGCCTTTTAAACGGTCGGAAAATGGGCCTGTTATGGAGTGCCATCATCATGGCCGCTGTTCTCTTCGCAGCTGGTCACGTGCCAATTCTGTTTGCGATTATCTCGCGGCCACAACCATTATTGATCATTGCGATTCTGCTTGCCAATTTCATCCCCGGCCTGCTGTTCGGCTGGCTGTTTTGGCGGCGAGAGCTGGACGCGGCGATGTTTTCCCATGCCTTTGCCCATTGCGTGAACGAGCTCATCTCCAAAAAAGGAAAAGGAGAGCCGGATCGTCATCCGCCTCGCCTTCATCATGCCGTTTCGCCAGAAGTGGCAGTTATTGCCGCCTGTAATCATCCTCGATGCGGATCACATCATCCTCGCCGATATAGGCGCCGGTCTGGATTTCGATGAGCTCAAGCGGAATCTGGCCCTCATTGGCCAGCCTGTGCGGCTGGCCAATCGGGATATAGACCGACTGGTTTTCCGTCAGCAGCCGGGTCTCGTCCCCCATTGTCACGGTCGCCGTTCCCTTGACGACGATCCAGTGTTCCGAGCGGTGATAATGTTTCTGGAACGAGATACGATGACCGGGATCGACGGTGATGTGACCGACCCGGTAGCGCTCGTCCACATACATGTGTTCAATAAAGCCCCAGGGTTGATAGACGCGCTTGTGGCTTTGCGTCTGCGGTGCGTGGTCGCTGGCTTTCAGCTTTTCCACCAGTCCCTTCACATCCTGCACCCGGTTCTTTGGCACCACCAGAACTGCATCCTTGGTGGCCACAACCACCAGATCCTTGGCGCCAACCACCGTCGTCAGCAATTGTGTGGAGTGAATGAGGCAGCCCTCGGAATCGATGAAGACGCCGTCGCCCTCAAGCGCGTTGTCGTTGTCGTGCTTGTCGGCGATTTCCCAGATGGCGTCCCAGCTGCCGATATCCGACCAGCGGAAATGGCCGTGCACGACAGCCATGCGCTTGGTCTTTTCGATGACGGCATAATCGATGGAATTCTTCGGGGAAGCTTCGAAGCTTGCCTGATGCAGGCGCACGAAACCAAGGTCGCTTTCATATTGCTCGACCGCCTGCGTCACCGCCGCCAGAATCTCCGGTGCAAAAGCCTTCAGCTCGGCGATCATCACATCGGAACGGAACAGGAAGTTACCGGAGTTCCACAGATAACCCTTTTCGAGATAGGAGATTGCCGTCTTCACATCAGGCTTTTCCACGAAGGCATCGACGGTGCTGAGGTCTTTTTCGCCGTCGATCGCATCACCCGGCTTGATATAACCGTAGGAGGTCCGAGGTTCGGTCGGCACCAGACCGAAAACGACGATGTTGCCCTGATCGGCAGCTTTCGCCCCGAGCTTCACGGCGTCGGAAAAGGCGTCGGGATCGAGCACGACATGGTCGGCGGCAAGCGCCAGAACCAGACATCCAGGCTCGCGGCGCTCGGCCAGTACGGCGGCTGCGGCCATGGCAGCGGCGCTGTCGCGGCGGGCAGGTTCAAGCACGACCGTCGCGGGCAGATCGATCTCTTCTGCCTGACGGCGGGCGAAGAAACGGAAATCCTCGTTGGTGATCACCAGCGGCTCTGCATAAAGGCTCTTGTCACCGACCCGCTTCAACGTTTGCTGATAGGTCGAAAGATTGCCGACAAGCGGCTGGAACTGCTTGGGCAACTGATCGCGCGATACCGGCCAGAGCCGCGAGCCAGCTCCGCCAGCAAGAAGAACCGGCGTGATCTTTCGAGATTGTTCCTTCACGACAAAACCTTTCCAACTTCAAAAAATTTACCGGCGCGCCGGACAATATACATATTTCGAAATACCGCCATCATCGGTTCACGGGCGGACAAGTTCAAGCTCATAAATTCGCCTTGTGAAAGCTTGGTGAACGGCGGCGTGTTGCCGGCAGGCCTATTTTCCTAACGCGAGGATGATGGCGAGGTTCCGCGCAAAAGGCGGCTCTCCTGAACGCAGACAAAGAAAAACCCCGGAATCATCTCCCGGGGTTTCTTTATCAAAGTATTGAACCACAAGGATCAGTTCGGCAACGCATAAGCGATGACATAGTCGCCACGATCCGGAGACTGGCGGGCGCCGCCGGCCGAGATGACGACATATTGCTTGCCGGTCTTCGGCGACTTGTAGCTCATCGGACCGCCCTGGCTGCCGACCGGAAGGCGGGCCTTCCAGACTTCCTTGCCGGTGGCCGTATCGAAGGCGCGCAGATAATAATCCTGCGTGCCGGCGATAAATAGCAGCCCACCCTGGGTGGCGAGCGTACCGCCGAGCGTCGGCATGCCGATCGGGATCGGCAGGCCCATCTTGATGCCGAGCGGACCCGTATCTTCGACAGTGCCAACCGGCACCTGCCACTTGATCTTCTGGGTCTTCATGTCGATCGCGGTCATGGTGCCATAGGGCGGCGCCTGGCACGGAATGCCGAGAGCCGACAGGAAGCGGTTCTTGTTCACCGCGTAGGGTGTGCCCTTCATCGGAACGACGCCCATGCCGGTATTGACGCTTTCGCCACCGCTGGCGACAGCCTTTGTTGGCGCAGCTTCCTGCATCTGGATCCAGAGGCCGAGGCGCATGTCATTAACGAAAATAGTGTTGGTCGTTGGGTCTGTCGAAAGACCACCCCAGTTCATGCCGCCGAGCGAGCCCGGGAAGGCGAGCGAGAGATCCGTGCCGGGCGCTGTATAAAGGCCTTCATAACGCATGCCCTTGAAGGCGATGCGGCACAAAAGCTGGTCGAACGGGGTTGCACCCCACATATCGGCTTCCGTCAGTGTCTGCGCACCGATCTGCGGCATGCCAACGGAACGCGGCTGTGTGGGAGCATAGGGCTCGTTAGGAATATTGCCGGCCTTGACGGGAACCTCTTCCACCTTGGTCAGCGGCTGGCCCGTCGCGCGGTCAAGCACGTAGATCTGCCCTGCCTTGGTGCCGAAGACGAGCGCCGGGACAGTCGTCCCGTCAGCCTTCGGGAAATCGACGAAGCTCGGCTGCATCGGCACGTCGAAGTCCCAGAGGTCGTTATGAACGGTCTGGTAGACCCATTTTTCGCGACCGGTCGTGGCGTCAAGCGCCAGCATCGAAGCACCGTATTTATGGTCCAGTGGCGTACGCGTCGCCCCATAAAGATCGACCGAAGGGCTGCCGACGGGCATGAAGACGGTGTTCAGGTCCGGATCGTAGGACATGGATGCCCAGACGTTCGGCGTGGAACGCGTATAGGTCTGTCCTTCGGGCGGCAGCTTGGTGATATCAGGATTGCCGGGGTCGAAAGCCCAGCGAAGCTCGCCCGTTACCACGTCGAAACCGCGCATCACACCGCCGGGCATGTCCACCTGCACGTTATCGGCGATACGGCCGCCGACAACGACAGTCGTGCCGGCCAGCGTGGGTGCCGATGTCAGCACATATTGCGGATCAGGCGCATTACCGAGACCGATCTTCAGATCAACGCGGCCATTGGTGCCGAAATCGGGGCAAAACGCACCGGTGTCAGCGTCAAGCGCGATGAGCTCCGCATTGATGGTGTTCATCAGAATACGGCGCTGGCAAAGCGCGCCTTCGGCCACCACCGCCGGCGTTACGGGCGTGGAGCCCGGCGCAGTCGGCTGCTTCAGCGGCGCCTTGGCATCGAAATAAGCAAGACCGCGGCAACGCATCCAGACGGAGGATTTGGCGTTGATTTCCGCCTTCCACTTCTCCGCGCCGGTATCGGCATCAAGAGCGATGACATTGTTGTGCGGCGTGCACAGGAACACGGTATCCCCAACCTGCAGCGGGGTTTCCTGATCTTCCGCACCATTCGCGCCGGGGCTGATCGGGGTATCACCGGTGTGGTAGGTCCAGGCGACTTCGAGGTTCTTGACGTTGTCACGGGTGATTTCATCAAGCGCCACGAAACGGCTGCCGCCAGCCGTATTACCGTAATGTTCCCAGTTCTTCTGTTCTTTTTCCGGGGTTACCGGCGTCAGCGCTGCAACCTCACCATTAAACGCGACGGTCGGATGCGCCACGAACATGCCGGCAAAACCGGCACCAGATGCGATGGCCAGAACGGCGGCAAGGGCAAAGGACGTACCATAGGCAGGCGTTTTGCCAGCCGCGCGGCGCAGCAACGGATAGGAAAGCGCAACGACCGTTGCACCCACACCCAATGCCAGCAGGCGCGAGATGAGGGGCCAGAAGTGCAATCCGGCCTCCCAGACGGCCCACACGCAACTAAGGATGACAACAAGGCCGAAGATCAATGCGCCGGTGGGCTTGCGCAGCAGGATAAGCAGGCCGGAGGCTATCAGCGCGATGCCCGCCACAATGAAATAAAGGCTGCCGCCGAGGGCGACGAGCTGGCCGCCGCCAATGGCGAAGAACAGGCCCGCAGCGACGATGACCGCGCCGAGCACCAACAGCCATAATCTGGCTGGAAGCGATAGTGAATTTGCTGGATTACTCATGAAGAAATGTCCGGTTGGAAGAGCCGCCCAGAAGGCTTGAGCCCGATGATCGTTCAGTGTCCGGCATAGCCCGGACAGTCCGCCGTCACTACGGCCAGGCGAAGGTGCGCCTGGGGCGGCGCGGCTGAACGGGGAACTATGGTGGGGAAGACTTCCGTCGTGACTGTCATTTTTGACCCATTCACTGCAGTAACCGCCGGCCCTATGGACGGCGGACGAGATGCTTGAACAAATCCTCCCCGGTCCGCATCGCTAAAGCCTGCATAAGCGGCAAAAACGAGCGAAACACTGGCTGCGGTATAACGTCGCCTGCGACAAGATGACAATGCGCAAGATGGTCAATTTTGATAAGCTTTACTTATATCACACCAAGTCCGACAACCCAAAGACCGGTCCGCCGATGGATATTCGCCAACTTACCATATTCGTGGAAGCCGCAAAGACCAGAAACTTTCGCGCCGCCGCCGTGCAGCTCGGCATCGCCCAGCCCGCCGTGACCCAGCGTATCCGTCAGCTGGAGGAAAATTTGGGCTTCAAGCTTTTTCATCGCATCAATCGCGGGGTAGAACTCACGCCGGCCGGCCAGTCCATGCTCGTCGAGGCGGAAGAGATCCTTGCCCGCACCAAAGGCGCGCTGGAAAAGGCGCAGCAGATCAGGCGCGGGCAGCTCGGCACATTGCGCATTGGATACGGCACCAGTGTCATGGCGGAACGCAAACTGCCGAAGCTGATTACCCGTTATGGCGATGAACACCCCGATGTGACGCTCGAACTGTTGCCCGGCATGACAATGGAACAGCTGATCGAGCAGGTGGCGACCCGCAAGACCGACGTCGCATTCATCCGCTCCCCTCTTCCCTCGCTGCCGCAGACTTTGCGCGCGATGCCCTTCGATCGCTCGAGGCTTTGCGTTGCCCTGCCGGAACAGCATTCACTTGCCAGCCGCTCGCGAGTTTCCGTGAACGATATCGCGCGGGAAAAACTGCTGCTGCCGATCGACGAGATCGGTCTCGGCCTCAGTAGCAATGCGCTAACGCTTTTCGAGGATGCCGGTTGCGAACCGCAAATCGGCATGCGTATCGCCAACATCAATACCATCCTTGCGCTGGTGGAAGCGGGTGCGGGAATTTCCATCCTGCCGGAATGCACCGTGCGCTCCACACGCGGTATTGCCGGCGTGCCGATCGACAGCGCCGATGCATGGTCTGATTGCGTTCTGGTCGTCAGGCGCGGCCCGTTTGCTCTCCACGTCGATGCCTTCGTGAATATGGCCCGCCAAGCTTACCAGCCAAGCCTATGACGGGGAAACGCGGACTTAATCGATTGAATCGGACGCAGATTTCATCACGCTTAAATTTGCTGCACTGAACAACATTCAAGGCTTGGCAGGCGTGCAAAAAATACCCTAACAACAACGAATATTTTTATACTGATAACGACAGGAAAGCACACTCAGCCAATGTCCGACACGACAAAGCCCGCTAGCACAAGAACATCGGTTACGGATCAGGAAGCCCTGGATTTTCACGCGCAGGGCAGGCCGGGCAAACTGGAAATCACCCCAACGAAGCCGATGGCAACACAGCGGGATCTGTCGCTCGCCTATTCGCCCGGCGTGGCCGTGCCGGTGAAAGCCATAGCCGAAAATCCGGCGAGCGCTTACGATTATACGACGCGCGGCAACATGGTGGCCGTCATCTCCAACGGCACCGCCATCCTCGGGCTGGGCAATCTCGGCGCGCTGGCCTCCAAGCCCGTCATGGAGGGCAAATCGGTCCTCTTCAAGCGTTTCGCGGATGTCGATTCCATCGATCTTGAAGTCGATACCGAAGACGCAGATGAATTCATCAATTGCGTGCGTTATCTCGGTCCTTCTTTCGGCGGCATCAATCTCGAAGACATCAAGGCCCCGGAATGTTTCATCATCGAAAGCCGCCTGCGCGAGCTGATGGACATTCCTGTCTTTCATGATGACCAGCACGGCACCGCCATCATCGCCGCCGCCGGCCTCATCAACGCCATCGAACTGACCGGCCGCGACTTCAAGACCACGAAGCTGGTCTGCAATGGTGCCGGCGCTGCGGCGATTGCCTGCATGGACCTCATCAAGGCCATGGGTTTCAACCCGGAAAACATCACGCTCTGCGATACCAAGGGCGTGATCTATCAGGGCCGCACCGAAGGCATGAACCAGTGGAAATCCGCCCACGCCGTCAAGACCAATAATCGTACACTGGCAGAAGCGATGAAGGGTGCAGACGTGGTGTTCGGCCTTTCCCAGAAGGGCGCATTCAGCGAAGAAATGATCCGCTCCATGGCGCCGAAGCCGATTATCTTTGCAATGGCCAATCCTGACCCGGAAATCACACCGGAAGAAGTATCGCGCATCCGCGACGACGCCATCATGGCGACTGGACGTTCCGATTATCCGAACCAGGTCAATAACGTTCTTGGCTTTCCCTATATTTTCCGCGGCGCGCTCGATGTGCGCGCGCGCCAGATCAACGATGCGATGAAGATCGCCGCCGCGCAGGCCCTCGCTGATCTTGCCCGTGAAGACGTGCCTGACGATGTGGCCGCCGCCTATCAAGGCAACCGCCCGCGTTTCGGGCCGCAATATATCATCCCAGTTCCGTTCGATCCGCGCCTGATCTCGGCCATTCCGGTCGCCGTGGCAAAAGCCGCCATCGAAACCGGCGTCGCCCAGCGCGAAATACCCGATCTCGACGCCTATGCCCGCGAGCTTTCCGCCCGCCGTGACCCGATGGCCTCGACCACACAGCGTCTTTACGAGCGGGTCCGCCGCTCGCCCAAGCGCGTCGTTTTTGCCGAGGCGGAAGAAGAACAGGTCATGCGCGCGGCGATTTCGTTTACCGCTCAAGGGCTTGGCACCGCGATCCTGCTCGGCCGTGACGATATCATCAAGACCAATGCGGAGCGCGCCGGCATCGATCTGGACCGCGCCAATATCGAAATCACCAACGCCCGCCTCTCCAGCCGCGTCGACGCCTATGTCGATTACCTCTATGCGCGGCTGCAGCGCGGCGGTTTCCTGCTGCGCGACGTGCAGCGCCTGATCCACAATGACCGCAACCATTTCGCCGCCTGCATGGTGGCGATGGGTGATGCGGACGCGGTGGTGACAGGCGTGACCCGCAATTATTCCACGGCGCTTGAAGATATACGCCGCTGCATCAACACCAAGCCCGGCCACCGCGTTATCGGCGTTTCGCTGGTCGTGTCGCGCAACCGCACCGTCTTCGTGGCCGATACCGCCGTGCATGACATGCCGAATGCGGAAGACCTTGCCGATATCGCCGAAGAAGCAGCCGGCCTCGCCCGCCGTTTCGGTTATGAGCCGCGGGTCGCGATGCTCGCCTATTCCACCTTCGGCCAGCCGGTCGGCGAACGCTCCGACAAGGTGCGTGAGGCGGTGAAAATTCTCGACAAGCGCAACGTCAACTTCGAGGTCGATGGCGAAATGTCGGCGGATGTGGCACTGAACCATCACCGCATGCAGAGCCAATACCCCTTCGCCCGGCTTTCTGGCGCCGCCAACGTGCTGGTCATGCCCGCCATCCATTCCGCCTCCATCTCCACAAAGATGCTGCAGGAACTGGGCGGTGCGACCGTGATCGGCCCTCTTCTCGTCGGCCTCGACAAATCGGTGCAGATCACCTCGATGGGTGCGAAAGACAGCGATATCGTCAATATGGCAGCAATCGCAGCCTATAATGCCGGACGATAATTGACAGGCAGTGCGGCTTGGTTCTCGCCTCTTGGTTGAACCAAGCCGCACCCGGTTAAGACCTAAAGAACAAGATTCTACGATTCTAAATTATTGGGATATTTTTTCCGCCTGAGAACATTATTGGAACTCATTTCTATTCATAGTATTTTTTGCGCAATGCCAATTCTCGCTCTCTGCGAGCGCGTCATGTAGGTTCCAGCCACAAGCAAAAGGAAATACCCATGGCCCTCTCCCTCCCCAAATTCGCCGCAAAACTCATCGCCGGAACCGTCGTCATCGCTTCGATGGCCACAGCCGCTCACGCGGATGCGACGCTTGACCGGATCAAGGGTCGCGGCAAGCTCACCGTCGGCGTGATCCTGTCCGGCGCGCCATTCGGCTTCATTGATCCGAAGACGCAGGAGCAGAAGGGCCTCAACATCGATGTCGCCAAGGCGCTGGCCGCCGGTCTCGGCGTTGAACTGGTCACAGAAACTGTGACCCCGCCCAACCGCGTGCAGTTCCTGCAGCAGGGCAAGGTCGATATTCTGATCGCCAACATGCAATACACTGAAGAGCGCGCCAAAACGCTCGATTACGTCCCGACCCCCTATGACCGCCAGGGTGGCGCTGCCATCGGCCGCAAGGATAGCGGCATCAAGGACTGGTCGGACCTCAAGGGCAAGATCGCCTGCGTTTCGCAGGGCTCCAACTACACCCAGCCACTCATTGAGCAATACGGCGCGCAGGTGAAGGCACTGCCGAGCCAGCCGGAATCGCTGTTGGCGCTCAAGGGCGGCAATTGCGATGTCTCCGTTCACGTCAACGGCACGCTGAGCCTGATGCTTCAGGACCGCGCCGATGAGTGGAAGGATTACGGCATCCTTATCCCTACCGACCTCATTCCTTCCGACTCCGTAATCTGGCTACGCAAAGGCGAAGCTGACACGCAGGCCGCTCTCGACAAGATCGTCAAGGAGCTGCACGCTTCCGGCAAGATGATCGAGTTCGCCAACGCCAACCGCCTGCCAAGCATCGGCTACATGGAAGAGCAGAAGAAGAAGCTTTCCGCCGCGCAGTAAGGCGCGGCACGGCAGTGCGGCGCTTGCGTGTTCCACTGCCGTCATACCGGCCTTGAGCCGGCATCCAACCGGCCCGGAGTTCCTGGACTGACGGGATTATTTACGCTGCGCAAACGCGTATCGTCTGGACTCCGGCCCAAGGCCGGAAGGACGGAAGCGGGGTGCATCCGCGCTTCTTTTCTGCTTTATAACAAGGCAGGCCATTCTGGCGTCGCCCGTCGGGCGACATCAGCAATAACAGCATGGATTTCCGATGCAGGATTCTTTTACAGCGCGCTTCATTGAACTCGCCGCGCATCTGGGCCTCAACTATGATTTTCTGAACAGCGGTTACGAGGTTCAGATCTGGCTAGATGGCATGAAGATGACGCTCATCCTCGTCGCCGTCACTTTGCCGCTCAGCCTCGTCTTCGGCTTCATTTTCGCGGCCATGCTGACATCGGGCAAGACCTGGCTCGCGGGGCCCGTGCGCGCCTATGTCGAACTGACACGCAACACGCCGACGCTGGTGCAGCTGATGTGCGGGTTCCTCGTGCTTAACATGCTGATTTCCAATGCGCTGGGCGGCGCGCAGAACAATCCGCTGACACCTTTTTTCTGGGTCGTTGCCATCACCGGTCTGCACGTTGCCGCTTTCCACGCGGAAGCGTTGCGTGGCGGTATCGAAGCGGTACCGGCCACCACCATCGAGGCGGCGCGCGCGATCGGTTTCAGTTCCTTCGAGATTTTACGCTATGTGGAGTTTCCGCTGGCCATCCGCACGGCGCTGCCCTCCATCATCAACAACCTCGTCAATCTGGTGAAGCTCACCACGGTCGGTTCGGCAATTGCGGTCGGTGAAATCACCTATGCCTCGATCCTGATCTGGACCCAGCGCGACAATGTGGTCGAGCTGATGATCGTCATCCTGATCTTCTTCAGCGTCATCAATTTCATCGTCGCAAGGGCCGGTCTCTGGCTGGAGCGGCGTCTTGCGGTTCCGGGGTTCGGCCAATGAGCGCGGTGGTTTCTCCAACACAGGCGGTAAAGAAGCCGCCTTTCGGCGCCATCCTGCTGCTTGGCGTGGTGATATCGGTCATTCTGTGGCTGATCCTCGACCCGTCGCTGGGTCAAGTTCTGCTGCAATGGCTGCCCTACCTGGCCAAGGGTTTCGCCATGAATGTGCTGATCAGCATTCTGGCAATCGCCATCGGTACCTTCATCGGCGTCCTGCTCGGCATCATGGAACTTGCGCCCTATCGTCTCGTGCACGCGCCGGCGCTTACCTATGTGCAAATTTTCCGTAACGCGCCGCATCTGGTGCTGATCTTTGCCGCGACCTACATCTTCCCCTTCGAGATCGTCGCTTTCGGGCATTACATTCCCTTCCCCGACTGGATCAAGGCGGTCGTCGGGCTTGCCATTCCGGCCAGCGCCCATATTGCCGAAATCACCCGCGGCGCCATCCAGTCCATTCCGACGGCACAATGGGAAGCGGCGCAAGGGCTTGGCTTTTCCCGCAATCAGACGCTGCGCTGGATCATCCTGCCGCAATGCGTGAAGCGCTCGCTGCCGCCATGGATGAACCTTTATGCGTCGATCACCATGGGCACGGCGCTCGCCTCACTGGTTGGCGTTCATGAGCTTCTGCATGCGGCGACCGACGCCAGCACCGCCGTGCAGCGCAACGATTTCACCGTCGTGATCTATCTCACCGTCCTGATGGCATTCTTCCTGTTCTGCTATCCCGTCTCCCGTTTCACGCAGCGCCTGGAACGGCGCTTCGCCTCCCGCTGATTGGAACAAGCCATGTCCGCACCTGCACCACAAACCGCCGCCAAAGCG
The DNA here is from genome assembly GCA_023444445.1 of Pseudomonadota bacterium. GTDB lineage: Bacteria > Pseudomonadota > Alphaproteobacteria > Rhizobiales > Rhizobiaceae > Agrobacterium. The sequence goes on along the minus strand of JAEXMK010000129.1, from coordinate 37,616 downwards.
CTTGTCGAACTCGAAGGGATTCACCTCTCCTTCGGTGACAATCAGGTTCTGAAAGGTATTGACCTCACGGTGAACAAGGGCGACGCCGTTTCCATCATCGGGCCTTCCGGCTCCGGCAAATCCACCATCCTGCGCTGCATCAACGGCCTTCTCATTCCGCAATCGGGCAAGATAACCGTTGGCGGCACCCGGGTCGACCAGCTGAAGACCGAGGCTGAGCGCATCGCTCTGCGCAAGCGCATCGGCATCGTCTTCCAGCAATTCAACCTCTTCCCGCACCTGACGGTCATGGAAAACATCACCATCGCGCCGATCAAAATCCTCGGCACGCAAAAGGCAGATGCCGAACGCCATGCCCGGGAATTGCTGGAGAAGGTCCGCCTCTCCCAGAAGGTCGATGCCTATCCCGGCCAGCTTTCCGGCGGCCAGCAACAGCGCGTGGCCATTGCCCGTGCGCTTGCCATGCGGCCGGAACTGGTATTATTCGATGAAGTCACCTCCGCGCTCGACCCGGAAACCGTGGGTGAAGTGCTCGCCGTCATCCGCGATCTCGTCAATGATGGCATGACCAGCATTCTCGTCACGCACGAAATGCGTTTTGCCGAAGAAATCAGCGACAATATCGTCTTCACCGAAAACGGCCTGATCGTCGATCAAGGCACGCCGGAGCACATCTTCTACAAGTCGACCAATCCGCGCATCAACGCCTTCGTCAAGGGCCTTGGCGGGCAGGTGGCGCGGGTGAATGACGGCGAAGGAATCTGACGCCATGACCGCAGAGGAAAAACTCACGCTTCGTCTTGCCGAAGCCATCGCCGCTTCCGATCCGTTACGCGACGAAGAGGCAGTGACGATCGCCCGCACGGCGCTGATAGACTTTTTTGCCTGCGTGTTGGGCGGGGCTGCCGACAGAAGCACGAAAATCCTGATCGATACCTTCACGTCAGGCATACAGGGCGCAGCCGGAATCATCGGCCACGATCTGCGCACGGATGCCTTTACCGCCGCCCTTATCAACGGCCATGCCGGCCATGTGCTCGACTATGACGATGTCCATGGCAGCGTACGCGGCCACCCCACTGTCGCCATCATCCCGGCTTTGCTGGCTATTGCGGTCGAAGAGGGATCAACGGCGGATGCCTTCATCGCCGCCTATATCGTCGGGCTTGAAACAATGGCGCGGATCGGCCTGTCGCTTGGCACAAAACATTACGAAAACGGCTTCCACGCCACCGCCACACTTGGCCCCATCGGCGCTGCAGCGGCAATCGCCCATCTCCTGAAATTCGATCCGCAGACCACGGCCACAGCACTCGGCCTCGCCGCCACGCAATCCGCCGGGCTTCGTTTGCAATTCGGGTTCGATGCCAAGCCTCTGCACGCCGGGCTCGCCACACGCGCCGGCCTCACTGCCGCGCGGTTGGCACGATCCGGTTTTGAGGGCGGGCCGGATTTCCTGGAAAACCCCATCGGCTTCTACTCCGCCTTCGCCTTCGGCGCCGAGCAGCCGAGACGGGTTCTCTCCGGTTGGGGTGCGCCCTGGCAGATCGTTTCGCCCGGCCTCACCCTTAAGGCGTTCCCCTGTTGCACTGCCGCCCACCCCGTTGCCATCGGTGCGCTGGCGCTGCGCAGCGCCGACGATCTGATACCCGACGAGATCGAAACGGTCGTCATCACCTTCCCTCCCGGCGGTGACGCCGCCCTTGTCGGCTCGGCCACACCCGCCACCGGCATCGATGCGCGCTTCAGCGCCGAATATGTCTTTGCCGCAGCGCTTGTGGATGGCTCACTCACCATCCGCCATTTCGATGAAAGCCCGGCCCGTGCCGACCTGCTCGCACTTTCGGCAAAAGTCTTACGCCAGCACGATGAGACTGCGCGGCGCCTATCGCCCGATCCGACTACCCGTTTCGTGGTTATCGACGTGACAAAAAGGGACGGTACGGTTCTCTCTCGCCGCATAGACGGTCTGCCCGGCATTGACGACCCGACGGAGAAATTCGTCGACGCCACCGGCGGCAATGAAAAATTCGCCGGCATCCCGGCACTGGTGCGGAGCATGACGACCGCAGCCGACCTCCGGAAGCTCGAAACGCTTCTGACAACTGACATATAACTCGACCGACATGAAGGCATGACCCCATGACCAATACGACCCGCGACAGACAGATGCATCTCGGCCTTTTCCTGCAAGGCGCCGGGCACCACGTTTCCGGCTGGCGTCATCCCGATGCGGAGGCCGGCAGCGAGAACTTCGATCTGCTCACCCGCGTCACGAAAATGGCGGAAGCCGCAAAATTCGACATGGTATTCCTCGCCGACGGGCTGACCAGCGGCGTAGATGCCCATCCGTCAATGATCGCCCGCTTCGAGCCGCTGACATTGCTGGCGGCGCTTGCCATGGTGACCGACAAGATCGGTCTGGCCGCCACCGCCTCCACCACCTATGGCGAGCCCTATCACACCGCCCGCGCCTTTGCCTCCATCGACCATCTGAGCCATGGCCGTGCAGCCTGGAATATCGTAACCACCTCCTATGCCCGCACGGCGGCTAATTTCTCCAAGAGCCATCCCGAGCATGACGAGCGTTATGCGGTGGCGGAAGAATATGTGAACGTCGTTCGCGGCCTGTGGGACAGCTGGGACGATGACGCCTTCGTTAAGGACAAGCAGGCAGGCCGTTATGTCGATCCGGAGAAGGTCCATATCCTAGACCACAAAGGCAAATATTTTACGGTCAAGGGCCCGCTCAACATTCCGCGCTCGCCGCAGGGGCACCCCGTTCTCATTCAGGCCGGCTCTTCGGGACCGGGGCAGGATCTCGCCGCCCGCACCGCCGATATCGTCTTCACCGCCCAGCAGGCGATTTCCGAAGCACAGGTTTTCTATACCAGCCTCAAGGCGCGCGTGGCGAAATTCGGTCGCGATCCGGCAAGCGTCGCCGTCATGCCGGGGTTCATGCCGATCATCGGCCGTAGCTTCGAAGAGGCCGGCGAAAAACTGAAGGAACTTAACCGCTGGACCGACATCAAGAGCGCCATGCCGCTGCTTGAAGAGCGCATCGGGCACAGCCTTGCCGATTACGATCTCGACGGACCGCTGCCCGATCTGCCGATCTCCGACCAGCTACGCAGCCGCGCCGAACTTCTGACGGAGCTCGCACGCCGCGAAAAACTGACGATCCGGGAACTGGCACTGCGCGTCGCAGCCGGCCGCGGCCACCATATCGTCATGGGCACGGCCAAGGATGTGGCGGACCGGATGCAGGAATGGTTCGAAAACGGTGCGGCCGACGGCTTCAACGTCATGCCGCCCTTCTTCCCCGGCGGGCTGGAGGAATTCAACCACGAGGTCGTGCCGCTTCTGCAGGAGCGCGGCCTGTTCCGCAAGGATTACGACGGGACAACGCTGCGTGACCACCTCGGCATCAAGCGACCGGACCTTCGGGGATAACGGCATGCGGATGCCCGATCAAAGGCATCCGCATCCACCAAATCCTGTCCACGAAAAGCGGTCCGAGGCCGCTCGCTTTATGCGGCCGCCCTTTTGGAGGTCTGATCGCGCCTGGGTGACGTATCGGGCCGTATGGACGATCCATCTTCGCGCTGCGTCGCACGGCGGTTCAGCTTGAACAGGCTGACAAGCTGCGCCAGCGCATCCGCACCCTGTGCCAGCGTCGTGCTGATGACCGTCGTGCGAGCACTCATGGCCGCATTCTCCTGCGTCATCCGGTCCAACCGGTTGACGGCCTTATTGATCTCGCTGATGCCGACGGCCTGTTCGTCTGCCGCCTTGGCAATTGTGTCGACATTGCCGTCAATATGCCGGACCAGTGCATCGATCTGCTTCAGCGCCTCACCGGTCTCGCCAACCAGCCTGACGCCCTCAAGAACCTCGGTGCCGGAATTGTTGATCAGCGCCTTTATTTCCTTCGCGGCATTGGCGGACCGTTGTGCGAGTTCACGCACTTCCTGCGCCACCACGGCAAAGCCCTTGCCCGCGTCGCCAGCACGCGCGGCTTCTACGCCGGCATTGAGCGCCAGCAGGTTTGTCTGGAAGGCGATCTCATCGATCACGCCAATGATCTGGCTAATTTCCCGCGACGCCGTCTCGATACGCTGCATGGCATCAACCGTGCGCTCCACGACCTCGGTGGAAGCGACGGTGGAGGCCCGCGCACTCTGAACGAGTTTGCGCGTCTCTCTCATGTTTTCCGTCGACGAGCGAACGGTCGCAGTGATTTCTTCGAGCGCCGTCGAGGTTTCCTCAAGCGCCACCGCCTGCTCACGCGACCGTTCAGCGAGATCGACGGAGGCTTCGCTGACTTCCTGACTGCTGCGGGTTAGATCGCCGGTCTGGCCGAGCACATTTTCCAGTGTCTTCTGGAATTCGGCGATGGATTTGTTGAAATCTAGACGCAGCCTTTCCAATTCGCCGACAAAGGGTTTGTCCAGAGTGATCCGGATATTGCACTGGGACAGACGCTCGAGTGCTGCCCCAAGTTCCTCTACCGCATGCATCCTGTCCGTCACATCGAAAGCAAATTTCACCACCTTGAAGACGCGACCCCTCTCATCGATGATGGGATTATAGGAAGCCTGAATAAAGACCCGCTTGTTATCTTTGCCAAGTCGCATGTACTGCCCGGTCGAGAAATGGCCCTTGCCAAGCTCCTTCCAAAAATCCCGGTAGTCCTGGGATTGCGCATAGGCTGGCTCGCAGAACATCGAATGATGTTTGCCGACGACTTCTTCCGGCGTGTAACCGAGCGTCGCGAGGAAATTTTCGTTGGCGCCGAGGATTACTCCATCAGGCGTAAATTCGATAATGGCTTGCGCCTGGGAGAGCGCGGCGAGCTTGCCATCATCTTCAGCGCTCTTGCGCTTGATCGCGGTGATATCGGTTGCGATCTTCACCACCTTGTAAGGTTTGCCAAAACGGAACACCGGATTGTAGGAGGCTTCGATCCAGATTTCCTCGCCATTTTTGGCCCGGCGCCGGTACTGACCCTGATCATATTCGCCGCGCGACAGTTTTGCCCAGAACGCCTTGTATTCCGTCGAGGCCAGGTCTTCGGGAGTCATGAACATACGGTGGTAGCGGCCAACGATTTCAGACGGCTGATAGCCGATAGCCTTGCAGAAATTATCGTTCGCTTTCAAAATCTTCCCGGTCAGGTCAAACTCGATGATTGCCAATGAACGGCTGAGCGCATCTAGAACCGCGGAAGCGTCCAGGCCAAATTTGGAAAAATGAGACATACTCTTGGACCTCCAACAATAACCAATATACGGACCCTTTCATTCCTGGAATATAAGGATGAAGAACGGTCACTCTGCCTGGACGCGAAACTAGCCGGACACGGTTAAATTGCGATTAATGATGACATATAACTATCGATTAAAACCTGAATTGACTATAAACATGCTTCGCCACCTAAATATTCGCTCTGTTTATTCAAGAACGCTTATTTGCCACAGTGCTGATATTTCTGCGTCGACGGCGCGATCCGACCTTTCATCCAGAAGGCATTCATTGTTATGGCGGGGTGAAAGACATGTCTTGCAGGAGTGCCGATGACCAAAACCCTGAAATGCGATGTGCTGGTGATCGGCACCGGCATTATCGGTTCCATGGCAGCACTCTATCTGCTGAATGCCGGACGTGACGTCGTGCTTCTGGAACGTGGCGAGGTTGCGCGGGGCGCGAGTTCCGGCAATGCCGGCATTCTGGCTTTTCCCGAGATCATTCCCATTCCATCACCCGGCATTATGAAAAAAGCGCCGCGCTGGCTGTTCGATCCGCTGGGCCCCCTGAGCGTACCGCCAGCCTATGCGCCCAAGATTGCACCCTGGTTATGGCGTTTCTGGCGCGCGAGCGCCGAACGGAACTTCTGCCACGGACTGAAATCGCTGACGGAAATCAACCGTCTGGCGGCATTGGAAATGGCGCATGTTGCCGCCACGCCGGAGCTTTCGCACCTCGTTTCAAAAACCGGAACGCTCGATCTTTACGACAGCGAGGCGAATCTCAACGCCGCTCGCAGGGACTGGGATGAAAAACAAAGCGCCGGCTTTGCCTTTCAGCGTGTCGGCAGAAACGAAATCGATGCGTTGCAGCCGGGTCTCGCGCCGCAGTTCCGCCACGGCATATTCTCCCCCGATGGCTTGCAGGTCTCCGACCCCTATGATTTCACGCGTGCCATTTTCGATCTGGTGATTGCCCGTGGCGCTAGCCTGCGCAAGGGTGAGGCTGAACGCATCGATGCCGTCGGCGAAAGCACGATCGTGACGCTTGAAAACGGTGACAAGATCGACGCCGACAAAGTGGTGATCGCAGGCGGCGCCTGGTCGAGAAAACTTGCTGCAACGCTTGGCAACATCGTGCCCCTGGAAACCGAACGCGGTTACAACACCACCCTGCCCGCTGGAGCCTTTAACCTGACGCGCCAGCTTTATTTCAACGATCATGGCTTCGTCGTCACCCCGCTATCGACAGGCATCCGCGTCGGCGGTGCCGTCGAACTCGGCGGGCTCGAACTGAAACCGAATTTCCGCCGCGCCGAGGCGACGCTGAAAAAGGCCGGCCGTTTCCTGCCAGGACTGAAGCTGGAGGGTGGAACACAATGGATGGGGTTCCGCCCCTCAATGCCGGACTGTCTTCCCGTCATCGGCACGGCCCGTGCCACGCCCTCCGTGATCTATGCCTTCGGCCATGGCCATCTGGGGTTAACACAATCGGCGGCCACGGCCCGCCTGGTGACGCAGCTGGCCAGCGGCGAGGAGACGGCAATCTCGGTCGACCCGTTCCGACCGGGACGGTTTTCCTGAAGTAGGGGGCCTGGCCTATTTCACCTGCTGCATGGAATCATCAGGAAACGTAACCTCGGCGAAGGAGGGATAGACTTTGCGCAGGATGGTGACCTGCTGCTGGTCGCTGATCCGCAGAAGATACCACTCAGCACCATCCATCAGTGCCAGCGTATGGGATTTCGCCTCGATCGTCTGGCCACCGGTTTCCATGACCGTTTTCGTCGGAACAAGCGCATAGGGTGTTCCGTCAGGCGTTTGTGCGAGGTTGATCGCCTGCGTATCCATGGTAAATTCGGTTATCTTGACCGCCGCGAGCGCCATCTGCATCTGTGCCGTCAGTGCACCACGCAATTGCTCCACGGTGATGCCCGCCTCGCTGGCGATGAATTCAAAGATTTTCGGCGGCACCGTCTTGCTGACAGTTCCAAAATCCTGCGCATTCAACGCCGTGCTGAACCGCTCGATCTGCGTGTGAAGACCATCCTGTTCGGCAGGCGAAAGATCGCGCGACCAGACAGGGTGCGCGATCGTCACCAGCAGGAACAGACAATATACCAGACGCTTCATGGCTCGACCTTTCCGGTTATCCGGTGTCGCCCGGTTCCCGTCTCGGAAACCGCTCATGAACGGATTTAGCGCAGCAGAACGAAACCCGCCGCTGACAGCACGAGGAAGACGACCAGGCCGCCAAGCAGGCCGGCGGATGTGAAGAAACCCGCAACCATGGCCAGCATCAGTACGCAGACCAGCATCGTGCCAAATTTGGTCATAGCCAGAAAAGCATTATAGGTCTTTTCGTGCTCGGCGTAGTTCATCTCGGCGCCAACTTCGACCGGACCCGTGTGATGTTCGCTCATTTTCGCTTCCCCTTTGCTCCATCCGTCATGCCTGTCGCGCGAGACGATTTGCCCGCGGTCGATCACAGGTCCATGCCGGATTCTCCGGAGCCAGACGTAACATGAAGTCGTGGCGAAGTGCAATGGATCGGGGCCGGCATGTTCCCTTCCCAACAACGCTGGAAAGGTAAAATTAATGCCCTGCAAAAAAGGCGCGCGCCGTAGCGCGCAATACAAAATAAGTGCACGATAAACAGCGACAGGCGCTTACTCCTGCGGACGTCTCGTGGGAACGACGACCGTTCGGAGTTGCTTTTTAAAATTCTGTCCAATAAGCACCTGCGAACATAAAAAATCGGACTTGACAGACAAGAGGGCAAATAAAACGCCGATAAAAAGCTGCGGTCCGGACCTTGGATTTGGTCCTGAGGAGGGGAAAGTGAAGTTTTTGTTGGGAATAAGCCGGGCCGTTGACAGGGTCACCACGGTTATCGGTCAATCTGTGTCCTGGTTGTTGCTAGCGGCGGTGCTGATCAGCGCAACCAATGCCGTGGTGCGCAAGATGTTCGACATATCGTCGAATGCATGGCTTGAAGTGCAATGGTATCTCTACGGCACTGTTTTCATGCTAGCGGCCGCTTACGCTCTCCTGAAGAACGAGCATGTCAGGATCGATATATTATCGTCCACATGGTCCAAGCGCACACGTGACATCGTTGACTTCGTCCTTCACATTATTTTCCTCGTCCCCTTCGCTGGCCTGATGTCGTATCTCGCCTGGCCGTGGTTCTGGAATTCCTTCAATTCCGGAGAAATGTCCTCCAACGCGGGTGGCCTGATCATCTGGCCTGCCAAGTTTGTCGTTCTTCTTGGCTTTTCCCTGCTTCTGGTTCAGGCATTTTCGGAGATCATCAAGCGTTATGCGGTGATTGCCGGATATATTGCCGATCCGCGTGAAACGGTGCTTTCGGAAACCGACACGGAAACCAACGGAACGGCAGGGAACTGACATGATTGATCTGATCGCGCACAACCTGCCGCTGGTGATGTTCAGCAGCGTAATGCTGATGCTGCTTCTAGGCTACCCCGTCGCCTTCACGCTCGCCGCCGGCGGCCTCATCTACTTTGTGATTGGGGTAGAACTTTCATGGATTTCTCCTGAAATTCGCCTCTTCTGGCCGCTGCTGCAATCTCACCCCGAACGCATCTACGGGATCATGTACAATGACACCCTGCTGTCGATCCCTTTTTTTACGTTCATGGGCATCATCCTTGAGCGGTCCCGCATGGCGGAAGATCTTCTAGATACGATAGGTCAATTATTCGGCCCGGTCCGAGGCGGCTTAGCCTATGCGGTCATCCTCGTGGGCGCGCTGCTCGGTGCAACCACCGGCGTTGTTGCGGCATCCGTGATGGCCATGGGGCTAATCTCGCTGCCGATCATGATGCGATACGGCTATAATCGCCCCCTCGTCGCGGGTACGATTGCCGCCTCGGGCACTCTTGCACAGATTGTCCCGCCATCCCTCGTCTTGATCGTTATGGCGGACCAGTTGGGACGTTCCGTCGGCGACATGTATGTCGGTGCTCTTTATCCCGCTCTTTTGATCATCGCGAGCTATTGCGCCTATATTTTCGCGATTTCCATTTTCAAACCGTCGCTCGTGCCTGCCCTTCCGAAAGAAGCGCGCACGCTCGGCGACGGCGTGACCTCGCTTTTCGTGATGATCGCCATTTCGGTAGCGCTCTATTTCATAGGCATGCACGTCCTTTTCGCCAACATGGCCAGTCCGGAATGGCAACTGGTGGCCGCGCTTGCCTTCGCGGTCGTCGCGGTTTATCTGGTTGCGCTTTTTAACAGCCTCACGACCAAAAAGCTCATTTCCCGCCTCTCCGAACAGGTCATTATCGTTCTGGTGCCGCCACTGGCGCTTATCTTCCTTGTGCTCGGCACCATCTTCCTCGGCATCGCAACGCCAACCGAAGGCGGTGCAATGGGAGCGACCGGTGCACTGATCCTGGCACTTGCCAAAGGCAGGCTTTCGCTTGCGACGATCAAGAATGCGCTGGATGCGACGACAAAACTTTCTGCCTTCGTCATGATGATCCTCATCGGTGCCCGCGTCTTCGGCCTTACCTTCTATGGTATCAACGGCAATGTCTGGATCGAGGAGTTATTGCTTGCCCTACCGGGAGGCGAATACGGCTTCCTGATCGTCGTTACGATCATCATCTTCATTCTAGGCTGTTTTCTCGATTTCTTCGAAATCGCATTTATCATGGTGCCGTTGCTGGCGCCGGTTGCAGACAAACTCGGGATTGATCTCGTCTGGTTCGGCATCATTCTTGGCATTAACCTGCAAACCTCGTTCCTGACACCGCCCTTCGGTTTCTCGCTGTTCTTCTTACGCTCGATCGCCCCAAACGCCACCTGGGTGGACAAGGTCACGGGCAAAAGAATGCCGGGCGTAAAAACGACAGAAATCTACAAGGGTGTCTTCCCGTATATCGTCATCCAGTTCGTGATGATTCTTGTCGTGATCGCATTCCCAGGCCTAGTGATGACCTACAAGAGCAGCCATACGAGTGTCGATCCCAATAGCGTCAAGATCGACATACCCGGCGGCCCCGGAGGCAGCGGCCTGTCCCTCCCACCTCTCGGCGGAGGGTCTCCGCAACAGCCGTCGATGGGACTACCGCCGCTCAATCTCGGCGGCCCTTCAACGGCACCGTTGGGACAGGACGGTGGCGCGCCAGCCTCACCGCCGTCCCTTGGACTGCCGCCCCTAAACCTGGGTGGACCGCAACCCCAGCAGCCTGCACAAAACACTCAGCCCGATCTCGGCCAACCGCCGAAGATCGGACCGTAACGGCATGGCGCGGCATCGATCAGGACATCATCCAAAGCCGTGCCCCCTGAAGCCTTCACAGCGGCGACACAAAAAGCCCCGGAGACCGAAATCTCCGGGGCTTTTCGCCCGGTCCGCCTTTTACCGAAAGATTAGAGCTTTCCGTTGCGCTGCTGAATCATCATGAACGTGTCAAATGTATATTCAGCCAGCTGCATCCAGAGATAACCTTCCCGCTTGAAGGCCACCTGATCCTCATAAATCTTTTTGAAATCAGGGTTGGTTGCAGAGATACTGGCATAGACTTCCAGCGCTGCCTTGTAGCAGGCCTCAAGAATTTCCTGGCTGAACGGCCGCAGCATAGCTCCCTCGGCCACCAGCTGTCGAACGGCGATCGGATTCTTGGCGTCGTATTTCGCCATCATGCTGGTGTTGGCGAACGCGCAGGCATCCTGCAATACCATCTGATAGTTCTTCGGCAGGCTGTTCCATTTGTCCAGATTGACGAAGGAATGGATGACCGGACCGCCTTCCCAGAAAGCCGGGTAATAATAATATCTGGCAACCTTATAGAAGCCGAGCTTGTGGTCGTCATAAGGGCCGACCCATTCCGCCGCATCGATGGTGCCTTTTTCCAGCGCCGGATAGATGTCGCCGCCGGCGATCTGCTGCGGCACGACGCCGAGCTTTTCCACCACCTTGCCGGCGAGACCCGCAATGCGCATCTTCACGCCCTTGAAATCGTCGACGGTATTGATTTCCTTGCGGAACCAGCCGCCCATCTGGGCGCCGGTATTGCCTGAGATCATGCCGTAGAGATTATGCTTGGCATAAAATTCGTTGAGCAGCTTGTTGCCGTTGCCTTCATAGAACCAGGAGTTCGTCAGGCGGGCATTAAGGCCGAAGGGTATCGCCGTACCGATGGCGAAGGTCGGGTCCTTGCCGACGTAATAATAGGAGCAGGTGTGGCACATTTCCACGGTGCCAGATGACACGGCATCGGCCGCCTGCAGGCCGGGTACGATTTCACCGGCGGCAAAGGGCTGAATGGTGAAATTGCCGTCGGTTGCTGCCGCGACGTGCTTGGCAATGTCCTCGGCACCGCCATAGATCGTGTCGAGCGATTTCGGAAATGACGACGTCAGACGCCAGTTGATCTTGGTATTCTGCTGTGCAATGGCGGGCGCGGCCAAGGCTGCCGTGGCAGCTCCCGCAAGCGCACCTTTTCTCATAAAGGAACGGCGATCCATCTATATCCTCCCAGATATGAACGCTGCCCGCAGCTTTGAATTCCCCTCTTTGCTGTTCAGGCATGGTCGCAAAGTAAGCACGGTTACCGCCCCGCTGACAAGCAGCAGCGTCAAGAATTAACCGCCGAAAAACCGGCCTTTTCCGGAACTTTTCTTCCCATTTTATTTACAACTGAAATATCCCGGCACCACCTTATACTTTAGGCGCATACGGCACCGCCGGAATGCAAAACACACGCTTGACTTGGTCCACCGGCAGTCGCACAAATTTCGAAGATTCGTCCCGGAGCCACCATGCCAAAACCCCTTATCGCCGTCCCCGCCGACATCAGGCATTTCGCCGGAGCCGACTGGCACGCCGCGCAGAACCAGTATGTTTCCGCCGCATTGAAGGTGGCGGGCGTCATGTCCTTCATCGTCCCGGCCTTCGAGGACGGTAACGAGGTGGACGCCATTCTCGATCGGGTGGATGGCCTGCTGGTGTCCGGTTCCGCCACCAATGTGCACCCTTCCCTCTATGGAAAGGAAGCCCAGGAAAGCGACGGCCCCTTCGACCCGGCCCGCGACGCTACCAGTCTGCCACTCATCCGCCGCGCCATCGAGCGTGGCATTCCGATGCTGGCCATCTGCCGCGGTATTCAGGAGCTGAATGTGGCACTTGGTGGAACGCTGGCGTCCGAAATTCAGGAACAGCCTGGAACATGGGATCACCGCAAGCCGGAACACGACGACCGTGACGTCGCGTTCGCCATCCGCCAGCCAGTGCAGGTGCGTGAAGGCTCTTGCATCGCGCAGCATCTCGGCATGTCTGGCGAAATCCAGATCAATTCCCTACACAGACAGGCGATTGCCGAGACCGCGCCGCGCCTGCAGGTGGAAGCGACGGCCGCGGACGGCACCATCGAGGCCGTCTCCGTCATCGACGCCAAGGGCTTTGCCGTCGGCGTGCAATGGCATCCGGAATATTGGGCTGAGACGGATGCACCATCCCGTGCATTGTTTGAAGCCTTCGGCAAAGCTGTTCATCAGTATCGAAACAGCAAGGCCTGACAATCCACCCCCTGTCCTGCAACCCGGATTGCGTCGCTGTCGTCAGAGCATAAAAAATGGGGCAAGCCCTGAAGCCTGCCCCAAGTCCGGGAGGAGGAGTGTTTAGCGCTTTGCGCGTTTCTTCTGGCGGTAGACGTCGGCGACAACGGCGGCGACGATGATCAGGCCCTTGACTATCTCCTGATAGTAGGCGTCGACCCGGAGGAAGGTGAAGCCTGACGTCATGACGCCGAGGATGATGGTGCCGATGACCGTTCCGGTAATCCGGCCAGCGCCGCCTGCAAGCGATGTACCGCCGATAACGGCTGCGGCAATGGCATCAAGCTCATACATAACGCCCATACCGGCCTGCGCCGTCTGTGCGCGGGCGGCGGTGACAACACCGGCGAGACCGGCCAGCAGGCCCGCAATGGCATAGACCTTGATCAGATGCGCCTCGATATTGATACCGGAAACGCGTGCCGCCTGCTGATTGGCGCCAATGGCGTAAGTAAATTTGCCGTAGCGAGTATAACGCAGCGCCACATGGAAAATGACGGCAACGACGAGGAACACCACAACCGGCCAGATGCCCGTGCCGATGAAGTTGAAACCGTCCGTCAGCCCCGAGATCGGCTGGCCCTTCGTGTACCACTTGGACAGACCACGCGCCGTCACCATCATGCCGAGCGTCGCGATGAAAGGCGGAATTTTGGTGCGCGCAATAAGCTGCCCGTTGATGAAACCAGCAAGCGCACCGGCCAACACGCCGACGGCCAGCGGGATAAAGAAGGGCAGATCGGTCAACCCTGGATAAAGCGCCCGCGGCCATGTGGACGATTGCCCCACGCTGGCGGCCAACATTGCCGTCAGGCCGACGACGGAACCGGAAGAGAGATCGATACCGCCGGTGATAATGACCTGGGTCACGCCGACGGCGATGATGCCGATGACAGATACCTGCAGGATCATGATCGTCAGGCGCTGCTGGTTCATCAGAAAGCTCTGACCGATGAAAATCCAGCCGAGAATTTCATAAACCAGCGCGATGCCGATCAGCACGAAAAAGATATTCGCCTCGGGCGGAATGCGCCGGTGCGGCTTGCGCCCGGATTTAGCATCCAACTCTGCGTTGGCGGTGGCGTTCGTAGTCATAATCATTCCTCCTCGAGAAATCCCGGCGCGCCTCACCGCGATGCGAGATCCATCACCTTCACCTGCGTGGCTTCACTTCTGTCAAGGAAACCCGTCACCCGACCTTCATGCATGACCATGATGCGGTCGCTCATTCCCAGAACCTCCGGCATTTCGGAGGAAATCATGATGACGGCGACGCCCTGGCGCGCCATCTCGCAAACCAGCTTGTGAATTTCCGCCTTGGCCCCAACATCGATGCCGCGCGTCGGCTCATCCAGAATAAGAATGCGCGGCTTGGTCAGCATCCAGCGGCCGATCAGCACCTTCTGCTGGTTGCCACCCGAAAGGTTTTCGATGCGCTCGTAAAGATGCGGCGTCTTGACCCGGAGCTTGCGGCACATATCCTCGCACGCATCCGATAGGGCGTTTTCCTGCACGAAGCCGTTCGAGACATATTTGTCCTGCAAGACGGCAATCTGCATATTCTCAAGAATATTGAGGATCAGCAGGCATCCGGTATCCTTGCGGTCTTCCGTCAGAAACGCCATGCGATGACTGATAGCCTTTGTCGGGCTGTCGATCGAAACCGGTTTGCCGTCGATCGAAATCGTACCCGAGGAAGCGGGTGTCACGCCGAAAATTGTTTCGGCAACATTGGAGCGCCCCGAACCGACAAGACCCGCAACACCGAGAATTTCACCGGCGCGGACATCCAATGACACGTCATGGAACACACCTTCAAGCGTCAGGTTCTTGACCGACAGCACCACGTCACCGATCGGAACCTCTTCCTTCGGAAACATCTGTGTGATTTCGCGACCCACCATCATGCGGATAATGTCGTCACGCGTCACATCGGCGGAAGCGTGGGTGCCAATATATTTGCCGTCGCGGAAGACGGAGAACTCGTCGGCAATCTCAAAGAGCTCGTTCATCTTGTGGGTGATGTAGACGATGCCGATATCGCGTTCACGGAGGTCGCGGATGATGCGGAAGAGATGCTCGACCTCGCGTTCCGTCAAGGCCGATGTCGGTTCGTCCATGATGAGAACGTCGGAATCATATGAAACCGCCTTGGCAATCTCGACCATCTGACGACTTGCGACCGAAAGCTCACCGACACGCGTGTCCGGATCGAGATCGATGCCCAGCCTTTCCAGCAGGGTCTGGGTGCGGCGATACATTTCGCCATGATCGATGAAGCCCAGCCGATTTTTCGGCTCACGGCGGATCCAGATGTTTTCCGCAACCGTCATGTAAGCCATGAGGTTCAATTCCTGATGGATCATGGCGATGCCGTTCTCCAGCGCATCGAGCGGAGAATCTAGACGGATTGGCGCGCCCTTCAGGCGAATTTCGCCGTTGTCCGGCTGATAGATACCGGCGAGAATCTTCATCAGCGTCGATTTGCCGGCGCCATTTTCCCCCATCAGCGCATGCACGGTGCCGCGCTTGAGGTGGAACTGCACATCATCGAGCGCCACGACGCCTGGAAATTCCTTGCGTATGCCATCCGCCGCGAGAAGAAACTCCGCATTCGGCACGGCTCCACTGGCGCGCACGGCGGCCATTGTCGATGGACTGACGACCATCTCACCCTCCACAATAGACAAAAATACCGGCGACAGGCTTCGCCATAAGGCGCCTCGCCTCCGGGGAGGCTTACAGCGCTATGTCGGTCACGACGTCAAAGAGCGCTGTAACTGTTTGAATTCACTGAAATTCAACCATAGCCCGCGCAGGCGCCGAAGCTCGTTCTTCGGCGCCGTCGAGAACCGGCATCTGCCCCCTATATCGAAAACGGGCGCAGATGCCGGAAGCGGGCGTTAGTTCTTGGCCACGTAGTCCTTGACGTTTTCAGGCGTGACGAGCTGGAAGGGGATGTAGACCTTCTTCTCGATCTTGTCGCCTTTGACGAGCTTCAGAGCGGCATCGAGTGCACCCTTGCCCTGCCCTGCGGCATCCTGGAAGACCGTGACGTCAAGATCGCCCGCCTGCATGGCAGCAAGGGCGTCCTGCGTCGCATCCACGCCGGCGACGACATAGTCCTTCATGTCCTTACCGGCAGACTTCAGGGCCTGAATGGCGCCGATGGCCATTTCGTCGTTGTTGGCGATGACGGCATTGAACTCGACGCCACTGGACAGCCAGTTGGTGACGAGGTCGGAGCCCTGCGTGCGCTGCCAGTTTGCAGTCTGCTCTTCAACGATCGAAATGCCCTTGCACTCGTCGGTTTTCAGAACGTCATGGACCGCCTGCGTGCGCATGCGCGCGCCCTGGTTGGACAGTTCGCCCATCATGACAACGGCTTTGCCCTTGCCACCGAGAAGGCGGCAGACTTCCTTGGTTTCAAGCGTGCCGGCAACGGTTTCTTCAGAGGCCACGAAGGCCTGGCCGTCGGGCAGGCTGTCGACGTTTACCGGCTGGCGGTTAACATAAACCAGCGGAATCTTGGCGTCGGCGGCGAGCTTGGACATGGCCGCCGTCGCATCCGTATCAACCGGGTTGACGATGATGGCGTCCACCTTGGAAGCAATGAAATTCTGAATCTGGCTCTGCTGCTTGGCAACGTCGTTCTGCGCGTCTTCAACCTGAAGGGTAACGCCCTTCAGTTCCTTGGAATAATCCTGCATGCCGTTACGCAGCACGGTCAGGAAGTTGTCGTCGAACAGCGCCATCGAGACACCGACCGTCTCCGCATGTGCCGCCGTGCCGAGAAGCACAGACATGGCTGCGCCGATGATAAGCTTCTTCATTGTGTTTTCTCCTCCATGGCGTCCGGCGCCGCCTCTCCCAGCCGGAGGCGAACCCGAGAGCCCGCCGCAACCTCCTCAGAGTCAGAAAACGGAATAATGAAACCGATTTTCTGCCCGTTCGATATATTTATTCCATTTTTGGATCGAACGTCAATGCTTTCTTCGCAGCACTGCTGGAGAGGGGCACACAAGGCGGTGATGATGAGAAATTCCGCAGGCCCCGTGATGTGCGTGGAGGTGATGATGAAGGTGGCGAATTTCCGCAGGTGCCCGCGCGGCTTCATCGCGAGCGGCCGTAAGCCTTTGAAATTGCGAGCTCAGCTCCAAAGCCAGGGTAAATTCCGCACAGATAGAAGATTTATTCCAAAGCGCGCTCCGCAGACCGTTTCGAAAGCCAGGGGAACATCGGATTTCTTCCCCTGTAATGCGCAACCTCTGTTGATGATAGTTACCCTAAGTCCGGACGCCGCATATAGACCGGCAAAAACTCGCTATTCCTCGCGGAAGGCACGGCTGATCTGGTCGGTAAGTGGTTTGGCGATATAGGACAGTGCCGTTCTTTCACTAGTCTGTATGAAGGCCTCGGCGGGCATGCCCGGGACCAGCGGTGCACTGTTCAGCTTCTTGCGCTCGGAGACGGGGACGGAAATCCGCGCCAGATAATGGGAAAGACCGGTGCGCTGATCGGTGGTCACGTCGGCCGCGATGCGAGTGACGTGACCCTCCAATTCCGGCGTGACGCGCTGGTTGAAGGCGGTCATGCGCAGCATGGCTTTTTGTCCCACTTGAAGTTGGTCGATATCCTTCGGCACGATCTGCACCTCCAGCGCCAGCTCATCTCCGTCCGGCACAATCAGCATGATCGGATCAGCCGGCGTCACCACGCCGCCGACCGTATGCACGGCCATTTCATGCACCATGCCAGATTGCGGCGCGACGATATCGATGCGCTTCAGCTCATCCTCGGCGGCGACCTTGCGCTCGACGAACTCGCCCATCTGGGCCTGTATCTCGCGCAATTCCCGGCCGACCTCGGTGCGCAGTTCCTGATCGATCTGCAGTATCTGCAGCTTGGTTTCGGTGATGCGGCCCGCCGTCTGCGCCTGATAGGCAATTTTTTCACCGCGCTCACCGCCAAACGTGGCTGCCTGAGTTTGCAGACTGTTCAACCGTTGCACCGACACGACACCTTGTTCACGCAGGGATTTCTGCGAGGTGATTTCAGCCTGCAGAACCGCAAGACCGTTCTCATAAGCGACTTCCTGCGCCTTCAGCCCTTCGATCTCATGCTCGAACTGGGTAATGCGCTCGGCAAGCTGCGCCTTGCGGCCCTCGCGATAGGATTTGCGGAATTCAAACAGTTTAGCCTCGCTGCGCATGGCGGAGGCGACATCGGGATCGTCCCTGCGCGTTATCAGAGTCTGCGGAAAGATAAGTTCCGGAAGGCCATCACGCTCCGCTTCCAGCCTTGCCATGCGCGCACCAAGCTCATCCAGACGCTTGGTGACAATTGCGAGATTGGCGCGGGTCTGGGTGGCGTCAAGACGCATGAGCACGTCACCCGCCTTCACCCTGTCCCCCTCATTCACCAGAATTTCACCGACGACACCCCCCTTCGGATGCTGCACCTTCTTCGTATAGGAATCCACCACCAGATGACCGGAGGCAACGACCGCGCCGGCAAGATTGGTCGTTGCTGCCCAACCGCCGACACCGGCCAGCAGCGCGACGCCTGCGGCAAGGCCGGCAAGGAGATGTTTGCGGATAGAGCGGGAAACACGGGTTCGCTGGTCAATGTTTGACATCGGCATCTCCCTCCTGGCTCTCCTCATCCTGAACATCGTCCACCAGCGCTGGTTTGGGCTGGGCATTGGCAACAACGCGCAGCGGCGCGACGGCCTGGGCCGTTGCGGTAAATCCCTTGGCCGCCTGCGCCTGCGGAGCGCGCAGCACCTTCGACAACACCTCGTCGCGTGGACCGACAGCCTTCATTCTCCCCTCTTCAATCATCAAAATGAAATCGACGGCGCCGATGGCACTCGGCCGGTGGGCAACGACAATAGCAATGCCGCCGCGCGCCTTGACCGATGTAATGGCCTTGACCACGGCGGCCTCGCCTTCGGCATCAAGATTGGCATTCGGCTCATCCAGCACCACGATAAAAGGATCACCGTAAAGCGCGCGGGCAAGGCCGATACGCTGGCGCTGTCCGGCAGAAAGCGCAGAACCCGCCTCGCCAATATTGCTGTCATAACCTTTCTCAAAACGTAGGATCAGTTCATGCGCACCGGCCGTCTTGGCGGCTGCGATGATGACCTCTGGATCGGGATTGTCCTCGAAACGGGAAATATTCTCGCCGATGGTGCCATCGAAAAGCTCCACCCCCTGCGGCAGATAACCGATATGGCGGCCGAGCGCTTCGCGATCCCATTGATCGAAGCTCGCGCCATCCAGCCGCACCTTGCCAGCAGCGGGCATCCAGACACCAGTGAGAATGCGCGCAAGCGTGGATTTGCCCGAGCCGGAAGGACCGATGACACCCAGCGCATTTCCAGCGGTTACGACGAAACCGAGCCCGGTAACGGTGGGTTTTCTGTCTCCCGGCGGAACAATGGTGACATTCTCGACCCGCAATTCCTTTTCAGGTCTCGGCAGAGCCATGGCGGCGGTACTGGCGGGCATCTTCGCAAACAGCTCTCTAAGCCGCGCCCAGCTCTGCCGGGCGGCAACGAAGGACTTCCAGTTGGAAATGGCGAGATCGACAGGCGCCAGTGCCCGGCCCATCATGATCGAGCTCGCGATCATCACGCCGCCCGAGGCTTCCTGCCTGATGACCAGCCAGGCTCCCACCGCCAGAATGGCCGATTGCAGCACGACGCGCAGCGATTTCGCGATATTGCCGAGACCGCCCGCCGCATCGCCCGCCTTGCGGTTGGCGGCGAGATAGGCCTCGTTGGAATTCTGCCAGCGTTGGCCGAGCCGGCGGCCCAGCCCCATGGCCTGCACGACCTCTGCATTGCGGCGAGATGCTTCCAGCTGCCGGTTGCGTGCCATGTTTTCCACCATGGTGTCGCGGATCGGCTTTTGCGAAAAGATATGCGTGAGGATCGTGAGGGATACCAGCAGCACGGCACCAGCGAGTGCGGTCACGCCGATCCAGACATGAAAGAGAAAACATATGCCGAGATAAAGCGGCATCCACGGCAGATCGAAAAAGGCCGATGGACCCGTGCCGGAGAGGAAGCCACGCACATTGTCCAGATCGCGCAACGGCTGCAGCCCGTCGCCCGGCATGCGATTGACGAGCGGCAGGCGCACCACCGCATCATGCACCCTGCCGGAATAACGCATGTCGAAATCTTCGCCGATGCGGATCAGAACACGGGCGCGGATGATATCAAGCAGGCACTGGAAACCGTAAAGGCCAAGTGCAAGCAGCGCGAGCCCGGCGAGCGTCGGCAGGCTGCCGCTGGCGAGCACCCGGTCATAGACCTGGAGCATGAAGAGTGGCGACGTCAGCGCGAGTATGTTGACTACGCCGCTGACTAGGGCGACGCCCAGAAATGTGCCTTTGAGGGGCGCAACAACCGCCGCGGCGAATGACTGCGACGGTATCTGCTGGTGGTTCTGGAAGAACACAGCCTGGTTTCCCTTTACGCGGCAAGCGTCGATGAAATGATATGACATCCAACCTTGGGTCACGATGTGCCCGCACCGCAGAATGAAGCGGCACCGGTCGAACTTTCATCTTAAAGATAACGGCATTTGCTTCGGCCTTGTACCACAACAAATTACCTACCAGACTGTGCATACACCGCCGCGGCTGTCAGATCGCCCCGTCGACGATAACCATCGGCCTGCCCTGCGAGCATGGCTCGATGCGCGCATCGATGCGATAGATATCGCGCAGCATGGCAGGCGTAATCACCGCTTCGGTGCTGCCGCTCACCACCATTTCACCGCGCGCAATCACCATCGTATTTTCACAATACCGAAGCGCATGGTTGAGGTCATGCAGGGCGATCAGCACGATCATGCCGGTCTTCTGTGCGAGATCGGAGACGAACCCCAAAACCTCGATCTGCCTGTGAAGATCGAGCGCGGAGGTCGGCTCGTCCATCAGCAGCACTTCCGGCTTGCGGGCGAGCGCCTGTGCCAGCGACACAAGCTGCCGCTGGCCGCCGGACAGTTCGCCGAGGCCGCGGAAGGCAAGATCGTGGATTTTCAGCGCCTTGAGAATAGCGTCGATCTCGAACAGCTCATCATCGTGAACGCGCCAGCCACCGCCCTGGTTGGCGGAAAGAAGCACGGATTCGTAAACCGTCAGCACGGCGTTGGCACCGGTATCCTGCGGCATGTAGCAGATGGCGCGGTTGCCGCGGGCCGTGTCCGACAGTTCAACCAGGCCCGGGCCGGAAATGAGGCTGGCGATACGCTTGAAAAGCGTCGACTTGCCGGCGGCGTTAGGGCCGATCACGGCCGTAACACTGCCGCTTTCCAGCGTGTCGATGCCGACCTTGGAGAGGACCGTGGTGCGGCCATAGGCAGCCCCGACATCCTTCAGTGCGAGCATTACCATGCGCGTCTCCTATTGCCGAAAATGAGCGCGAAGAAGAAAGGTACGCCAACAAGCGCCGTGATGACGCCGATCGGCAGGATCGCACCGGGAATGAGGATTTTGCTGATGACCGAGGTTGCCGACAGAAGCAGCGCGCCGCAGATGATCGAGCCCGGTAGGAAGAAACGCTGGTCTTCACCCACCACCATACGGGCGATGTGCGGACCGACCAGCCCGACGAACCCGATGGTGCCGACGAAGGAAACCGGAATGGCGGCCAGAAGGCTGACCGTCAGCATGGTCGTCAGGCGCAGCCTGCGTACATTGATGCCCATGCTGGCAGCCTTGTCGTCGCCAAGCCTCAGCGCCGTCAGCGCCCAGGCATTGCGCATGAACAGCGGCACGGTGACCAGCAGGATGGCACCCGTGATGTAAACCTTGTCCCAGGTCGCCTTGGTCAGGCTGCCCATGGTCCAGAAAACCACGGCAGCGAGTGCCTGTTCGGACGCCAGATATTCGAGCAGCGATAGCGCCGCATTGAAGGTGAAAACGAGGGCGATACCAAGTAGCACGATGGTTTCCACCGTCACGCCCCGCATCGTTGAAGCGAAATGGATGAAGAGCGCGGCGACCATAGCCATGATGAAGGCGTTGATCGGCACCATGTAATGCACCGCTCCCGGAAAGATCGCCACGCCACCGACAAGCGCCAGCGCCGCGCCGAAGCTTGCAGCAGCCGAAATGCCGAGCGTGAAGGGACTGGCGAGCGGGTTGGACAGGATGGTCTGCATCTGCGCGCCCGCAACAGAAAGGGAGGCACCCACGGTAACCGCCATCAGCGCGATCGGCATGCGGATATCCCAGATCACCACCCGAAGCTGGTTTCCGACGGCTGCCGGGTCGGCGATGGTCGCCAGAACTTCGGAGAACGTATAACGCGCCGGGCCGAGTGCCATGTCTGCGGCCATGCTGAAACACAGGGCAAGGAAAAGCCCGACGAGGATGAGGATCCTGCGCGCGGCAAGGGCGCGGTATTGATCGCGCCCGCTGACGCCAACGGCGCTTTCATTCAGCGAAGTCATTGGTTCAAACCTTTTTCGAGCGAGGCGAAATAGCCCGGCTTATAGGTGATGGGGAGGAATTTCCGGTGGAATTCCTCAAAATTCTTTTCCGGATCGAGATCGGCAAAGAGATCGGCATGAAACCACTTGGCGAATTGCTGGATCGGGAAGAACTCGTAAGGCGCGCCGTAGAACTGGTGCCAGACGGCGTGGACATTGCCTTGCTTGACGGCGTTCAGTTCCGGAAACGGCGTGCGCTTCATCAGATTGGCAAGCCTCTCGCGGGAAAGGGCCATATCGGCGCCACGTCCGACGGGAACGAACTGGTTTATATCGGATTCGGCCGCCCAGTTGGAGCCGGTGACGATGACGTGGTCGGGATCGGCGATCACGAGCTGCTCGGGATTGAGATCACCGAAGGTCGTCTTGATGATACCGTCGGCGATATTGTGACCGCCGGCGAGATCGACCATCGCGCCGAAATTGACCGGACCAAAGGTGCGGCAGCAATTGTCCTCACCGGAAATGCCAGGTGCACGTTCGATGAAGACCTTGGGGCGCTTCAGGTCCTTGACGCCGGCAAGGCGATCGGTCACGCGGGCGATTTCAGCACGTCGATAGGCGATGAATTCCTTGGCGCGCCTTTCTGCACCAAAGAGTTTGCCGAGGATTTCGATGGAGGCTTCGCTGTTTTTTTCGGGATTCAGACGAAAATCGAGATAGATGACCTTGATACCGGCGGCCGCGGCCTTGTCTTCGAAACCACTTTCCTTCGCGGACTTTTCCGCTTCCAGATTGAGGGTGATCACGTCCGGCGACAGGGTGATGGCCGTTTCCAGGCTGAAATCGCCCTGCGGCACATACCCGAAACGCGGCAGTTTTTCGATCTCGGGGAAACGCTCGACATAGGCGGCGTAGCTGTCCGGGTCCTTCTTGAGAAGATCGTCACGCCAGCCGACGATGGTATCGAAGGTGTGATCGCCCTTGAGCGCAGCGATCACATGCACCTGGCGAGCCTCGCCAACGATGATGCGCTTGGCCGGCAGGTCTAGCTCGACCTTACGCCCAGCGACGTCGGTAATCTCCCCGGCATGTGCCGTAACGGCGAGAAGGGAAAAGGCGAGCACCGCAAGATGCCTGAGAGCGTTGAGCCGCATGAGAAATCCTCACTGAGTTCCTAAGCAGAACGATGAAACCGCATCGCTGCGGCTTCATCCATCGATCGGACGGCGCTCCCCTTCACCGTCCCTGAATTACTTCGCGTCCTTCAGCGACACGAAGTAGCCGGGCTTGTAGTCAAGCGGCAGGAAGCGTGCATGCAGTTCCTTGAAGGTGGCCTCGGGGTCGAGATCCCTGAAGAGATCAGGATGCAGCCACTTGGCGATTTCCTGGATAGCCACGAACTGGTACGGGTTGTTGTAGAACTGGTGCCAGATGGCGTGGACATTGCCGTCCTTGACCGCCTGCACGCCGGTGAAAGCCGGACGCTTGGTAAGGTTTTCAAGCTTGCGATGGGCTTCCTTCATATCCGCGCCATAACCGACGCCGACCCAGTTGCCACCAGGAACATAACCGTCCCAGTTGCCGCCGGTGATGATGATCTGCTCCGGGTTGGAGGCGATGATCTGTTCCGGATTGACGTTACCAAAAGTGCCGGGAATGATGTCCTTGGCCATATTGATGCCGCCGGCAAGCTCGACCATCCTGCCGAAATTCTCGTTGCCGAAGGACATGCAGCAATCGTCGGAGTAACCGCCGGCGCGTTCCATGAACACGACGGGCCTCTTCGGATTTGCCTTTTCAAGCGTATCAGTGACCTTGGCGATGGCATCAGCGCGGAACTTGATGAAGTCCTCGGCGATCTTTTCCTTGCCCGTCAGCTTGCCCATGAGGCGCATGCTCGGCTCGGTGTTTTCCATAGGCTTTTCACGGAAATCAACATAGACCAGCGGAATGCCAACCTTCTCGAGTTTCTCGATGTAACCGGCCTCCTGCGTGGCCGTCTTCGCGTCGATGTTCATCAGGATGACATCAGGCTTCAGCGCAATGGCCTGCTCGATATCGAAGGTGCCGTCCTTCATGCCGCCAAAAGTCGGAAGCTTGGCAATCTCAGGATACTTCGCGAGATAGGCCGCATAGGTTTCCGGGTCGGCTTTGCCAAGGTCGTCACGCCAGCCCACCACATGCTGGAAAGGGTTTTCCTTGTCGAGCGCAGCCAGGAAATAGATCTGCCGGCCTTCGCCGAGGATCACATGCGAAACGGGCACATTGACTTCGACATCGCGGCCCGTGACATCCTTGACGGTGACCTTTTCGGCAAATGCCGGCCATGCGGCAGATACGAGAAGGCCAAGGGCAAGTGCCGCGGATTTGGCTGAAATGCGCATCGGATATTGCTCTCCAGTGTTGACTGGCGCGGCTGTATTATTTTCTGACTGTACTAGTCAACATTTATGTTTTAGAGCCATTCTTAACTGACCGGTGCATGAGCTGAAGACCAATGATCGACACTATCCATTACGGTAAAAACGACAGTCTTAGAGACGAGATAAAGGCCTATTGGTCCGGCCGCGCCGCGACTTTCGACCTCTCACCCGGACACGAAATTTTCTCCGAAGACGAACGTGAAGCCTGGCACGCGCTTATCCTGAAACATCTGGGCCGCGGCGAGCGCCGCAAGGCGCTTGATCTTGCCAGTGGTACCGGCGTCATCTCGCATCTCATGGATGATCTCGGTTTTCAGGTCACCGGCATGGACTGGTCGGAAACGATGCTGGCCCTTGCCCGGGAAAAGGCGAAAAGCCGTGGGCGCAACATCCGCTTTTTTGTCGGCGATGCCGAAAATACGATGGAGCCGGATGAAAGCGCCGACGTCATTATCACCCGCCATCTCGTCTGGACGCTGGTGGACCCGCAGGCAAGCTTTGCCGAATGGTTCCGTGTTCTGAAACCCGGCGGGCGGCTTCTGATCGTCGACGGCGATTTCGTGAATACCGGCTGGCGCGAAAAGCTGGTGAAAAAACTGGCCGCCGGCCTGGAGAGTATCGGCCTCGTCAAACCGGACCAGCCGCACAAGCCGGCGGACCCGGAAAACACCTTCAACAGCATTCTCTCGCGGGTCTATTTTTCGAAGGGTGCAAGGGCCGGCGATGTCGCGACGATGTTGCATGCGGCCGGTTTCGAGCCTGTCTCGATCGATCAGGAACTTCAGGCCATCCATCGCGCCCAGGCGAAAAACTTCAGCCTGCTGAAGGGCATCCTGCGCGGGCTGCAGCATCGATATGCGGTGTGTGCGGTGAAGCCGGATACTTCTAGCAAGGGCTGAGGAAGGCCGCAGTCCCCTTCACTATCCGCATACACGACGTCCTCCTCGGGCCTGTCTCAAGGATCCAATCACGTATCGCAAAATTAAAGTGTTGCGGAAGCTCGGGACAGGCCGAGCATGACGGACGAAAGGTTTCCGGGCTTCGTCTGCATGCAGAAAAATCCAGACGGCCACTCCCAAGACTTCCGCAGAATACTCATTTTTCCGCCTGCTCGAAAAGATCATCAAGACGTGGCTTTGCCCGACCGGGCACGTCGACTTCCTTATAGCTTTGCGGCAGGGCTGCATCGCCCACCTTGATCAGCATGACCATGCCCATTCCGTAATGCGGCGAGCATTTGATGCCGTAAAAGCCCGGCTTTTCGAACGCGGTCTCGAACTCATCATTGATCCGGCTTTTGAACCCCTCGACACCCTCCGGGACCATGCCATCAATGGTCGCGGCGTTGTGGCTCTTGTGGGTGGGAACGAAGCGCACGCGGTCGCCTGGTGCGATTTCCAGGAAATCGGGCTCGAACACCATCGGGCCTTTTTCACCCCGGTTCAGCATCTTCACCTCGAAAATCTCGGCTGAAGCATGAAGGGGAAATCCGGTGGCCACCACCGCAATTGCGGCAGCGGCGCAAAAAAGCCTGGCCTTTGCGGCGGTGCTTGCGAGTGTCGTCGATGTCTTCATCGTGCCAGTACTTTCCTTGTTGGATCAACCCGCCCATGGGCCGGCAGAAAACGAATATGGGAAAAACCGCCCTCATCGGTGCTGACCGCACATTCAACCCCGAAAACGTCGGCGATCCTTGCCGCCGTCAGGACCTCGCGCGGCGGCCCGGCCGCGATCATCTCGCCCCGATGCATGATGGCGACGCGGTCGCAGAACATGGCGGCATGATTGAGATCATGCAGCGCCGCCACAACCGTCAGCCCCTGCCGGCGCACCAGATCAAGCAGGCCGATCTGGTGTCCGATATCGAGGTGATTGGTTGGTTCGTCAAGCAGCAGGATGTGCGGCTCCTGCGCCAGGGCTCTTGCAATATGCAGGCGCTGCCGTTCACCGCCGGAAAGGTGGTGCCAGCTCCGCTCCGCCTTGTCGGCCATATCCACATTGGCAAGCGCGGCATCAACGATGGCGTCGTCATTCTGCGACCAGGCGGAAAGCGGGCCGAGATAGGGCGTCCGTCCAAGTTCTACCGCCTGCCGCGCAGTGATGCGCTCGGTGGTTTCAGCCTGCTGCTCAACGAAGGCGAGCCGGCGGGCAAGCTCGCGCCGCCCCAATGAGCCAAGTGGAACCTCACCAAGCGTAACGTGTCCCCGGCGCGGTTTGCGGATGCCGGCCAGCATGGACAGAAGCGTGCTCTTGCCGGACCCGTTCGGACCGATGATGCCGAGAAATTCCCCGGAGCCGACATCAAGCGAAATGTCGCGGACGATATCGATATTGCCGGCATGAAAATGCAGGCCGTGGGCGGATAATTTCATGATCGCCCCCGCTTCTGTCCCAGAATGAAGGCGAAGGCGGGCGCGCCGACCAGTGCGGTGATGACGCCGATCGGCAGCACCTGTCCCGGAATGACGATACGCGAGAGAATATCCGCGATAATCATGAACACCGCGCCGGTCAGCGCCGTCACCGGCAGCAATATGCCATGGCGAACACCAACGAAGATGCGCGCGGCGTGGGGAATGACGAGCCCGACAAAACCGATGGAGCCGACCAGCGACACCATCGCAGCTGTCATGATGGCGGAAACGGAGATCAGCACCGTATAGACCCAGCGCACCGGAATGCCGAGCGAGGCTGCGGCCTGACCGCCGAAGGCGAAGGCATCGAGCGCCCGCGCGTACCAGAGACAAACGATAAGGCCCGCAAGGCTGACCGGTAGTGCCAGCCAGACATCCGGCCAGCGCACGCCGGAAAGATTGCCGAGCAGCCAGAACATGATGCCGCGCGCCTGTTCGGCATTGGCGGATTTAGTGACAATGAAGGAGGTCATGGCGTTGAACAGCTGCGAACCGGCAACGCCCGCCAGAATGATGGCGCTGTTGCCATGCCCCGCCCGCACAGCCAGAAGGCTGATCAGCGAAAAAGCGACAAAAGCGCCGATGAGTGCGCCCGCCGGCATCGTCAGAAACCCCGCGCCGAAGCCCAGAAGCGCCACGGCGACGGCGCCGGTGGAGGCGCCGGCGGAAATTCCGAGAATATAGGGATCGGCAAGCGGGTTACGCAGAAGAGATTGCAGCACCGCCCCGGCGAGCGCCAGCGACGCCCCGCAGCAGGCGGCAACAACGGCGCGGCTGAGACGGTAACTCCACACGATGCCCTCATCAAGCGGTTCAAGCGGATAACCCGCGTGGAAAACGCGGTTGGCAATCGTCTTTGCTACAACATCCAGAGGGATGGCAGTTTCGCCGATGGCCGCCCCGGCCATCAGCGCGA
The DNA here is from genome assembly GCA_023444445.1 of Pseudomonadota bacterium. Classification (GTDB taxonomy): domain Bacteria; phylum Pseudomonadota; class Alphaproteobacteria; order Rhizobiales; family Rhizobiaceae; genus Agrobacterium. Next base: position 9,572 of record JAEXMK010000129.1, on the reverse strand, counting down.
CAAGCAGCAGGGCGAGCGCGGCAAATGCCAGCCCCGCCCTGCCAAGATGGGTGGAGAAACGGTTCACTTGGCAAGGCCAGCGGCCGAAATCGCCTCGGCCAGCGTTTCAATACCTTCGATGGTCCGAATGGTCGGATTCATCGCCTGCGCATCCATCTCGAACACACGACCTTCCTTCACGGCGGGCATGATGCTTGCCACGGGATCGCTGGCCAGGAACTTCAACTTGACGGCAATGTCATCGGCGGGGAAACGACGGCGATCCATCTTGCCGGCAACAACCACAGACGGATTGGATTTGGCGATGGTTTCCCAGCCGACAGTCGGCCATTCCTCATCACTTTCGATGACATTCTTCAAGCCCAGCGCGGACATGATGTAACCGGGAGCGCCATTGCGGCCGGCGACATAGGGATCGATATCCAATTCGGCACTGGAGAACCAGAAGACGGCGGAAAGCTTGCCATTGGCGGAGGCGATCTTCGCACGAGCGGCTTCCTCGCGCTTCTTCAGGTCGGCAACAACTTCTTCTCCGCGATCCTGCACGTTGAAGATTTTGGCGAGGTCGCGGACTTCCTGATAGATCAGCTCCATGGTGAAGCCGGTGTTGCGCACACCGTCACCGCCGCCGGAATTGTCCTTGCCGATGCAATCGGCAGGCGAGGTATAGACGGGAATACCGAGTTCGGCGAATTGCGCCGGCGTGCCAACAACACCCTCGGGACCGATCTGCCACTGGAACTGCGTCGTAACGAGATCAGGCCTCTTGCCGACAACGGCCTCGAAGCTCGGATCGTTATCGGCCAGCCGTTCGACCTTGGCATTGGCCTCCTCGTAACCCTTCAGAACCGGACCGATCCACAGCGCCGTGCCGACGACCTTGTCCGCGACACCAAGCAGGTAAAGAACCTCTGTCGTGCTTTGGCCAACGGAAACGGTGCGGGCGGGCGCCTGCTTGAAGGTGATCTCCTGACCGCAGCTGTTGATTGTCAGGGGATAGGTGGTTTCGGCAGCATTGGCACCGACCACAGGCAAAACCGAAAGCACGGCAGCCAGAAAGCCGGCATGGACCGGCAGGCGTCTAGAAGGAAACATGTGTTCTCCAGTCGAAAGTAAAACTTATTCCAGAGCAGCAGGCGTCAGAACGCGCAGCAACAGCGGGACGTCTTGTACGGAGAACGGTAATCGGACGCAAACGAAATGTTATGAAATAACATTACAAAATCCTCCTCCGGGCTTCCCCGCCCGTAACGATGGTTCATATTTTGACGGCAGGTCTCCTGGCTCACGGATTTGCGTCTCTCATCTGCCTTCCCGCATTCCGAAAAATACAGTGGCATGACGCCTTTTAAGCGTCACTGGGATGAACGACAATCCGCTTACAGTTGCGGGGGCAGCCACGGCATTGGACGAAAAAGATCGCCCGCACCATGTTCCCTATTAATCCCTTCGCCTTTCGGCTGCAGGAACCGTCCCTTTCTCACATAAGGGGCAACAGACGGGGCGTCAATTGCGATCGTGTCGCAGCTCAGCACAAAGTCAGAACAGGGAAGGACCCGCCAGCGCAAAAATCTTTGCCGCGCCGGACCCCACGGGCTGCGGCACGTCTTTGGACATGGTCGTCAGCGTTTCGATCACAACCAGGCCGGATTGCGCCAGAAAATCGGAAAAGGAGCCGCTGTCGCGCACGGCATCGAGACGGACAAGCTGTGCTTCCAGATCGGCAAAATGCCGCCTGACGAGCGCGATTGCATCCGTTTCCTCAACTGCAACGACCGGACCCACGATATGGCCTCGCCCCGCCGCACGGCGAAAGGCAAAAGCGACAAGCCGGCCAGCCTCGAACAGGCCATAGCCTGTCTTTTCCCTGAGAAGGCGCGACAGGACGCGGCGGCGCGAAATGCCAAAAGCCGCCCGGTCCATGTCAACCACATCGGCCAAATGGTCTTCTGATAGCGGCTCAATCTTCTGTTTCCTGCCGGGGGGCGGCATCTCTGCCGGACATTGCGCTTTTCCCCGAAAGAGATGCACTTTTTCCGTCTCTCCGGCAAATCCCAGACCGGCAAACAACCGCCTCGACTCGTTCGTGGCGTTGAGCCTCAGGGATATGGCTGGGAATTTTGCCAGAAGTCGCCGAACCAGCCATGGTGCTACGCCCTGCCCCTGCAGGCGCGGCGAAACGATGACCATGCCGAGCGTCGCAAAACCCTCATCACAGGGAAACAGCATGGCGGTTGCAACGACGCGGTCGATCTCATCAAGTGCCGCAAGGCCAACACCACACTGCCGCAGAAAACACCACTCATTCGCGTGATATCGCCATCCAACAGCCATGGAGAGGGCATGCAGATGATCCGCCTCCACATCGGCGATATCCACGGTTCGCAACTCGAAACTATCGACCTTGAGCAGCTCCATAGCAAACGGCTCTCATTTCCTCCGGTGCGGAACCTTGATCCCGGCAGCCCAGCCCACGACTTCCGAAGATAACCAGCCTTGCCAGCACGAATTTTCCGAAAGCACTGGAAGGACACAACAATCTACCGAAATCATGCGCATTTCGGCAGATAAACGCCGCCTGCCACTCTAAGCTTTCGGCGTTGAAGCAGCGGAGGCAACCATGAGCGCAATCGAAATTCTGGAGCGTCTTGTCGGCTTCCCATCGATCGTCGGAACCGCCAACGGCGATATCGCCGGATGGATCGCCGATTATCTGGAAAACCACGGCGCGAAAGTATCGCTGCTGGCCGGGCCCGAAGGCGACCGCGCCAATCTCTTCGCGAGCTTCGGCCCGACGGATGTCGCAGGATATATCCTTTCCGGCCATATGGATGTGGTGCCCGCCGGTGAGCCCGAATGGTCTTCCGATCCCTTCACGCTGAGAACCGAAGGCGATCGTCTTTACGGGCGTGGCACCACCGATATGAAGGGTTTTCTCGCCACTGTTCTCTCCGCAGCACCGGCATTTTCGCGCATGGCGCTGAAACGACCGGTACACATTGCCTTTTCCTATGACGAGGAGGCCGGTTGCCGCGGCGTGCCGCACCTGATCGCCCGATTGCCGGAATTATGCGCAAAGCCGGCGGGCGCGATCATCGGCGAGCCCAGCAATCTGCTTGCCGTGCGCGCCCACAAAGGCAAGGCCGCCGCGCGCATCACCATTCGTGGCCGCTCTGGCCATTCATCGCGGCCCGATCAGGGCGTCAACGCCATTCACCTCATGACCAGCATCATGGCAAAGGCGGTCGCAACAGCGCAGGTGCTGACACAGGGCCCCTTCGAGACGACCTTCGAGCCGCCCTACTCCTCCTTGCAGATCGGCACGGTAAGGGGCGGACAGGCGCTCAACATCATTCCGGATCATTGCGCCATCGAGCTGGAAGCGCGCGCGATTGCCGGCGTTTCGCCACTCGCGCTGCTTCAGCCGGTGCGAGATGGCGTGGAAACGCTCGCCGCTGAGGGCATCGATATCGAATGGACACCGATGAGCGACTATCCGGCGTTGTCCCTTGCCGGCGATGCGCCACTCGCAAAGCTTCTGGAAGAATTGACCGGCGCGCCCTGCATCGCGGCCGTCAGCTATGGCACCGAGGCCGGGCTTTTCCAGGCGGCCGGTATCGACGCCATCATCTGCGGCCCGGGTGACATCGGTCGCGCCCACAAGCCGGATGAATATATCACCGCCGGCGAATTGTCCGGCTGCCAGTCAATGCTGGAAAAACTGGCAAACCGCTGCACGGTTTGAATCTTCGAAACACGGATTTCAGATGACGTTTTTCTTCAATTCCGACGCCAGACGCGGCGAGATTTTCCGGCAGGCGCTCGCCCGCGAGCTGCCGAATCTGCCCTTTTCGATGGATGCCGCAAGCGTCGACCCGGACACGGTTCGATACCTCATCAGCTGGACGGTGCCCCAAGATATAGGCCGCTACTGCAACCTCGAGATCCTGTTCTCGATCGGTGCCGGTGTCGACCAGTTTCATATCGACGCCGTCCCTCCCCATGTGAAGGTCGTACGCATGGTGGACGAGGGCATCATCCGCATGATGCAGGAATATGTGAGCCTTGGCGTGCTGGCGCTTCACCGCAATTTGCCCGCCTATCTCAGCCAGCAGCGTCAGGGCCTGTGGAAAGCCCTGCCGCAGCGCCAGGCGGACGAATGTCGTGTGGGCGTTCTCGGCCTCGGCATGCTGGGCGTTGCGGCGCTGGAGCGGCTCAGACCCTTCGGTTTTCCGCTGTCCGGCTGGAGCCGCTCACCGCGCGAGATCGATGGTGTTACCTGCCATCATGGCGAGGCCGGGTTGGCCACGATCCTCTCGACAAGCGATATACTCGTCTGCCTTCTGCCGCTGACGGAGGAAACCACCGGTCTGTTGAACGGCGAACGTCTGGGGATGCTGCCAGAGGGTGCGGGTCTGGTCCACGCCGGTCGCGGCAGGCAGCTTGATCACGATGCCCTCATCGACGCGCTGGGTCGCGGCAGGCTTTCCGGCGCAGTGCTCGATGTCACCGAACCCGAACCACTTCCGGAAGACCATGGTTTCTGGACACATCCGAAAATTCTCCTGACGCCGCATGTCGCCAGCGTCACCCAGCCGCATTCGGCAGCCCGCACCGTTGTCGAGAACATCAAACGATACCAGTCCGGTCTCGAACCGCTCGGCCTCGTTGATCGCAACCGCGGATATTAAACCCACACCGTTCCAGGAAAGGACACCCATGCCGCTTCTCAAAACCATTGACACCAATCCCGCCTTCGAACCCAAGGCCTCCAAGGCCCTGCCCGAACGCCTTATCTCCGGCGACCCGGCCTTCAAGACCTGGGCGCTGGACGAAGCCCGCAACGGCACCGTCCACACCGGCATCTGGGAAGCAACCCCCGGCGAAAGCCGCTCTATCAAGGGCGAGACATTCGAGTTCTGCCATATTCTCGAAGGCGTCATCGAAATCACGCCGGAGGGCGGCGCACCGTTGCGCTACACGGCGGGCGACAGCTTCGTCATGAAGCCGGGTTTCGTCGGCGTGTGGAAGACCATCGAGACCGTCCGCAAGATCTACGTCACCGTAAACGGCTGACCTGAAATCCCGTATTTTTGGCATCGCCCGTGAAGGTTTATGCCCAGAAAATGCCGGCGGACACACGCACCGAAGATTGCGCTGTCCGCCGGCGACAAAACAGGATTTTCGTTCACCGCCGCCGCCGCACTCGGTCGATGCTGCTTGCCATCAGGGACTAGCCTTGAGGCGCATCCAAAAAGGGTTTCCCCATGACGCTCAGCTTCGATCCAGACAGCCTGTCTTTGCCGATCGGCCATTTCATCGGCGGCCGGTTGATACCGGCTCAAAACGGCATCGACATGCATCGCCCGTCGGATGGCATCGAATATGCCGGCTGCCCCAGAGCGGACGCCACGCTGGTCGATGAAGCGGTGCAGACCGCCAAGGCCGCGCTGAAAACCAGCAATTGGGGTGGCGTGCGCCCGCGCGAACGCACGAAGGTCCTGCAGCGCTGGGCCGACCTGATCGAGCAGGAAGCCGAAACGCTGGCGAAGATAGAAGCGCTGTCCTCCACCCGGCCGGTCGGCCAGCTCATCGCCGGCGACATTGCCGTGACCGCCGAACAGATCCGCTTCTTCGCCGAATTTGCCGACAAGGAAGGTGGCGACCTCGTGCCGACCGACGATACGAGCCTCGGCATGATCATGACCGAACCCTATGGCGTCGTCGGCGCGATCACACCGTGGAATTTCCCCGTCTCCATGGCCGGCTGGAAACTCGGCCCGGCGCTGGCAGCTGGCAATGCCGTGGTGCTGAAACCATCGGAAATGACGCCTTTTTCCAGTATTTTCATGGCCGAGTTGGCAATCAAGGCCGGCCTGCCCGCCGGCCTCATCAACATCGTGCTCGGCGACGGGCCCGTGACGGGCAACGCCATCACCGGCCATCCCGAGATTTCCAAGGTCAGTTTCACCGGTTCCACGGCCGCGGGTGCCGCCATCATGGCCAATATCGCCCGCACAGGCATAAAGCCCATGACGCTGGAACTCGGCGGCAAAAGCCCGCAGCTGGTTTTTGCCGATGCCGATATCGAAAAGGCGGCGGCTGCGATCGCCGGCAATATTCTTTCCAATGCCGGACAGGCCTGTGTTGCGGGCTCGCGCATCATCGTCGAAGAAAGTGCGGCAGATGCCCTTTCCGCCGCGATCATCGCCTGTATGAAAACGGTAAAACCCGGCCCGACCTGGGACGAGACCACCCAATATTCACCTATTATCTCCGAAGTGCAGCGCCAGCGTATCGATGGCATCGTGCAGGCGGCGGTTGCCCATGGTGGCGAATGCCTGACGGGTGGCGCAATCATGGACGGCCCCGGCTATTTCTATCAACCGACGCTGATCGCCAATGTGGACCAGACCTCGCCCGCCGTCACCGAGGAAATTTTCGGGCCGGTGCTGACGCTGCAGACATTCCGCACGGAAGAAGAGGCTCTGGCGCTTTCTGATCATCCGACCTACGGTCTGGCGGCGGGTCTTTTCAGCCGGGACGTCTCGCGTGTCCTGCGCCTGTCGCGCGCCATCCAGGCGGGAACGATCTGGGTCAACCGTTACGGGCGTTCGCGCGATCACATCTTACCGACCGGCGGCTACAAACGCTCCGGCATCGGCAAGGATCTCGGTCGGGACGCCTATCTCGCCAACCGCAAGAGCAAAAGCGTCCTTATCGGACTGTAACAGGGGAATTCTCTTGAAAACGCATCGCATCGCACTCATTCCCGGGGACGGCATCGGCAAAAGCGTCACTGATGCCGCGTGGCAGGTGTTGAACACCGCCGCAAAAACTTCCGGTTTTGCGCTTGAGGGCACCGAGTTTCCCTGGTCCTGCGCCTTTTACCAAGAGACCGGCGCGATGATGCCGAAAGACGGCATCGAAACCCTGCGCGGCTTCGACGCCATTCTGCTCGGTGCGGTCGGCTGGCCGGCGGAAGTGCCTGACTCCGTGTCGCTGCATGGTCTGCTGCTGCCAATCCGCAAGGCTTTCGTACAATATGCCAATATCCGCCCGCACCGGCTGCTGCCCGGCGTGCTGGGCCCCTTGAAGGCCGATGGCTTCGACATTCTCTGTATCCGCGAAAACACGGAAGGCGAATATTCCGGCGCTGGCGGCCGCGTGCATCAGGGCACGGACGACGAGGTGGCCGTCGAAACTTCGATCTTCACCCGCAAGGGCGTGGAACGCATCCTGCGCTTCGGTTTCGAGCAGGCGCAGAAGCGTCGCGGCAAGCTCGCCTCCATCACCAAGTCCAATGCGCAGAAATATTCGATGGTGTTCTGGGATGAGGTGACACACAAACTCGCCGCCGAATATCCTGATGTCGAGGTGACGAGCTATCACATCGACGCCATGGCGGCGCGCATGGTGATGGCGCCGGAAAGCCTCGATGTCGTGGTCGCCTCCAACCTCTTCGGCGATATTCTGACCGACCTCGGCGCAGCCATTCAGGGCGGCCTCGGTTTTGCCGCCTCCGCCAATATCAATCCCGACCGCAGCGCGCCCTCGATGTTCGAGCCGGTGCACGGCTCTGCGCCCGACATCGCCCATCTCGGCATCGCCAACCCCGTTGCCGCCATCTGGTCCGGCGCGATGATGCTCGAGCATCTCGGTGAAAAGGATGCAGCGGCAAAGATCATGGCGGCGCTGGAAACAGCGACCGGTCGGGGTATCGGCACCGTGCCGGGCAAGGATAAGACAGACACGATCACCGCCGCAGTTCTTGCGGCACTCGCCTGATTTCGGAGACTTATGATGCAGGGTTTGAAAGACAAGGAACTCTTTCGCCAGACGGGCTTGATCGGCAGCGCATGGAAAGCGGCAGCATCGGGCAAGGCGGTCGACGTGCTCGATCCGGCAACGCAGGCGGTCATCGGCACCGTGCCTGACATGGACGGTACGGAAACCCGCTCGGCTATCGAGGCCGCCAACGCCGCCTTCGGCCCGTGGAAGAAAAAAACCCACGCCGAGCGCGCCGCACTTCTTGAAAAATGGTTCGCGCTGATGATCGAGCATATCGACGATCTCGGCATGATCCTGACCACCGAACAGGGCAAGCCGCTTGAGGAGGCCAAAGGAGAAATCCGCTATGGCGCATCCTTCGTCAAATGGTTTGCCGAAGAGGCCCGGCGTATCGGCGGCAGCACCATCCCATCACCGACGCCGGACAGGCGCATCGTGGTGTTGAAGGAGCCGGTCGGCGTCTGCGGCATCATCACGCCGTGGAATTTCCCGAATGCGATGATCACCCGCAAGGTCGCGCCGGCGCTCGCCGCCGGCTGTACCGTGGTCATCAAGCCCTCGGAATTCACGCCCTATTCGGCGCTGGCGCTCGGCGTTCTTGCCGAACGGGCGGGCATTCCCGCAGGCGTCATCAACATCGTCACCGGCATGCCGACGGATATCGGCAATGAAATCATGGCCAATGACAAGGTTCGCAAGATTTCCTTCACCGGCTCCACCCGCGTCGGTTCGCTTTTGATGCGGGGCGCTGCGGACAGCATCAAACGGCTGTCGCTGGAACTGGGTGGCAATGCTCCCTTTATCGTTTTTGACGATGCCGATCTCGATCTCGCCATCGAAGGCGCACTGGTCTCGAAATTCCGCAATGGCGGCCAAACCTGCGTCTGCGCCAACCGGATTCTCGTTCAATCTGGCGTTTATGACGCCTTTGCAAAGAAGCTGGCGGATCGGGTCGACGCCATGCGGGTAGGCCCCGGAACGGAAGCGGGCGTCTCCATTGGCCCGATGATCAACCAACCGGCGATCGCGAAAATCCGCGCCCATATCGATGACGCCGTTTCCAAGGGTGCAACGGTCATCACCAAGCCGCGCAATCTGCCGGAGGGTCCGCAATATACGGCGCCCGTGGTGCTGACAGGCGCGACGACGGCAATGCAGCTGGCGAGCGAAGAAACCTTCGGGCCCGTCGCGCCGCTCTTCCGTTTCGAGACGGAGGAAGAAGCGCTCGCCATCGCCAATGGCACACCCTTCGGCCTTGCCGCCTATTTCTACACCGAGAACCTGAAGCGCGCCTGGCGTGTGGGTGAAGCGCTGGAATTCGGCATGGTCGGCCTCAATACCGGGTTGATCTCCACCGAGGTCGCCCCTTTCGGCGGCGTCAAGCAATCCGGTCTCGGCCGCGAGGGCGCTCAGATCGGGATCGAAGAATATCTGGAGACCAAGGCCTTTCATATCGGCGGGCTTGCCTGACGCCCACTTCTTTCCTCCCCGCCTAAAGGGCCGCTCTGCGGCCCTTCTTTTTGTGTGGCTGCAGCAAAAGACGGCCGGACGGCTGCTGTTGGACTGATGGAACGCCCACAAACCTCTGCTCCGTCATGGTCGGGCCTGTCCCACTGCTGTCCGGTTTAAATTTGGTGGACATGGCGCACGGTGGTGATTCTACTCGTATTCGAGCGTTTGGCGACGATCTCGGACACGAAAGAGGAGCAACACCGTGCGGCACAAGAATAGCGTCTTTCATGATCTTTTGAAGCGTATTCCCTGGGCGGCGTTTGAGCGGC